>JAKFEZ010000195.1:0-23774 GCA_036675435.1 Ramlibacter sp. | reverse complement strand
GCTTACTATCCAAACTAACGGGGGACGCTACCGCTCAATCAACTTGACGACCAATCCGCGGACGGCAAGGTCAGCTGGAAGCGCGCTTTTTGAGAAGTATCAAGTCACGCTTGTAGATTTGACTGCTCGGTATCGGCTGTGAGTTACAGCAAAACGCGGCCAACAGCGACACGGAAGGTCGGCTTCAACTTTATGCCTCAGCAGTACGCCAGTTGACGCGTATACGCCTTAGGCGTATACGCGTCAACGCTCACGGTAGCAATGGCCGCATTACTGGAAGGCGAGGACGGACAACATCACCGGGCAAAGCTTAAGGAGATTCGGCGTGCCCTAGAAAACTAAACTCTTCGCTGATGCGCAACTGCGCACGTACGAGGCCAAACGCGACCTAGCCGCCGACCTGCTTGAGTCTGTGCGGCAGATGAAAGCCGGAAAGACTCAGGTCGTCTCGTCCCCCGCAGTTGAAGCCTGGGAACACACGGGCTTGTCCCAGGCGCAGTTTGCCGCGCTGCTTGGTGATTCTGTGCGTACCCATCCAAGGATGGGAGTAGGGTCGCAAGCAGCCACGTGGTGCATCGCGGACCCTACTGACGATTGCACGCAAAAGGCGCTACTCGCTGTGGCTGGCAAATTAATGACGCCGGCATAGCAGGTCATTCCAGCGGAAGAGGCCTAGGGCAATCGCGAAAGTTCGACATTAGGCGCCGTTAAGAATGAGACTCTGGTCGTTGCACCCCAAATACCTCGATCCCCAAGGCCTCGTCGCGTTGTGGCGCGAAGCGCTGCTGGCCCGGGCCGTGCTGGGCGGAGGCACACGCGGCTATCGGAATCATCCGCAGCTTGAACGTTTTCGCGCTCAGTCAGCGCCGCGTTCCGCAATCAGCGCCTATTTGCAAGGCGTTCATTCTGAATCAATAGTCCGTGGCTACTCTTTCGACCGCAGCAAGATCGGCCGCGTGCAAGTCCAAACGCCTGTCCTCGTCACGGCCGGCCAGGTCCAGCATGAGTGGGGGCATCTGCTTCAGAAACTGGCCGTTCGCAATCCTGCGCTGTGGGAGCAGTGGCGCTCCATCAGCGCCCCAGAGTGCCACCCATTGTTCCGTCTTCAGCCAGGCCCAATCGAGTCCTGGGAGCGCGTCAGCGGCACCACATCGCGTGGCGCATAACTCTGCCGCCGCATGTACCATCAGCCAAAGAGGCAGCAACCATGGGCAAGATCTACGCCGAAATTACCCCTGAGCTCACAGCGTGGGTCCGCAGGCAGCACGTTTTCTTCGTCGCCACCGCACCGGCGGGAGCCGAAGGCCATGTGAACTGCTCACCGAAAGGGCTGGATTGCCTCGGCATTCTCGGTGCTCGAACCGTGGCGTATGCCGACCTCACCGGAAGCGGAGCCGAGACCATCGCCCACCTTCGCGAAAACGGGCGGATCGTGCTGATGTTCTGCGCCTTCGAGGGGCCCCCGAAGATCGTTCGCTTTCATGGCACCGGCGAGGTGGTCGTGCCCGGCTCCGAACAGTGGGATGAGCTCGCGGCCAGGCTCCCCTCCAAGCCGAGCACTCGGGCGATCATTCGGGTTCAGGTCACTCGCGTCAGCGACTCGTGCGGCTACGGGGTTCCGCTCATGCAGTTCGTCGAGGACCGCGATGCCATGGATCGTTGGGTCGACAAACGAGGCCTGGGCAATCTGCCCGCTTACCGGCGCGAAAAAAACGCGGCAAGCATCGACGGGCTGCCGACCGGGCTCGACTGAAGCCCGGCTCGATTGAGACGCCCATTCATTGCCCCACTGATTGGTGCGCGGCTAGCGGTTCTGCCCAATGAATTCGAGCATCCGGCGGATCGCGTCCTGGGTCGTTTCTTCGTTATAGATGTACCCATCGCGGCCCTGGCCGCGCTTGTCCCATCCATGGGTCGCGCCGGGGAACACGTGCCATTGCACCGGCTTGCCGGCTGCTTTCATCTGTTCGAGGAGAGGAAAACAGCTGGCCGCCGGCGTCTCGGAATCCTTCTCCCCCATCAGCATCAAGACTGGCCGGTCGGTGCTTTGCAGGATGATGTCACGGCCGTTGAACTTGCAAGGCGAATAATGGGAAATCGTGGCGCGGAAGCGGCCGGGAGCACCGAGCGCCTCGGCGAGGCTCGACGACGCGAGCAGCGTCGCCACGAACCCACCGAAGCTGTAGCCCGCCTGGTAGATCCGTGCCTTGTCGACGAACGGGTACTGCGTCAGGTGCTTCAGCGCGGCGTACGAATCGTTGGCGCCTACGAAGGATGGCAAGGCGTTGCTGTTGTTCGGGCCGCAATCCGGCCGGCCACGCGGATTGAAGCTGTCCTGCGTCAGCACCACGAAGCCCTTGGCCAGCAAGGCAGTCGCGTGCGCGCGCATGTGCGAATCCTTGATGCCGCCGCAGGTATGCACCAGCACAATGGCGGGGAAGGGCCCGTCGCCCTTGGGCTTGAAGACAGTGTTCGACAGGTTGGTGAACGCGCCGATCTCTTCCGCCGTTTCGGACTTGAACTCGATGGCCGGGAATTTGGCGACCGCTGCGACCAGTTGCTGCGCAGTCATGCTCTGCGCGAGCGTCGGCAGCGGAAGTGCAAGGGCTATCGCCCATAGCAGACAAGGGCCAAGTTGGAAGCGCATGAATGGAAGTCCTTCTCAAAGCGGCAGGGGAGCGACCTGCGGGCGGTAGCAGACCCGGCCGGCATGGCGATGCTATCAAGCGGCGGGCCTACCAGAGCCCCGTCTCCACCCGAATCGCTACCTCGCAATCCTCGAAGATTTCCAGCTTGGCGATGCGCACGCGCACACCCAGCACGCCGGGCAGCTGCATCAGCCGGTGCGCCAGCTTGCCGATCAGGCTTTCCAGCAGGTTGACGTGTTCGGCCGTGCATTCGTCGATGATGATCTTGCGCACCTTGCGGTAGTCCAGCACATGCCCGATGTCGTCGTCGCGCGGCAGCAGCGGCTGCGGCCCGAGATTGAGTTCGGCATCGACGCGGATCGGCTGGGGCGCTGTCTTCTCGTGATCGAGGATGCCCAGGTTGGCGTCGAAACGCAGCCCCGTGAGCGTGAGGATCTGGGTGCCGGCTTTTGTCATCGAAGGGGCCGCTTCACATTAGCGAAAAATCGCGATCGAACTTCATGAGGTGCTGGCCACCGTCCACCAGCAGCGTGGTGCCGGTGATGGAAGCGTTTTCCAGCGCGAACTTCACGGCAGCCACCACGTCCTGCGGCGTCGACGAGCGGCCCAGCGGCGACAAGCGATGCAACTGCTCGAACTTCTCTGTGGAGAGCAGGTGGCTGGTGAGGGTCAGCCCCGGGGCCACGCCGACCACGCGCAGCTGCGGCGCCAGGGCGATGGCCAGCACCGTGTTGGCCGCCTCCAGCGCGGCCTTGGACAAGGTGTAGCTCAGGAAATCCGGGTTCTGGTTCCAGAGTTTCTGGTCGAGCAGGTTCACCACTACGCCGGCGGCGGCCGGGTCGACTTCGCGCCGCGAACTCACGTGTGCGTGCAGCGCCTGCGCCAGCAGCACCGGCGCGCCGGTGTTGGTGCGCAGGTGCGCCGAGAGGGTGTCGTAGCCGAAGGTGCCGACCGTGTCGTGCTCGAACATCGACGCGTTGTTGACGATGGCCTCGACTTGGCCGAAACGCTCGATCACCCGCGGCAGCAGCGCCCGGGCCTGGGCTTCGTCGCCCAGGTCGGCCTGGAATGCTTCCATCAGATGTCCGGCCGGCGCCAGGCGGCGGCAGTCGGCCACGGTCACCGCCGCGTCGTCGGCCGAACCCCTGAAATGCACCGCCACCTGCCAGCCGCCGGCGGCCAGCGCCAGCGCGATTTCGCGGCCCAGCCGTTTGGCGGAGCCGGTAACCAGCACGGTGCGCGGACGGGGATGCTCGCTCATTCGGGGACAATCCGGGTGTGACGACAGAAGCATCGAGTTTAACGAGGGCGCTGCAGGCGCTGGTGGAAGAATCGATCCGCCGCGCCGGCGGCTGGCTGCCGTTCGACCGCTTCATGGCGCTGGCGCTGTACGCCCCCCAACTGGGCTACTACGCGCACGGTTCGCGCAAGTTCGGAACCCTGCCGTCGTCGGGCAGCGATTTCGTGACGGCGCCCGAGATGACGCCGCTGTTCGGCCAGGCGCTTGCCGTGCAGATTGCCGACGCGCTGCAGGCCACCGGCACCGACGAGGTCTGGGAGTTCGGCGCGGGCTCGGGAGCGCTGGCGCAACAACTGCTGCAGGCGCTGCGCGCGCAAGTATGTCGCTACACCATCGTCGACCTGTCCGGCAGCCTGCGCGCGCGTCAGCAAGAGACGCTGGCGCCCTTCGGCGATCGGGTGCAGTGGGCGAGCGAACTGCCGGCGGCAATGCGCGGCGTGGTGGTCGGCAACGAGGTGCTGGATGCGATGCCAGTCAAGCTGCTTCAACGTACCGGCGGCGTCTGGCATGAGCGCGGCGTCGCCATCGCCTCCGGCCGCCTCGGCTGGCTCGACCGGCCGACGCCCTTGCGGCCACCAGTGGAGGTGGAAGGCCCGCACGACTACCTGACCGAGATCCATCCGCAGGCCGAGGCATTCGTGCGCACGCTGGCCGATCGGCTGGAGCAGGGCGCGGCCTTCTTCATCGACTATGGCTTCACCGAAAGCGAGTACTACCACCCCCAGCGGCACATGGGCACCCTGATGTGCCATCGCGGCCACATGGCCGACACCGATCCGCTGTCCGATCTGGGGCACAAGGACATCACCGCCCATGTCAACTTCACCGGCCTGGCGCTGGCCGCGCAGGAGGCGGGCCTGCCTACCCTCGGTTACACCACCCAGGCGCGTTTCCTGATGAACTGCGGGCTGGTTCCTTTGCTGGAGCAGTCCCCGCTCGCGCAGCGGATCGCGGCGCAGCGGCTGCTTGCCGAACACGAGATGGGGGAGCTCTTCAAGGTGATCGGGTTTCATCGGGGCCCGTTCTGGGACGCCGTGGGGTTTGCCCAAGGCGACCGGACCCACACGCTCTGACCGGGCCTACACTCCAGAACATGATTCGCTGGATCATCGTCATCTTCCTGGCCCTGATGCTCATCAGCTGGTTCAGCCCGCTGCTGCAGCGCCTGGGCCTGGGCAAGCTGCCGGGCGACATGCGCTTCAAGCTGTTCGGCCGCGAATGGTTCATTCCACTCACCACCACGATTCTGCTCAGCCTGCTGGCCGGCGCTATCTCCAGGCTGTTGTGACCATGAAGGCCTGCATCGACATCGGCGGGACCAAGGTGGCCGTGAGCCTGAACGATGGCACCGGGCTGGACCTGATCGCCCGCCGCAGCGAACCCACAGCCAAGACCGGCCCGCGAGATGCGCTGGCCGGCCAGATCATCCGCATGGTGGAGGAAGCCTGTCTCGAGGCCGACGTCGCTCCGGCATCGGTGCAGCAGGCCGGCGTTTCGTCGTGCGGGCCTTTCGTCATGCAAGACGGGCTGGTCGAATTGGCGGCGCCCAACATCTGCGGCGGCCTGGCCGGACCGGCACGCGGCTTGCCGAACGACTGGCACACCGCCGTGCTGGAGGCGCCGCTGCGCCGCCGCTTCGAGGTCGTGCGGGTCGAGAACGATTGCATCGCAGCGCTGGAGGCTGAACGCTGCTGGGGCGCCTTGCGTGGAATTCCGCACTGTGCGTACGTCACCTGGAGCACTGGCATCGGCGTCGGCCTGTGCGTCGATGGCCGTGTGCTGCGCGGCAAGAACGGCAACGCCGGCCACGCGGGCCACATGTTCGTGTCGGACAACGACGATGCGCTGTGTGGCTGCGGCAACATCGGTGACGTCGAGGCGCTGGTCGCCGGCAATGCGGTCGAGCGCCGCTTTGGCCTGGATGCGGCCACCCTGTTCCAGCAGGCCCATGACGGCGAGGCCGCGGCCAATGCCATGGTCGACGAGCTGTGCAGGGTGCTGGGCCGCGCGCTTTACAACCTGGTCGCCACGCTCGACCTGCAGCGGATCAGCCTGGGCGGCAGCGTCTTCTGGCACAACCGGGCCTTGCTGCTGCCGCGCCTTCAGGCGCAGCTGGCGGGCAAGCTGCCGGCGCTCACCGACGGCTGCGAACTGGTGGGTGCTGGCCTGGAAGACCGGGTGGGCGACTACGCGGCGCTGGCCTTGCTCAGCTGACGCTTAGCTGCAGATGGTCCACTCGTGGGCGCACTTGTTGCAGCACACGTGGGTTTCACCAGGGCTGCCGCCGTCGCCCACCACCTTGAAGCGCCCGTAGGTGCCGCAGTCGCCGCAACTGGCCTGATTGGCGATGTCCTCGGCGCGCATGGCCAGGAAAATGTAGCGCCTGAGCGCCCACAGGGCTACCCCGCCGCTGACCAGCACGAACAGCACGTCCATCAGCTTTTCGGCAGGGGTGGCGCCGTGGAAGGCTTCGAAGCTGGCGACCAGCGCGATGACACTGAGAATCGCCAGGACCATGTAGGCGTGGCTGGAAAGCAGCTCGCGCTCGTACCACTTGCGAAAGCCGGCCCGCCGGATGCCCTCCGCCAGGCCCCGGCCCGGCATCTGCTCGCGCAAGAGGTTCATACCCGCATCATCGCAAAAGGCGCAGGCTCGCACCAGCGCCATTGACAACTTGTCGCCCTATCTAGCAGCCTGTGGGGCTGCTTCGGCAACGGCCTGTACCCGCGCCTGGTGGATCATCTCGCCGATCCTGGCGCCGCCGATGCCTTGCTCCTGCGCCTGAGCCGCGATCTCGTGCGTGGCCACTTCCTGCGCGGCCGCCAGGGCCGTCAGCAAACGCGCGCGCTGGGGATAGGCGTTCTCTTCCATGCCGAGCCGGCCACGGGCGTCGCACTCACAGGCCAGCAAGACCAGGCCGAACCGCTGCGGCTTGCGAAACGCGTCGCAGCGCTCCAGCAGGCGCACCGTGGCCGCGGCGCCGAATTCCAGGCTTCGATGGATATTGCCGTGCTCGCGCGCCACCACGTCGGCCAGTTCCCGGCACTCGGTGGGGATGCGCAGGCGGTCGCAGACCTTCCGGAGCAGCCGGGCGCTGCGCTCTTCGTGGCCGATGTGCTTGGGCAGGATCTCGGCCGGCGTGGTGCCCTTGCCGAGGTCGTGCGTGAGGCAGGCGAAGCGCACCGGCAGCGGCGCCTGCAGCCGGGCGCTCATGTCCAGCACCATCATCAGGTGCACGCCGGTGTCGACTTCGGGGTGGTACTCGGCGCGCTGAGGCACGCCCCAGAGCCTCTCGACTTCGGGCAGCAGCCGGGCCAGCGCGCCGCACTCGCGCAGCAGCTCGAACATGCGCGATGGCTTGCCCTCCATCAGGCCGCGGGCGAGTTCCTGCCAGACGCGCTCGGCCACCAGGGCATCCGCTTCGCCAGCCTCGACCATTTCGCGCATCAGCGCCAGCGTTTCGTCGGCGACCGTGAACTCGGGAAAGCGGGCGGCAAACCGGGCCAGCCGCAGGATGCGCACCGGATCCTCGCGAAATGCATCCGTCACATGGCGCAGCACCCGGTTGCGCAGGTCTGCCTGGCCATGAAAGGGATCGATCAGGCGGCCTTTCTCATCCTGAGCGATCGCATTGATGGTCAGGTCGCGCCGCGCCAGGTCGTCCTCGAGCGTGACATTGGGCTCGGCGTGGAAGGCGAAGCCATGGTAGCCGCGCGCGGTCTTGCGCTCGGTGCGGGCGAGCGCGTATTCCTCGCGAGTCTGCGGATGCAGGAACACCGGGAAGTCCCTGCCCACCGGCAGGTAGCCGGCGCTGATCATCTCCTGCGGCGAAGCGCCCACCACCACCCAGTCATGGTCGTTGACGGGCAAGCCCAGCAGGGCGTCGCGTACCGCGCCACCGACCATGTAGGTTTGCATGCCCGCAGTTTACGGGCATCGGCGGCACATCGGGCCGAGCTACCCGAGGTTCAGGCGCTGCCAGACCTGGCGCGCCTGCATCGCCACCTCGGCCGGCGCCGGCGGCAGGGGCAGCCGGCACTCGCCCATCTCCTGGCCCAGGCCGCGCAGCATGGCTTTGATCGACATCGGATATACCGAGTTTTCGCTGTTGATGAATTCGAAGGATTCGAGCAGGCGGGCATTGAGGCTCCGGGCCTCCGCCACCCGCCCGCCGGCAAAGGCCTGAAACAGTTGCTGGAACACCGCCCCGGTCCAGTGGGTGGTGGTGCCGACCACGCCCACGGCGCCCACCGACAGCAGCGGCAGGGTACAGGCGTCGTCGCCGGAGTACAGGTCGAAGTGTTCGCCGGCCTGCGCGATCAGGCCGGCGGCGGCCGGCGCATCGCCCGTGGCGTCCTTGAAGGCAACGATGTTGGGCACCTCGCGAAACAGCCGCAGCAGCACCTCGCGGCTGATCCGCCGGCCGGTGCGCAGGGGCACGTCATAGACCATGACAGGCAGGCCGGTGGCGCCGGCCGCGGCCCTGAAGTGCGCCTCGATACCGGCTTGTGGCGGGCGGCTGTAGTAGGGCGCCACCAGCAGCACACCGGCCGCGCCCAGGCCTTTGGCCTGCCGCGTCAGGGTGATGCTGTGCTGGGTGTCGTTGCTGCCGGTGCCGGCGATGACCGGTATCGTCACCGCTTGCGCCACCGCGCGGATCAGGTCGCAGCGCTCGTCATCGCTCAGCGTCGAAGCCTCGCCGGTGGTGGCCGCGACGACCAGCCCGTCGCTGCCGCGCTCGGCCAGCCAGCGGGCCAGGCGCTGCGCTGCGTCGAGGTCGAGCCGCCCCTGCGTGTCGAACGGGGTGACCATGGCCGTGAGGACGCGGCCCCACTGCCGCGGCGCGCTCATCGCGACGTGCGGTACGGCTCGTCGAAATCGACGAACACCTTTTCGGCCAATGCGTCGTCGATCCAGGCCTTGACGCCCGGCAAAGCGCAGACCCGCCGCACGTAGTCGGTGATGTGGCCCGGTACCGGCAGGGCGTAGTTTTTCAGACGCATGCACACGGGTGCGAAGTACGCGTCGGCAATCGAGAAATCGCCGAAAAGCATCGGGCCCTGGTGCTGTTCCAGCAATTCGGTCCACATCGACACGATGCGCTGGACATCGGCGCGAACCGCCGGCTTGTCGCGCCAGCCCAGGGCGCCGACCTGCGGCAGCGAGGCTTCGATGTTCATGGGGCAGTGGCTGCGCAGTGCGCTGAAACCCGAATGCATCTCGGCGCAGACGCTGCGTGCGCGGGCCCGCGCCTTCGCATCCTTGGGCCAGAGCTGCTTGTCCGGAAACTTCTCGGCCAGATATTCGACGATGGCCAGGGTTTCCCAGACGGCCAGCCCGTCGTCCACCAGCACCGGCACCCGGCCCACCGGACTGATGGACTGGATGGTCTTCTTGAAGGCGGAATCCGCATCGAAAGAGTCGAAGCGCACCATCTCTTCGTGGAACGGGATGCCGGCCTGCTTGAGCAGGACCCAGGGCCGCATGGACCAGGACGAATAGTTCTTGTTGCCGATATAAAGTTTGAGCATTCTCGTGTTCTCCTCGCAAGAGGTGGATGCTACTGGCCGCGTCAGCGCGGATTGATGCAAAAAAGCGCTGGAATTGATGCAGCGCGCGTTTAGCACCTTGCCAGTCAGTCGTCGGCCGTCTTCTTGCCGAGCAGGCGCCGCACCGGGCCTTCCATCGCCAGGATGCCCAGCGCCAGCAGCGTGCTCATCACGGCGGTCATCTCGCGGCCGAGACCCACCGCGATGCCGATGGCGGCAGTGAGCCAGAGACCGGCTGCGGTGGTGAGCCCGCGCACCTGGTCTTCTCCGGTGACCCGCAGGATGGTCCCGGCGCACAGGAAGCCGACGCCCGCAATGACGCCCTGGACCACTCGGCTCAAGCTGTCCGGATCACTGCCTGCTTGCAGCGGGACCAGCACGAACAAGGCCGAGCCGAGCGCCACCAGCATGTGGGTTCGCACGCCGGCGTCCTTGCCGTGCTGCTCGCGCTGCAGCCCGAGCAAGCCGCCCAGCACCGCCGCCAGTACCATGCGCAGCACCACACTGACGCCTGTCTCCAGATCGGCAACGTCGGAAAACTCGGCAGCGAGCGTGGCGACGATGCGATCCCAGGCGTTCATGTCAGGGCAGCTCGCCGTTGGGCTCCGGGCGGGCGGCTTCCCGGGGGCCCACCAGTCCCAGGCGTGACTTGAGCGATTGGGGCTCGCCGCTCAGAATGGCGGCGTAGGTCGTGGTGTTGGCCAGGACCTTCTTCACGTAGTCGCGGGTCTCGTTGAACGGCACGTTCTCGGCCCAGGCCGCGGCTTCCATCGAAGGACCGTTGCGCCAGACCCGCGGGCGCCCCGGCCCGGCGTTGTAGGCAGCGGCGGCCAGCGGCATCGAGCCGTCGAAGTCGTCCAGCACCAGCTTCAGGTAGCCGGTGCCGATGGCAATATTGGTCTCGCGCTCGTTGAGCTGGTCCGCCGTGAAGTTGACCAGGCCGATCTTGCGGGCGGTCCAGCGCGCCGTGGCGGGCATCACCTGCATCAGGCCGGAGGCGCCGACATGGGAGCGCGCGTCCATGATGAATCGGCTCTCCTGCCGGATCAGCCCATAGACATAAGCCGGGTCGAGATTGATCTCCTGGCTGCGGCGCACCACGGCGTCGCGAAACGGCATCGGGTAGCGCTGGTCGACGTCGAACTCGACCCGGGTGCGCTCGCTGGTGTTGATGCAGCGGTCCCACACTTCACGATCGCAAGCGAACTGGGCCGCCGCCAGCAACTCGCGGTCGGTCATGCCGCCGGGGCGCGCCAGGCTGGTGCTGTAGTTCCATTCGCGCACGCCTTCGCCGCGGATGCCCAGGCCGATCGCCAGCAGCGCGCGGTTCAGGCCGGCGTTGAGCCTCGCAGCTTCTTTTTCCTGTGCCGTCAGCGGCGCCGGCCGCGCCGGCAGCGTGATCTTCTGGCCCAGCTCTTCCATCGCAAGCTGCTCGTAGAAGCCGCGCACCGAGGCGATCGACTGCAGCATCTCGCGGGCTTCGGCCCGCCGGGTGTCGCCGCCGCGGGCGAGCAGTGCGCGGGCCTTCCAGTAGACCCAGGGCGCATCGTTGCGGGTCTCGTCGCTCATGGCGTCGACCGCCTCCTGGATGGCGGGCCAGTGCGGCGTGCTGCCGGCGCGCAGAGCCGCCCGCACTTTCCAGACCAGCATGTCGTCGGTCAGGTGGCTGTCGCGCCCGACCTTGGCATAGTGCCGCAGCGCGTCGCTGCCCAGGCGCTGGGCGGACTGCTTGCCGATCACGCCCCAGACCCAGTTGCGCTCCTCCGGCGTCAGCATCGGCCCCCATTTGCTTTCCAGCTGGCGGGCCGCATTTTCGGCGTCGCCCGAAGCCAGCTTGATCAGCGCCAGCACGATCAATTCCTTGCGCACCTTCGACGCGGCGACGACACGGCTGGTCAGGAACTTGGTGGGGCTCTTGTTGAGCTCGGCCAGCTGGCCCAACGCTTCCGGGGCGGCGATGGCCACCGCCGCCGCCGCCGAGCGCGTCCGGTTGGCCTCGGTTTCGATGCGGGCCTTGCGCCAGGCATCGTTGGCCGTCATGCGGCGCGGGCCCTGGCCGTCGCCGATCAGCGCGGCCGCGGCCAGTGTGCAGCCATCGTCCTCGCGCTGCGCAAACCAGTTGCGCCGCACCTCGTCCGCCAGGCCCGCCGGTGCCGCCGCGCCGTCGCGCAGGTGGGCGACGTGCAGCGCGTAGCAACGCACCTCGCGGTCGTCGTTCATCCGAAAGCGCGGGTACTCGGCGGCAAAGCCGGTCCAATCGCGGCGCTGGCCCAACAGCAGCAGCCAGTCGTTGCGCAGGCGGTCCTCCTGGTAGGTGCCGGGATAGCGCGCCAGGAATGCTTCCACCTCCTGCGGCAAGGCGGTGTCGAGGCGGCTTTTCAGCTCCCAGTAGGCGGCCCAGGGTTCCAGCGCGTGGCCGCGCACCTGCGGCAGCGTCGACGACAGCTTCGCGCGGTCGCCCTGGCGGAACGCCTGGTGCATCTGCAGGATCAGATCGTCTCCGGCGGCCGGGGTCTGGGCCTGCGCGTTGCAGGCGACGGCGCTCGCGATCAGTGTCAGAATTCTTAACAACTTCATTGGAGGATTATGGACAGGTCACAAGAAAAAAGGGCTTTGCGCAAGCAGCTCGTCGAACAGCGGCTGAATATGCCGGACCGAGTCCATCGCAGCGACTTGCTGCAGCGGGTGATGCGCATCTGGCTAATCAACCGCCCTGACATAGTGATCGGGGCGTACTGGCCGATCAAGGGCGAATTCGATCCGTTGCCGGCCTTGCATCGCTGGAAGGAAGACGGCGAACTGCTCGACGAGCCGCAACCGCGCCGCATCGGCCTGCCGGTGGTGGACAAGCTGCATAAGACGTTGAAGTTCCACGCATGGTTCCCCGGCTGTTACATGGAGGAGGACGCCTACGGCATCCCCAAACCCAAGGACACCGAAGTGATCGTGCCCACCCTGCTGTTCGTGCCCTGCGTGGGTTATGGCGCGGGCGGCTTTCGACTGGGATACGGAGGCGGATTCTACGATCGCACGTTGTCCGAGCTGCAACCGAGGCCTTACACGGTGGGCCTGGGCTATACCGAGGGGTTCCTGGAGGACCTGGAGCCGGAGCCGCACGACGTGCCGCTGGACGCCATCCTCAATGACAACGGCGTGGTCTGGCCGATTAGTTAGGCTCCCTCGCTAATCCAGGTTATCGATCGTGTCCGGATCGGGCACTTCGCCGATGGTCTGGCGGGTGGCCTTGGCCTGGGCCATCAGCCAGTCGCAAAAGGCCTTGATCTCCGGACGCTGCGCGTTGCGCGGGCCGATGACGAGCCAATAGGCCATCGGGGAATCCATCCGCTGATTGAGCAGCGGCTCGACCAGGTCGCCGTTGGCCAGGCTTTCTGCCACCAACGGCAGGCGCGCCAGCACCACACCCTGGCCCGTCAGGGCGGCCTGCACCATCTGGTAGGCGTAGTTGAAATACAGCCAGCGCTTGGGCTGCAGCTTGGGGAAACCATGCTCGTCGAACCAGCGCCGCCACGTCAGCCATTCCAGGTGTGTCTGGTGGGCATCGCCGGCCTCGATCAGCGCGAACTGGGCCAGATCGGCCGGCTTCTTCAGCGGCGCACCGCTCTTGAGCAGCCAGGGGCTGACCACCGGCGTCAGCTGCTCCCCGAACAAGCGGATCGCATGGGACGGCATGGTAGCCGTGGGGCCGTAGCGCAGCGCCATGTCGACGTCGGCGGTTTCCAGGTCCATGGTGGTGTCGGAAGCGTCGATGCGGATGTCGATATCCGGGTTGTCGCGCTGAAACTGCTCCAGCCGCGGGATCAGCCACATCGAGGCGAAGGAGGCGAAGGTGGTGAGAGCGACGGCGCGACGGCCCGCGGTCTGGCGGATCTGCCGTATGGCGGCATCGATGCGCGGCAGCGAGTGGGTCACGGCCAGCAATAAGTGAGCGCCTGCGCTGGTCAGCTCGACCGCGCGGGTATGGCGCAGGAACAGGCTCACGCCCACTTCTTCCTCCAGCGCCTGGATCTGCCGGCTGACGGCCGACTGGGTCAGCGCCATCTCTTCGGACGCCGCCCGGAAGTTCAGGTGCCGGGCCACGGCTTCGAAAGCCCGCAGGTGCCCGGCCGAGATGGGCCGCGTGCGCAGGTGCGTCTGGGAGTGCTGCATGGGTGCCGGTTTCTGTCAGGAGGGATTTGCGCATTGATGCGAATCGGGAATCAATAGCGTAGCCGTATTTCATTGGACTGCCAAGCGTGCGTCGCCGATCATTCAATGCCGAATCCGCCTAACTGGAGAAATGTCATGGCATCGCAAACGCTGTCGCAACCGCAACAATCGCTGTCCTCCGCATTGCCCGGAACCTGGAAGCTGGCGGCAGGGCGCGCCATCACGCTCCAGCCCCGCGAGTCCGGCGTCCTGCGGGTGGCGCACGGCCAGATGTGGGCCACTTTCGAAGGCCCGCATGGTGGCCCGCCCAACGACCAGGGCGATCACGTCATCGGCGCCGGCGGGCAGCTGCGGGTGCGGCCGGGCCAGCGGGTGGTGGTCGAGGCCTGGAGCGCCCAGTCGCCGGCCTACTTCAGCTGGGACCCGCTGCCGGTTCCGGTGCGTGCCGCCACCCCGCAAATGGCGCAGGTGCTGCAGCCGCTGTCAGACTTGCGGCTGGCCCTGGTGCTCGGCGCCGGCGCGGTCGGCCGGCTGCTGGCCGGCCTGGCCGGGCTGGCCTGGGACGTCGCCGCGCCTCGTTCCCGCCAAGGCTGCGATGGCGGTTTCGCGGGCAAGGCCCCCCAGACCTGCGGTGCCCACGGCGCGATGAACTGAAGACTGACGGCGCGTGGCCGCGCCCATAATCCGGGCATGGCCCGGCCCAAGTCATCCCAGCACGAACTCAAGCGCGACGAAATCCTGGATGTGGCGGCCCAGTGCTTCGCCGACCGCAGCTATCCGGCCGCCAGCATGAACGACATCGCGGCGGCCGGCGGCACCTCCAAGGCGAGGCTCTATCACTATTACGAGAGCAAGGAAGCGATCCTGTTCGACCTGCTCGATCGCTATACCCAGCGCCTGCTGGCCGTGATCGGCCAGGCCGAGGCCACGGCGCAGCGGCGCAACCTGGATGATCGCGCCGCGCTGCACGAACTGGTCCGCGCCTTCCTGGAGGAGTACGAAAGCTCCGCGACGCGGCACGTGGCCTTGCTGCACGACACCAAGTTCCTGGGTGAAACCCAGCGCGACCTGATCCTCAACCGTCAGCGCGACGTGGTCTCCGCCGTCACCCGCTTCCTGCGCCGGGCTTACCCCGCGCGCGTGAACGAAGGCAACCAGACCCCCGTGACCATGATGCTGTTCGGCATGATCAACTGGACATTTACCTGGCTGCGCCCCGGCGGGCCCATGAGTTACGGCGCATTCGCCGAGGAAGTGGTGGCCATGCTCGACCATGGGCTTGCCGCATGAGCACCCCGCGCCTGGTGGTCATGGGCGTGGCGGGCTGCGGCAAGTCGGCGGTGGGGAGCCGCATTGCCCGCGCGATGGCGTTGCCGCTGATCGAGGGCGACGAGTTCCATCCGGACCCGAATATCGAGAAGATGCGGCGCGGGTTGCCACTGGACGATGCCGACCGGGCCGGCTGGCTGGGTCAACTGGGCGGGGAACTGCGGGCCCACCCGGGCGGCGCTGTCCTGACCTGTTCAGCCCTGAAGCGCAGCTACCGCGACAACCTGCGCGGCGCCGCGCCCGGGCTGCGCTTTCTCCACCTGGAGCTGACCCAGGAGCAGGCGCTGGCGCGGGTCGCCGCGCGTGACGGCCACTTTTATCCCCCCAGCCTGGTGGCCAGCCAGTTCGATGCGCTGGAGTCCCCGGCCGCCGAGCCGGGCGTGCTGGTGGTGAACGCCTGCCTGCCGCTGGACGAGGTGGCGCGGCAGGCTTGCGACTGGCTTGCGAAGCAGGCCATTGCAGATTCAACATTCCGTAATTGATTACGATTAGGTAAAATCACGCTTTTGCGCTTCGCGGCGCCGCACAGGAGACGAGATGTCCAAAGCCTTTGCCAGCCAGGCCGACCTGGCCGACAAGAAAATCACCTTCGAGCAGCTCAGCGCCCATTGCTGGGCCTACACCGCCGAGGGCGACCCGAACTCTGGCGTCATCATCGGCGAGAAGTTCATCATGGTCAGCGACGCCACGGCCACGCCCGCGATGGCGCAGGACCTGATCGCGCGGATCCGCACGGTGAGCGACAAGCCGATCAAGTACGTGTTGCTGACGCACTACCATGCGGTGCGCGTGCTGGGTGCCAGCGCCTACGCGGCAGAAGGCGCCACGGAGATCATCGCCAGCCAGGGCACCCTGGAGCTGATCATCGAGCGCGGCAAGGAAGACATGCAGTCCGAAATGGAGCGCTTTCCGCGCCTGTTCCGCAACGCAGAGAGCGTCCCGGGCCTGACCTGGCCGACCCTGGTGATCGGCGGCGGCAACCCGGTCAAGGGCGAAGTGCCCGGAAAGCTCACGATCGACCTGGGCGGCGTGCAGGTGCAGATCTGGCACCCGGGGCCCGGCCACACCCGCGGCGACACGATCGCCTGGGTGGAGGAGGAAAAGGTGCTGTTCTCCGGTGACCTGGTCGAATACCAGGCCGGCGTCTACACCGGCGACGCGCACCTGGAGGAATGGCCGGCCACGCTGGAAGCCTTGCGGGCGCTGCGTGCCGAAGCCATCGTGCCGGGCCGCGGCGAAGCCATGAAAGGTGCCGCCGACGTGAACAAGGCGCTGGACTACACCAAGCAATGGGTCGAGACGCTGTACCAGTCGGCCAAGGAAGCGGCCGCCGGCAACATGGACCTGAAGGCGGCGATGGCGCACACCCGCCAGCGCATGGACCCGATCTTCGGCCACGTCTTCATCTATGAGCACTGCCTTCCGTTCGATGTGAGCCGGGCCTACGACGAGGCGCGCGGCATCAAGAATCCGCGCATCTGGACGGCCGAGCGCGACAAGGAAATGTGGGCGTCGCTGCAGGCCTGATGTCGTGGTGCCCGGCGCGTGCGGCACGGTGTAGGCCGATGCCGACAATCCTGCCGCCTGCGGGCCGACAGCCCTGTCGGGCTTGCACTCCTAAGCTGGTGCGCTCGTGTCGACCGGTCGGCACAGACTTAGGAGTGACTCGATGACTTTTAAATCCACGCCGCGCATCCTGCAGCAGCAGCCGGCGCGCGACAGCAATCCGCAGCAACAGCAATCGGGCTCCAGCGATTTCCAGCCCAAACCTGCGGCCGGGCAGCGCGACCAGCAGATCGGCGAGGGCAGCTACGAGGGCAGCCGCGACTACCTGGAGCGCACCGAGGAATACCTGAAAAAGGCCGACGTCGAGGCGGACGCCCAGGCGGCCAAGCCGCGCTCGGAGCAGGAAGCAAAGGATATGGACGAGGCCGAACGGGAAGGCCGCTCGCATTCCAAGGGCGAGCGCTGAACTCTGCCCCCGCTCTCGCTTCGCTCACTGCGGCGCCGACAGTTCCGCCAGATCCCGTTGGTACCCCTGCAGGCGCCGCGCCGCGGATTCGCGCTGCGCCGGGCTGGTGCTGTTGTGCAAGGTCGTTATGTTGCGGCAGGCTTCAGCGATCAACGCATCCTGCCAGCTGCGGTAAGCCGCGTCGGGCGATTCCTGGACCCGTTGCAAATAGCCCTGCAGCAGCCGGCGCGCTTGCGTCAGGCTGATGCCAGGCGCCGCCATCTCGCGCAGCGTCCGCAGGGCATCCTGCTGCCGCCTCAGGCGCTCGGCCGCCAGCCGCTGCGGATCGAACACCGACTGCTCGACCTGCCGGCGCAAGACCGCGCGTTGCTGCTCGTCCAACTTTCCGTAGAGGGTCTCGCCGCGCTCCAGGAATTTCTCAAAGCGCTTGTCGTTCACCTCCTGCGCCGTCAGCTCCAGCCATTCCTTGCGATAAGCCGTGTTGCTCCTCTGGTAGCGCCGCTCGAGGTGGGCGATCTGCTCCGGAGCGAGGCCTATGGCCAGGGTCACCGCTGCGGGCTCGGCGCGCGTGGCCAGGGCGTTCAGACGCTCGCGCAGGCGCGGCACGAAAGCGCAGGCCTGGGCGGGTGTGACGTCGGAGGCAGCCAGCTCTTCCATCGACCGCAACAGCGACTGGAGCTGCGGCAGTTCGTCAACGCGGTGCCAGCGATGCAGCCGCGCCAGGTCTTCCCGCGCGCGTGCAGCCTGCTCGTCGCTGAAGTCGACCCAGCCGTCCAGCCACCAATAGGCCACCTGGTCGATGCTGTTGTAGCCTAGCTTCACGGCGCTGCAGGCGGCCAACGCCGCGGTCAAGGCCAGCAGGCCGATAATTCGGGCAAGTCTGTTTTGGGCGCTCATCATCTGAAGAAGGAATGTGAATGACAGCAATCGATGTGGTGGTCATGGCCGCCGGCAAGGGCACCCGCATGAAGAGCCGCTTGCCCAAGGTATTGCATCGCTTGGCCGGCCGCCCATTGTTGCAGCATGTGGCCGACACCGTGGCCACTTTGCAGGCGCGCCGCCTGGTCATCGTCACCGGCAGCGGCGCCGCCGAGGTGGAGGCCGCCGTGACGGGGTGGGCACAGGCCGGCGGCCGGGCCGTGCCGCAATTCGCACGCCAGGACCCGCAGCTGGGCACCGGCCATGCGGTGCAACAAGCCGTGCCTTGGCTGGATGGCGAGGGCACCGCGCTGATCTTGAACGGTGACGTTCCCCTGATCGAAGCCGCCACGCTGCGGCAACTGATCGATGCCAGCGGGGGCAGTCGCCTGGCGCTGCTCACCGTCGCGATGTCCGATCCCACCGGCTATGGCCGTGTGCTGCGCGCCGGTGATGCGGCGCAGGGTGCGGTGCAAGGCATCGTGGAGCAGAAGGACGCCAGCGACGAGCAGCGCAACATTTCGGAGGTCTACACCGGCTTCATGGCCGTGCCCAACGCGTTGCTGAAGGGATGGCTGGCGCGTCTCTCCAATGAGAACGCCCAAGGCGAGTACTACCTGACCGACATCGTCGAGCTGGCCGTGAAAGACGGCGCCGACGTGGTGGCCGTCGAGATTGCGGACAAGGTGCAGGTGGACGGCGTCAACAGCCCGCTGCAACTGGCCGAACTCGAGCGTGCCTTCCAGCTGCGCCAGGCGCGCGCCTTGATGGAGCAGGGGGTTCGCATCGCCGACCCCGCGCGCTTCGATGTGCGGGGGAGCCTGACATGCGCGCAGGATGTGGAGATCGATGTCAACTGTGTGTTCGAAGGCCAGGTCACGCTGGGCGAAGGCGCGAAGGTCGGCGCCTGCTGCGTGATTGCCAACGCCAGCATCGCGGCCGGCGCCGTCATCCATCCGTTCACCTATATCGATGGCGAGAAGCTCGGCGCGCGGGTGGGCGAGGGCGCGCTGGTCGGCCCTTTTGCGCGGCTGCGCCCCGGCGCGGATCTCGGGCCCGAGGTGCACATCGGCAACTTCGTCGAGGTCAAGAATTCCACGCTGGCCCGCGGCGCCAAGGCGAACCACCTGGCCTACCTGGGCGACGCGACGGTGGGCGAGCGGGTCAACTACGGCGCCGGTTCGATCACCGCCAACTACGATGGCGCCTACAAACACCGCACGGTGATCGAGGACGAGGTGCATGTGGGCAGCAACTGCGTGCTGGTGGCCCCCGTGACGATCGGCCGCGGCGGTACCGTGGGCGCGGGCTCGACCATCACCAAGGATGCAGCGCCAGGCGTGCTGTCGGTGGCGCGGGGCAAGCAGGTCAGCATCGCCAACTGGCAGCGGCCGCGCAAGACCGCCAGGTAAACGGTGTTCAGGCCGCAGTGCGGGGCAACTGCCACTTCGGCTGGAATTTCGCCCGGCGCACTGAAAAGAACGATTTGACGTTGCGCACATTGGCGTCGGTCGTGAACAGGCGCTGCGACAGCGCGAGGTAGCCGGGCATGTCGCTCGCGTGCACGATCAGGATGAAATCCGGCCCAGGGGACACGCGGTAGCACTGCTGCACCGCGGCTTCGCCGATCACCCGCGCCTCGAACGCCTCCTGCTCTTCATGGCCCTGCCGATCGAGCGTGATTTCGACCACCGCCTGCAAGCCATGCCCGAGCAGAGGCGCCAAGCGGTCGGCATCGAGAATGGCGATCTGTCGCTCGATCAGGCCCGCATCTCGCAACCGCTTGACCCGGCGCAAGCAGGTGGGCGCAGACACATGAACGCGCCGAGCCAAGTCCTGGTTGCTGTGGGAAGCGTCCGTCTGGAGTTCGTCGAGCAATGCCAAGTCGATGGCATCGAGTGCCATTAATTCTTCATTCACCGGCATTTTGAAATTATATTCAACGTATCCATGTTTGCGGAATATTATTTCATAATAGCCTCAGTTTAGATCGCATATTTCTTAGCGCAGCGCCTACAGTGACTCCCAATTCAACAGGGGTTCTCTTATGTGTGGCATCGTCGGCGCCGTCTCCAACCGCAACATCGTCCCCATCCTGGTGCAGGGGCTGCAACGGCTGGAATACCGGGGCTATGACTCGTGTGGCGTGGCCGTCTACGCCGATGGGCTGAAGCGCGCCCGCAGCACCGACCGGGTGGCCAAGCTGCTCAGCCAGGTCGAAGAAGAGCACCTGCAGGGCACCACCGGCATTGCCCATACGCGCTGGGCCACCCATGGCGCTCCCGCCGTCCACAACGCCCATCCGCACTTCAGCCACGGGCCAGGCAAGGATGCAGGTGTCAAGGCCGGGCGGATCGCGCTGGTCCACAACGGCATCATCGAGAATCACGTCGAGCTGCGCACCGCGCTCCAGGCCAAGGGCTATGCCTTCAGCAGCCAGACCGACACCGAGGTCATCTGCCATCTGGTCGACAGCCTCTATGAAGGGGACCTGTTCGAGGCGGTGAAGGCCGCGGTGCTGCAGTTGCACGGCGCCTACGCCATCGCCGTGTTCTGCAAGGACGAACCACAGCGCGTGATCGGCGCGCGCGCCGGATCGCCGCTGATCCTGGGTGTCGGCGCTGGCGCGGGGGCGTCCTCCAGTTCCTCGGAAGGCGAGAACTTCCTGGCCAGTGATGCGATGGCGCTGGCGGGCGTCACCGACCAGATCGTCTACCTGGAAGAGGGCGACGTGGTCGACGTTCAACTGGGCAAATACTGGGTGGTGGACAAGGCGCACAAACCCGTGACGCGGCCGGTGAAGACCGTGCAGGCGCACAGCGGCGCGGCCGAACTCGGGCCCTACCGGCACTACATGCAAAAGGAAATCTTCGAGCAGCCGCGCTCCGTGGCCGACACGCTGGAAGGCGTGCAGGGGATCGTGCCTGAGCTTTTCGAGGCATCGGGCAATCATCTTCCCGGCGAAGGCGCCCACCGCGTCTTCAAGGAAATCGACTCGGTGCTGATCCTGGCCTGCGGCACCAGCTACTACAGCGGCTGCACAGCCAAATACTGGCTGGAAGGCATTGCGAAGATTCCGACGCAGGTGGAGATTGCCAGCGAATACCGCTACCGCGACACCGTGCCCAACCCGCGCACGCTGGTGGTGACGATCAGCCAGTCGGGCGAGACGGCCGACACCCTCGCGGCGCTGCGCCATGCCCAGAGCCTGGGCATGGCCCATACCTTGACGGTCTGCAACGTGGCGACCTCGGCGATGGTGCGCGAATGCAAGCTGGCCTACGTCACCCGCGCCGGCGTCGAAATCGGCGTCGCGTCGACCAAGGCCTTCACGACCCAGCTGGCCGGCCTGTTTCTGTTGACGCTGGCGCTGGCGCAGGCCAAAGGGCGCCTGACGGAATCGCAGGAAGCCGCCCACCTGAAAGCCATGCGGCACCTGCCCGCCGCCCTGGCCGCCGTGCTGGCCCTGGAGCCGCAGATCATCAGCTGGGCGGAAGATTTCGCCGGCAAGGAAAACGCGCTGTTTCTCGGCCGCGGCCTGCACTACCCGATCGCGCTGGAGGGTGCGCTCAAGCTCAAGGAGATCACCTACATCCACGCCGAGGCCTACGCGGCCGGTGAACTCAAGCACGGTCCGCTGGCGCTGGTCACCAGCGAGATGCCGGTGGTGACCGTGGCGCCCAACGACGCCCTGCTGGAAAAGCTCAAGAGCAACATGCAGGAAGTGCGCGCCCGTGGCGGCGTGCTGTACGTGCTGGCCGATGCCGACTCGCGCATCGAAAGCGAAGAGGGCATCCACGTCATCCGCATGCCCGAGAACTACGGCGCGCTCAGCCCCTTGCTGCACGTGGTGCCGCTGCAGCTGCTGGCCTATCACACGGCCTGCGCGCGAGGCACGGACGTCGACAAGCCACGGAATCTGGCGAAGAGCGTGACGGTGGAGTGATCAGAGCTGGACGCTGGCTTCGCCGATCCCCTCGAACGCCACCCGCACCCGGTCACCCTGGGCCGCGGGCAGCATGCCGCACCAGGTGCCGGTGGTGACCACCGTTCCCTTCGCCACGGTCTCGCCTCGGCGCGTGGCGTGCTGCAGCCACGCCGGCAGCAGCCAGGCCGGGTCGGCCAGCGAATGCGTGCCCACCCAGCGCGTGCCGGCCTCGCCGATCTGTACCGTACAGACCTGCTGGCTCCAGCCACGTGCCTGGTAGGGCATGAAGGCGCCCAGCACCAGCGCGCCGTGCGACTGCAGGTCGGCCAGCTTCAGCAGCGCCGGCGACGCCACGCCATTCGACCAGCGTGAATCGACCAGTTCGATGGACACCGCCATCGCGTCGACCAGTCCCGTCGCTTGCGGCGCGGACAGGGCCTGCGCTGCCTGCGGCGTCACGTCCTCCCGCAGGCGCAGCGCAATTTCGGCTTCGATCAAACGCAGGTTCATGGGCCGGGTGGAAACGTCGGCGCCGCTGGCCAGCACGCCGGCCCGTGGCAACGGCGCATGGGTCAGCGCCGTGTCGCGCGACGGCCCGCCAGATTTCCAGGCGGGGGCCCGGGCCGGGTCGTCGCCCAGGGCGTGCAATACGAGGTCCTGCACGAGATAGGCATCGCTGTCATCACGCAGGGCGCTTGCCAAGGCCTGGGCATTCGCCATGGGGCCGCCCCGGCGCGCAGCAACCAGGGCCGCTGCTACGGAACGGGCATCGAAAGCACGGGCCAACGCCTCGGCGGTGCTGCTGCCGTTCAGTAAGTGACTCGCTGTCATGTTTGGCTGCTTTCCTTTCTTGTCTTCTTCAGAGGTCCGGCCAGCGGTCGGCCCAAGGGTGGGCCGCTTCGTACACGACGCCCAGGTCCAGTAGCAGGTCGTCGCTGCCGTATCCCCCGACCAGTTGCATGCCGATTGGCAGGCCCTCGCGCGAGGGCGCGCAAGGCAGCGCCAGCGCCGGCAGGCCCGCGGCGTTCACCCAGCCGGTGTAGACGGCGTGGCCGCGCGGCCCGACGTCCTGGCCGTCGATGCGGGGCGGAAAGGCGTCCTGCGCCGGCCACGGCAAGGCGGCGGCGGAAGGCAGCACGATCACATCGACCTGCTGGAACACCGCAGTGGCCTCGCGGCGCAGTTGCTTCACGCGCTCAAGGATGTCCCAAAGCCGCGGGGCCGGGACCCGCTTGCCCTGTTCGGCCATGTCGCGGTATTTCTGCGACGCGGCAGCTTCCCACGCCGGCGCCTGTTCGAACAGGCGGGCCAGGCCGACCTGGCCGATCTGCGGCCAGGCGGCAGAGAAGAAGTCCAGGTCCAGCGGCAGCGGACCGCTCTCCACCTGGTGGCCAAGGGCGCCGAGTTGACGCACTGCGCGGCCGACGCTGTCGGCTACCTGCGGATCGAGCGGCGCGGCGCCGAAGCGCTCGACGTAGAGGATGCGCAGCGGCCCCGGCGCGCGAACCTGCGAAGCGGCCTTCGCCGCAGCGAGCGAGGCGCGGTCGACGTCCGCCGGGCCGCGCATCACTTCGAACAGAAGGCGCACGTCGGCCACGGTGCGCGCCAGGGGGCCGATCACCTCGAAGTCCAGCAGCAGGCTGGGCAGCACATGCTCGCGCGGCACGGCGGACAGCGACGGTTTCAGGCCGACCACGCCGGCGTGCGAGGCCGGCCTGCGGATCGAGCCGCCGCCATCCTGGCCGATCGCCAGCGGCGCGATGCCCGTGGCCAGCGCCGCCACGCCGCCGCCGGTGGAACCGCCCGGCGTGAGTGCGAGGTCCCACGGATTGCGGGTGGCGCCGAACACCGGGTTGTCGGTGTAGCCTTCCAGCGCGAACTCCGGCACGTTGGTCTTGCCGATGATCAGCGCACCGGCGGCGCGGGCCCGGGCCACCGCCAACTCGTCCTGGCCGGTCCGGTG
>JAKFEZ010000016.1:0-4941 GCA_036675435.1 Ramlibacter sp. | reverse complement strand
CTGCAGCGCTATGAATTCCATCGCGCCCGGCAGGAGCGGGCCGAGCAGGAACAGGCTGCCAGGCTGGAAGGAAAGGCTCGCGCCAAGCTGGCCGACCTGGCAGCGCACACCCATGGCGCCGAAGGAGCCGAAGCCGACCGCAAGCGCAGCGTGATCGAAGCAGCCTTAGCACGTGCCCGAGCGCGCAAAGGCGCACAAGACAGCTGAGCCCTCGCGGCGACCACAAGCTGGGGTCAGACCACCGCCGGGCCGCTCCCAAGGTGGGCTGGGCCCCCTCGGGGGGCAGCGAACGAAGTGAGCGTGGGGGCGAACATCAACCTAGCGCGTCGTTCACCTGCTCGTTGAATTCGGCCTGGTTGAGCGCGCTGCCGATCTCACGCGGCAGCGCGTCGCGCACCGAGAACACACCCAGGATCCTGGAGCCCGGCCCGACGATGGGCAAGTGGCGGAAACCGCGCTCGATCATGATCAGCACGGCATCGGAAACGCGGGTCTCGGGCGCCACGCAGATCGGATGCGCGGTCATCACTTCGCGAACGGTGGTGCGTTCGGGATCGAGCCCTCGGGCCAGCACGCGGGTCATCAGGTCGCGCTCGGTGACGATGCCCAGCAATGCCTCCGGCGGCTCCATGATCAGCACACTGCCGCAGTTGGCGCGCGTCATGGCGCCGGCGGCTTCGCGCACGCTCGCGTTAGGGCCCAGGCTCAGCACCCGCTTTTGCGAACTCGACTGGAACACGGTGCGTTCATCCATGATGGGTGACCCTTTGTCCTGCTGCCACTGTAGCGCGTGTTCCCTTTATCGCAAGGACGCGTTGAGCTTTTCCAGGGCGCCCGCGCCGGGACACAGCTGCGGCGCATCCAGGGCGTTGAGCGGAGTGGCGCTGGTGTTCAGCGCAGTGTGCAGGTCGGTGGCGAGCGGGTCCACGTACAGCAGCCCGGTCACCACCTCGCCGAGCGCCTGGTGCGACTGCATGTAGCTCATGGCGGCGTGGCGGTCGGTGGGGTCGTAGTCGGGGTCGAGGCTGCGCAGCCGCAGCAGCGAGCCGTCGTGCTGGCGCACGTCCACCACTTCGCCCGGCGCGGCCTCCACCGTGATCTCGCTGCGCGGCGTGATGAAATCGATCCGGCTCACCGACTCGTTGTGCTCGCGCACGTAGTCGTAGCTCTTGGTGCTGCCGGGATGGTTGTTGAAAGCCACGCACGGGCTGATGACGTCGATGAAGGCAGCGCCCCCGTGTGCCATGGCGCCCTTGATCAGCGGCACCAGCTGCGCCTTGTTGCCCGAGAAGCCGCGTCCCACGTAGGTGGCGCCCAGCTGCAGCGCCATTCCGACCAGGTCGACCGGGCTGTCGCTGTTGATCACGCCCTTCTTGCTCTTGGATCCCTGGTCCGCCGTCGCCGAGAACTGGCCCTTGGTCAGACCATAGACGCCGTTGTTCTCCACGATGTAGGCCATCTGCACGCCGCGGCGCATGGCATGGGCGAATTGCCCCAGGCCGATGGACGCCGAATCGCCGTCGCCCGAAACGCCCAGGTACAGCAGTTCGCGATTGGCCAGGTTGGCACCGGTCAGCACCGAGGGCATGCGACCGTGGACGGTGTTGAAGCCGTGCGAGGCGCCCAGGAAATAGTCGGGCGTCTTGGAGCTGCAGCCGATGCCCGAGAGCTTGGCGATGCGGTGCGGCTGGATGTCCAGTTCCCAGCAGGCCTGGATGATGGCCGCCGAGATCGAATCGTGGCCGCAGCCGGCGCACAGGGTCGATATCTTGCCTTCGTAGTCGCGCCGCGTGTAGCCGACCTTGTTGGTTTCCAGCGTGGGATGCCGCAGCCGCGGCTTGGCGATGTAGGTCATGCTGATTTCTCCACCTTGCGTCGCTGCGGCGCCACCACCTCGGCATGCACATGCTCGGTGATGGCCCGCGTGATGAACCGGGCCGTGATCGGCGTGCCGTCGTAGTGCAGCACGCGCACCAGCTTGGCCGGGTCGATGTCGAACTCGTTGACCAGCAGGCTGCGCATCTGCGCATCGCGGTTCTGCTCCACTACGAAGACCTCGTCGTGGTCGGCAACGAACTGCGCCACGCTCTGGGGAAACGGGAAGGCGCGCAGGCGCAGCGCGTCCAGCGGAATGCTCGAGGCCGTCAGCACATCCAGCGCTTCCTGCATGGCCGGGCTGGTCGAGCCGAAATAGATCACGCCCAGCCGGGTCTTGCGCGGCGCCGGGCGCAGCACCGGCTGCGGCACCAGCGTGGCCGCGGTGGCAAACTTCTTCAGCAGCCGCTCGACGTTGTAGATGTAGTCCGGCCCGCGCTCCGAGTAGCGGGCATAGGCGTCGCGCGTGGTGCCGCGCGTGAAGTAGCTGCCCTTGGTCGGGTGAGTGCCCGGCAGCGTGCGCCAGGGGATGCCGTCACCGTCCACGTCCTTGTAGCGCCCGAAGTCCTTGCCGGCCTCCAGTTCGTCCGCGCTCATGACTTTGCCCCGGTCATACGCGCGGCCCTCGTCCCAGGCAAACGGGCGGCACAGGCGCTGGTTCATGCCGATGTCCAGGTCGGTCATCAGGAACACCGGAGTCTGCAGCCGGTCGGCCAAATCGAGCGCGGCTGCCGCCTGCTCGAAGCACTCGTGCGGGTCTTCCGGGAACAGCAGCACGTGCTTGGTGTCGCCGTGCGAGGCGTAGGCACAGGACAGGATGTCGGCCTGCTGGGTGCGCGTCGGCATGCCCGTCGAGGGGCCGCCGCGCTGCACATTGATGATGGTCACCGGAATCTCGGCGAAGTAGGCCAGCCCGATGAACTCGGTCATCAGCGACACGCCGGGCCCCGAGGTGGCGGTGAAGGCGCGGGCTCCGTTCCAGCCGGCGCCGACCACCATGCCGATCGAGGCGATCTCGTCCTCGGCCTGGACGATCGCGAACTTGTTCTGGCCCGTGGCAGGATCGACCCGGTATTTGCCGCAATACTTCTGGAAAGCCTCGGCCACGGAAGACGAAGGCGTGATCGGGTACCAGGCCGCCACCGTGGCGCCGCCGTAGACGCAGCCCAGCGCCGCGGCGCTGTTGCCATCGACGAAAACCTGGTCGCCGACCTTGTCGCTGCGCCGCACGCGGATGCCCAGCGGCGCCTTCAGGTGCTCACGAGCGAAGTCGCGCCCAAGGTGCAAAGCCTGCACGTTGGAAGCCAGCAGCTTCTCCTTGCCCCTGTACTGCTCGCCAAACAGCTTTTCGATCACCTCGGGATCGATCTCCAGCAGCACCGACAAGGCGCCGACATAGACGATGTTCTTGAACAGCTGGCGCTGGCGCGGGTCGGTGTAGACGGCGTTGCAGATCTCGGTCAGCGGCATGCCGATGACGTTGATGTCGTCGCGGAACATCGAGGCCGGCAGGGGCCGCGTGCTGTCGTAGAACAGGTAACCGCCCGGCTCCAGCTCGGCCACGTCGGCGCTCCAGGTCTGCGGGTTCATGGCCACCATCATGTCGATGCCGCCACGCCGGCCGAGATAGCCGCTTTCGCAGACGCGCACTTCGTACCAGGTGGGCAGCCCCTGGATGTTGCTGGGGAAGATGTTGCGCGGGCTCACCGGCACGCCCATGCGCAATATCGCCTTGGCAAACAGCTCATTGGCGCTGGCCGAGCCCGAGCCGTTGACGTTGGCGAACTTGATGACGAAGTCGTTGACCGCCTCTATGCTTTTCATGCGACGACTCCCTGGCGGGGCGAACCCGGCGCCGCCCGGTCGCGGCAGGCCGGCCCGGCGGGCGTCATCTTGAGCAGGAACTTCTGCATGTCCCAGGCGCCCGTGGGGCAGCGCTCGGCGCACAGCCCGCAGTGCAGGCAGACGTCCTCGTCCTTGACCATCACCCTGCCCGTCTTCAGCTCGCCCGAAACGTACAGGTCTTGCGCCAGGTTGAGGGCCGGCGCCTTCAGCCGCGGCCTCAGGTCGGCCTCGGCACCGTTGTCGGTGAAGCTGATGCAATCCATCGGGCAGATGTCGACGCAGGCGTCGCATTCGATGCAGGTGCTTTCGGTGAACACGGTCTGCACGTCGCAGTTCAGGCAGCGCTGCGCCTCCTTGAAGGCAGTGGCGGCATCGAAGCCCAGCTCGACCTCGACCTTGATGCTGGCCAGCGCCATCTCGGCCTTGGCCCACGGCACCTTGTAACGCAGGTCGTTCGAGGTGTCGTTGTCGTAGCTCCACTCGTGAATGCCCATCTTCTGCGACATCAGGTTGGTCATCGGCGCGGGCCGCACGTAAATCGCCTCGGCGTGCAGCAGCTTGTCGATGGAAACAGCGGCTTCGTGGCCGTGCGCCACGGCCGTGATGATGTTCTTGGGTCCGAAGGCCGAGTCACCCCCGAAGAAGACGTTGGGCACGCTGGACTGGAACGTATCCTTGTTCAGGACCGGCAGGCCCCATTCGTCGAAGGCGATGCCGCAGTCGCGCTCGATCCAGGGGAAGGCGTTCTCCTGGCCCACTGCCACCAGCACCTCGTCGCACTCGAAAAATGCGTCCGGCTCGCCGGTCGGCACCAGGCTGCGCCGGCCCTTTTCGTCGTACACGGCCTTGACGATCTCGAAGGTCATGCCCTGCAACCGGCCGTCCTGATGGATGAAGGCCTTGGGCACGTGGTAGTTGATGATGGGGATGCCCTCGTGCATGGCATCTTCCTTCTCCCAGGGCGAGGCCTTCATCTCCTCGAAGCCGCTGCGCACGATCACCTTCACGTCGGCGCCGCCCAGCCGCCGCGCCGAGCGGCAGCAGTCCATGGCCGTGTTGCCGCCGCCCAGGACGATGACGCGCTTGCCGATGGTGGTAATGTGGCCGAACGACACCGAAGCCAGCCAGTCGATGCCGATGTGGATGCCAGCGGCCGCTTCGGCGCGGCCCGGAATGTCGAGGTTGCGCCCGCGCGGCGCGCCGCAGCCGACGAACAACGCG
>JAKFEZ010000108.1:0-4945 GCA_036675435.1 Ramlibacter sp. | reverse complement strand
CTTCTTTTTCGAAAGCCGTCAGCAACTGCCCACGCTGCTCGTCCAGGCTGGTGGGCGCCTCCGCAGGGGTGGCGATTTTCCTGATCTGTTCGGCCGCGGTGCGGTCGAGCACAGGCATCAGCGCCAGGGCCAGGCGCCGCGTCAGCCAGGCGCGCAGCTCGCCGCCGTCCTTGCCGTTGATGCGGAGCATCAAGCGGTCCTGCTCCTGCACGTAGCTGATCGAAACCTGGTGGATATTCATGAATTGATTTTAGACCCCTGCCTTTTCAAGGGTAGAGGTGCGGCCGTTTCCCGGGGGCCTTGATTTCCGTCAACCCCGGCGCCAGGGAAGCTGTGCATAAACAGCAGATGGGTAACCCGGTTGTGGACAGGGGCTATTGAAAAGGCAAGTCCTCAGCCCCAGATCTTCAGCAATCAATTTTTTTCAGGGGACGCCATGCGCCAGGACAAACTCACCACCAAATTTCAGGAAGCGCTCAGCGACGCGCAGTCGCTGGCGCTGGGTAACGACAACGCCTACATCGAGCCGGTGCATCTGCTGGCCGCCATGCTGGCCCAGGACGATGGCCCGAAAGCGCTGCTGCAGCGCGCCGGCGTCAACGTTGCCGCCCTGCAGTCGGCCACTGACGCCGCCATCAAGAAGCTGCCTTCCGTGTCGGGCCAGGAGCAGATCCAGGTTGGCCCGGATCTCGGCAGGCTGCTGCAGGCCACTGAAAAAGAATCCATCAAGCGCGGCGACCAGTTCATCGCCGGCGAGTTGTATTTGCTGGCAGTGGCCGACAGCAAGGCCGAGGTCGGCCGCCTGGCCAAGGAAGCCGGGCTGACGCGCAAGGCGCTGGAGGCGGCCATTGACGCCGTGCGCGGCGGGCAGGGCGTGGACAGCCCCGAAGCCGAAGGCCAGCGCGAGGCGCTGAAGAAATACACCATGGACCTGACCGAGCGTGCCCGCCTGGGCAAGCTCGACCCGGTGATTGGCCGCGACGATGAAATCCGCCGCGCCATCCAGGTGCTGCAGCGCCGCACCAAGAACAACCCGGTGCTGATCGGCGAGCCCGGCGTCGGCAAGACGGCCATTGTTGAAGGCCTGGCCCAGCGCATCGTCGCCGGCGAGGTGCCCGATTCGCTCAAGGGCAAACGTGTGCTGAGTCTGGACATGGCCGCACTGCTGGCCGGTGCCAAGTTCCGCGGCGAGTTCGAAGAGCGCCTGAAAACCGTGCTGAAAGAACTGGCCAAGGACGAGGGCCAGACCATTGTGTTCATCGACGAGCTGCACACCATGGTCGGCGCCGGCAAGGCCGAAGGCGCGATGGACGCCGGCAACATGCTCAAGCCCGCGCTGGCGCGTGGCGAGCTGCATTGCGTGGGCGCGACCACACTTGACGAATACCGCAAGTACATCGAGAAAGACGCCGCGCTCGAGCGCCGCTTCCAGAAAATCCTGGTCGGCGAGCCGACCGTGGAAGCGACGATTGCCATCCTGCGCGGCCTGCAGGAAAAGTACGAGGTGCACCATGGCGTGCAGATCACCGACCCGGCCATCGTCGCCGCGGCCGAGCTGAGCCACCGCTACATCACCGACCGCTTCCTGCCCGACAAGGCGATTGATTTGATCGACGAGGCTGCGGCCAAGATCAAGATCGAGATGGACTCCAAGCCCGAGGTCATGGACAAGCTGGACCGCCGGCTGATCCAGCTGCAGATCGAGCGCGAAGCCGTGCGCCGCGAAAAAGACGAGTCCTCGCAAAAACGCTTTGCGCTGATCGAAGAAGAAATCGGCAAGCTACAAAAGGAAATTTCCGACCTCGACGAAATCTGGCAGGCTGAAAAAGCCCAGGCACTCGGCTCCAAGGACGTCATGGAAGAGATCGACCGCATCCGCTTCCAGATCGAGGAGTTCACCCGCAAGGGTGATTTCAACAAGGTCGCCGAGCTGCAATACGGCAAGCTGCCCGAGCTGGAAAAACGCCTGAAGGAAGCGCAGGACGCTGAAGCCAGCAAGGGCAAATCGAACGCGCCCACCCTGCTGCGCACCCAGGTCGGCGCCGAAGAGATCGCCGAAGTCGTGGCGCGCGCCACCGGCATCCCCGTCAGCAAGCTGATGCAGGGCGAGCGCGACAAGCTGCTTCTGATGGAAGGCAAGCTGCATGAACGTGTGGTCGGCCAGGACGAAGCCATCGGTGCGGTGGCAAACGCCATCCGCCGTTCGCGCTCGGGTCTGAGTGACCCGAACCGGCCGACAGGTTCTTTCCTGTTTCTCGGCCCAACCGGCGTCGGCAAGACCGAGCTGTGCAAGGCTTTGGCCGGTTTCCTGTTCGACAGTGAAGACCACCTGATCCGCGTCGACATGAGCGAGTTCATGGAGAAACACTCCGTGGCCCGCCTGATCGGTGCGCCTCCGGGGTATGTTGGTTACGAAGAGGGCGGCTACCTGACCGAAGCCGTGCGCCGCAAGCCCTACAGCGTGCTGCTGCTCGACGAGGTGGAAAAAGCCCACCCCGATGTGTTCAATGTGCTGTTGCAGGTGCTCGATGACGGCCGCCTGACCGACGGCCAGGGCCGCACCGTGGACTTCAAGAACACCGTGATCGTGATGACCAGCAACATCGGCTCGCCCATCATCCAGACCATGGTGGGCCAGCCGTATGAAGACGTCAAGGAAGCGGTGGAGGGCGAGCTGAAGAACTACTTCCGCCCCGAGTTCCTGAACCGCATCGACGAAACCGTGGTCTTCCACTCGCTCGACGCGAAAAACATCGAGTCGATTGCACGCATCCAGCTGCGCACGCTGATCGAACGCCTGCAGAAGATGGACCTCAACATGGAGGTGTCGGAAGCGGCGATTGCCGAACTCGCCAAGGTCGGCTTCGACCCGGTGTTCGGCGCGCGGCCCCTGAAGCGTGCGATCCAGCAGCGGATTGAAAACCCGCTGTCGAAGTTGCTGCTCGAAGGGCGCTTTCTGCCCAAGAGCACGATCCCGGTGGATGTGGACCCGGTGCGCGAGCCCGGCGTGTTCAAGTTCGACCGCGCCACGCACTGAGCCCGCACTGAAGCCCGGAGGCGGCGCGGCTTGCTATTGAATCAATAGCTGCCTACGCTCGTCCTTCTTGGGCTACAGGCACTTTTCATTCATTTTCACCGCATCGTGCAGGGCCGTCAGGCCCCTTGCCTGACAGCCTCCCTACTGCGCCGTCCAGCCGCCATCGACCGGCAGTGATACACCGGTCAGGTTGTGCGCGGCCGGTTCGCACAGCCAGCTGACCACGCGGGCGATTTCGTCAGGCAGCGAGGTGCGCTGGCTGGGCTGCTTTTCCTTCAGCAGGTCGCGGATGGCGGCTTCGCGGCCGGTGCCCAGCTGCAGGGCCCGGGCATCGATTTGCGGCTGGATGATGGCGGTCTCGGTCCAGCCGGGACAGATGCAGTTCACGGTGACGCCGCCGCTTTCACGGCTGCCGGCGCTGGCGTATTCCAGCGCCGCCACGCGGCTCATGCCGACCATGCCGAACTTGGCCGCCACGTAGGGCGCCTTGTGGACCGATGCCACCAGGCCGTGTACCGAGGCGATGTTGATCACCCGGCCGTAGCCGCGGCGGGCCATTTGCGGTAGCGCCAGGCGCATGGTGTCAAACGCGGCCGACAGGTTGATGGCGATGATGTCGTCCCAGCTGGCGCGTGGCATGTCGGCCAGGGGCGCGGTGTGCTGGATGCCTGCGTTGTTGACGAGGATGTCGAGCGGGCCGGTGGCCAGCGCGGCCTCCATCATCAGCTGCACCTGGCTGGCATCGCGCAGGTTGTGCGTGAGCACTTCGACCGAAGGTGCGCCTGCCTCGAGCACGTCGGCGCACGTATCCCGACTCAGTGTCCCGGTGGGCAGGCCATGCAGCACCAGCGCGCAGCCCTGGCGGCCCAGCTCGCAGGCGATGGCCAGGCCGATGCCCTGGAGCGAACCGGTCACCAGGGCGCGGCGGCCTGTCAGGTTTTTCTCACTCACGCTGTTTTCTCCTTCAGCTGCTCGCGCAGCGCGGTTTTCAGAACCTTGCCATAGTTGTTTTTGGGCAGGCTGCTGACGATTTCGTAACGTTTGGGCCGCTTGAAGCGGGCGATGTGCGCCAGGCACACGGCGTCCAGCGTTTCGGTGTTGAGCTTGACGCCGGATTCAGGCACCACGAAGGCCACCACGACCTCGCCCCATTCCGGATCAGGTGCGCCAACCACGGCCACCTCGGCCACGCCGGGCGCCAGCAGCAGCACCTCCTCGACCTCGCGCGGATAGATGTTGGACCCGCCGCTGATCAGCACATCCTTGCTCCGATCCTTGAGGGTCAGGAAACCGTCCGCGTCCATCGTCCCCATGTCGCCAGTGAAGAGCCAGCCGTCCTGCAGGGCGGCAGCGCTGGCGTCCGCGTCCCGCCAGTAACCGCTCATGACGGTGTCCCCGCGCACCAGCACTTCACCCACCTCACCAAGCGGCAGGGTCCGGCCGGACGGGTCGGCCACGCGGACCTCGACCGGCGTCTGCGCCATGCCGACCGAGGCCAGGCGCTGCGCGTGCCGGGGATGGTCGGTGTCTGCCAGCTGGGCACGCGAGAGCGCGGTGATCACCATCGGGCTTTCGCCCTGGCCATAAATCTGGACGAAGCGGGGCCCCATGATCTTGATAGCGCGTTCGATGTCGGCGGCATACATGGGCGCGCCGCCATAGACGATGGTCTTGAAGCCGCTGCTGTCGGCCCCGGTGGCGCTGGCATGGTCCACCAGCCGCTTGACGATGGTGGGCGCCGCGAACATGGACAGGCGGCCGACCGAGTCAGCCAGTCCGAAAATCTCGGCCGGATCGAAGCCGCCGGAGGCTGGCACCACATGCCGTGCACCGGCGATGACATGCGGGATGGCGTAGATGCCGGCGCCGTGCGACATGGGTGCCGCATACACAATCGCGTCCCGTGGT
>JAKFEZ010000312.1:0-24115 GCA_036675435.1 Ramlibacter sp. | reverse complement strand
ATCACCATCATCAGGCTCTGCACGATCGACAGCGTGATCAGCCAGCCCGGCACCGGGCCGCCGATCAGGTGGTGGCCGCCGACCTGGCCGTAGAAGAAGGCCAGCGTCCAGAAGCCCAGGATCGACAGGTTGTAGGAGCGCACCGGCCGCCCGATGATCTTGGGCAGGAAGTAGTAGATGGCGCCCACGCTCACCGGGGTGAACCACAGGCCCAGCACGTTGTGCCCGTACCACCAGTTGGTGGTGGCCTGCTGCACGCCGGTGTGCACGCCCGGCAGCTTGCCCACCAGGAACAGCACCGCGATCCACAGCAGCGCCGCGACCATGTACCAGACGCTCACGTACAGGTGCTCGGCCTTGCGGTTCACCAGCGTGAACAGCACCGGCAGGATGATCATCACGAACCCGGCCACGATGAAGATGCCGATCTGCCAGGGGATTTCCAGGTATTCCATGCCGTCGCTCCAGCCGGCCGCGATGGCGCCGATGCCGGCCGCGATGCCGGTGTTGATCAGCGCGCCGCCCAGCAGCGTCCAGGCCGCGCCATGCAGGTGCGTGCGCAGCAGCCGCGGCAACAGCCACAGGATCATGCCGAGGGCGGCGTTGGTGATCCATCCGTACAGCACCGCCGTGAGGTGCACGGTGCGGATGCGCCCAAAGGTGAGCCAGGCCTGGTGCACCAGCCAGTCGGGCTCATGCAGCTTGATGGACGACGTGAGCCCGGCCAGCGAGCCGAGCAGCAGCCAGAAGCAGGCGAACATGGCGAACATGAACACCGGGAAGGCCGTGGAGCGGTCTGCCTCCACACGCACCTGCAGGTCGCCCGCATCGGCGGCGTGCGCGGGCTCGCGCTGCGCGGCCTCCTGTGCGGCCCGCTGCAGTGACTGCTGCTCTTCGCTGCCCAAGGCGGGGTCGTCCACCCGGCCCACTTCGCCACGAGCGAAGATAACGGACGCCGCCGCCGGGTTCTCCACCAGCAGCCCCTTGCGCAATGACCAGATGAAGGCGAACAGGCCGATGATGGACAACAGGAAGGCGCCCAGCAGGCTCAGGATGGCGCTGTCCATCAGGCAACGCCTCCCACCACATCCACGCCGCGGCTGATCCGATAGCCGTACCAGAGGCTTTCGGCGATACGGCCCGCGAGGTCGTCCGCTCTCTCCTGCATGGCGGCGTTGCCCAGGCCGGCGGTGGTTTGGTGGAATAGCGTGAGCCAGCGCTGGAACAGTTCGGCGCTGAGACCCGGCAAGGCAATGTGCTTGGGCATCGGAGTGCCGCGAAAGCGGGCGGTGCCGCGCAGCGCGGACGACCAGAAGTCGACCATCTTTGCCAGATGCGGCGTCCAGTCTTTCACATGGGTATTGAAGATCGGGCCGAGGACGGCGTCTTCACGGACCCGGGCATAGAACCCGTGGACCAGCTGGTGCACCTCTTCTTCGGTGCAGAGATCGGGGGTAGGCATGTCACTTGTTCCTGCTTGCCGCTCGTGCGACTTAGCCGATTATAAGATTCATAATTTACTCATCTTCTAAAATGCCCCAGAATTTGATGGGATTTGAAGCGAGGGGCCAGCTGCACTAAAAGTGAGCAGAGGTGGTAGAGGTGCCCTACGGTGTGACGTAAGGCTGACCCCTGAAGGCGTTCATTACGGACGCCTATGGAGGTCAGGAGTTGGAAAATTTCACGGATGGAGCCCCGGCGAAGTGGTATCCCGCCGCGTCCTATCCAAATCGGGCGCGGTGGACTACAGTTGAGTGTCCGCCCTCAACGCTGGTCAGCTTCCTTCGTGCCTCTAGCTGACGAGCAAGCCGCCGCGCTTGCCCTGGGGCATTTTGATATCGCACCCCTTTGCGGGAGCGTTATGTGGACTCGAAGGGCGGCAAGAAGTCGCAACCCCCAGCACCGCCTGCCGACGATTTCGCGGATTGGCAGCTTGCGGATGAACTAGCCAACTGGGCCGAGGCACTTGCTCGCGATGCGTTCACCGTGGCCGCGGATGGCCAGGGACTTCACCCCTCCGACATGCAGATAGAAGTCTCGCAGGCCTTGCGAAAGACAGCGAAATTGCGGTTGAAGAAGGCTTTGAAGGGCTTTCAAAAGCCTTAGGTTGAACGCAACCGCTTCCGACACCCAACCCCGACTGGAGCCGAATGGATGCTAGGGTGCTGGGAATGGCTGGGGGGTGGGGTGGCTGATGGGACTCGAACCCACGACAACAGGAATCACAATCCTGGACTCTACCAACTGAGCTACAGCCACCGCAGAGACAGCAATTATAGCGTCAGCGTCAATTCACCATCACCAGCTTTCCCTTGACGCCACGTGAACCCATGTGGTCGTACGCTGCCTTCAGCTGCGCCATGGGCATGGTGCGGTCGATCACGGGCTTGATCTTGCCCTCGGCATACCAGCGTGCCAGTTCCCCCATCATCGCTGCATTGGCTTTGGGCTCGCGCCTTGAGAAGTCGCCCCAGAACACCCCCACCAGCGATGCGCCCTTGAGCAAGGCCAGGTTCAGCGGCAGGGATGGGATGGGGCCGGAGGCGAAGCCGACCACCAGGTAGCGGCCGCGCCAGGCGATCGAGCGGAAGGCCGGCTCGGCGAACTCACCGCCCACCGGGTCGTAGATGACATCGGGGCCCTTGCCGGCGGTGGCGGTCTTGATCGCTTCGCGCAGGTTGTCGCGGGTGTAGTTGATCGTGGCATCGGCGCCGATGGATTTGCACAGCTCGCACTTTTCATCGGTCGAGGCGGCGGCGATCACCCGGGCCCCGACGGTCTTGGCGATCTGGATGGCTGCGGTGCCGACGCCACCGGCCGCGCCGAGCACCAGCACCGTTTCACCGGCTTTCAGTTGCGCGCGATCCACCAGCGCATGATGGGAGGTGGCGTAGATCATGATGAACGCCGCTGCGTCCACGTGGGGAAAGCCCGGCGGCAGCGGCATGCACAGCGCGGCCGGGGCCAGCGTGTGGGTGGCGAAGCCGCCGGTGCCCGACAGGCAGGCCACGTTCTGGCCGACCTTCAGGTGGCTCACGCCGTCGCCGACGGCCGTGACCACGCCGGCGTATTCCGAGCCAGGCACGAAAGGCAGTGGCGGCTTGATCTGGTACTTGTTCTGGACGATCAGCAGGTCGGGGAAGTTCAGGCTGGCTGCCTTGATCTCGATCAGCACTTCACCGGCCTTGGGCTGCGGCGTGGGCATCTCTTTCCACTGCAGCGAGTCGACGCCCACGGGGTTTTCGCAGAGCCAGGCATGCATGGGGAATCCTCGGGTAAGAAACTGGCGCAATGATAGGCGCACGAAAGACACGTGAATGTCCCTGGTGCGACGCCGTTGGCCCCTACAATCTTTTCATTCCCTTACCCTCATGAAAATACTGCTCTCCAACGACGATGGCTACCAGGCGCCCGGCATCGTTGCATTCTACGAAGCGATCAAGGACCTCGGCGAAGTCGAAGTCGTGGCGCCCGAACACAACAACAGCGCCAAGTCGAACGCACTCACCCTGCATTCGCCGCTCTCCGTGCGCGAGGCAGGCAACGGCTTTCGCTATGTCAACGGCACGCCGGCCGATTGCGTGCACGTGGCCCTCACCGGTCTGCTCGGCTACCGGCCCGACCTGGTGGTGAGCGGCATCAACAACGGCGCCAACATGGGCGACGACACCATCTATTCGGGCACCGTCGGCGCCGCGATGGAGGGTTTCCTGTTCGGCGTGCCGGCGATTGCCTTCTCGCAGACCCAGAAAGGCTGGGCCCACATCGAAGACGCTGCGCGCATAGCCCGTGATTTGGTCCAGCGGGTGCTGTCCGGGCATCTGAGCGACAAGCCCTTCTTGCTGAACGTCAATATCCCGAACCGGCCTTATGGCGAGCTCAAGCCGTTCAGGGTTTGCCGGCTGGGGCGCCGCCATGCAGCCGAGAAAGTGATTTCGCAGACCAGCCCGCATGGCGAGACGATGTACTGGATCGGCGGCGCCGGCGCTGCCAAGGACGATGCCGAGGGCACCGACTTCCACGCCACCGCGCTCGGCCATGTATCGGTGACGCCGCTGAAGGTCGACCTCACCGACCACGACGAACTGGCGCACTGGGCGCAGCTGGCAGGTCGCTGACCATGGACGGCCCCCATGCTCACTTCGTTCACTGCCCCCCGAGGGGGCGCTCAGCGGCCTTCGGGCGGCCGGGCGGCCGCTGATGACCCGCCGCCCCGGCTTCCCCGCCCGGCTCGACCTGTCCGGGCCTCATGCCGCGCCAGTCCGGAAAAGCCTGGCGTTGGCGGTCAGCGCCGCCGCCGTGGCCGGCCTGGGGCTCGATTCCCAGGCGGTGCGCACGCGGATGGTTCAAAAGCTCGCCGCGCAAGGCATAGGCGACGCGCAGGTGCTGGCAGCCATGGGCGCAGTAGAGCGGCACCGTTTCGTCGACAGTGCACTGGTCAACCAGGCCTACGAAGACACCAGCCTGCCGATCGGGCTGGGCCAGACCATCTCCAAGCCGAACGTGGTGGCGCGCATGATCGAGCTGCTGCTGGGCGGCAGCACATCGCCTTCGGGCAAGCTGGGCCGGGTACTGGAGATCGGCACCGGTTGCGGCTATCAGGCAGCGGTGCTGGCCCGCGTCGCGACCGAGGTGTACAGCATAGAGCGGCTGCGGGGGCTGCACGACAAGGCGCGCGACAACCTTCGGCCGTTCCGCCTGCCCAATGTCCACCTGCTGTTCGGCGATGGCATGGCAGGTTATGCCCGGGGCGCGCCTTACGCCGGCATCATCGCGGCCGCCGGCGGCGAGGCCGTGCCGCAGGCATGGATAGAACAGTTGGCGGTGGGCGGGCGCATCGTCGCGCCGACGCTCATGCCCACCGGGCAGCAGGCCTTGGTCGTCATCGAGAAGACTGCGCGAGAAATGAAACAAACTGTGCTTGAGGCTGTTCACTTTGTCCCCCTAAAATCGGGCATCGCTTGATGGAAAACATAAAAATGCTCGAGTTGCGCGGTCAGAGGTGGATGTGGGCAGCTGTGGTGCTGGCGGCGAGCTTGCTGGCCGGGTGTGCTTCCCGTTCGCGCGCGCCCGCTCCCGTCGAAGACCGAAGCGCCCAGCCAAGCGTGACGCAACCCGCAGCTCCTGTCGCCACTGATCCCGCGGTCAAGCCGCTGCCGGGAATCGAGAACGCGGGCAAGCCCGGCTACTACACCGTGCGCCCCGGCGATACCCTGATTCGCATTTCGCTCGATAGCGGGCAGAACTGGCGCGACATCGTGCGCTGGAACAACATCGACAACCCCAACGTGATCGAAGTGGGGCAGGTGCTGCGCGTGATTCCCCCCGTGGGCGCCGCCTCCGAGGTCGCCGTGACGCGGCCGGTGACCCCAGGGTCCGTGACGCCGTCCGCGACGCTGCCGGCCGGCTCGCCCACGGTGGCCGCCACCACGCCGTCGCGCGCCACCGTGACGTCCCCGGTGCCCAGCTTGCCGCCGGTCACGCCGACGCCGGCGCCGGCCGGCGAAGACGATGTGCCCTGGGGCTGGCCCACCGGCGGAGCCGCGGCGGTGCTGGCCGGGTTCGACGAGCAGCGCAACAAGGGGCTGGACATCGCCGGCAAGCTGGGCGATCCGGTGCTGGCGTCCGCCGACGGCCGGGTGGTCTACGCCGGCGCCGGGCTGCGCGGCTACGGCAACCTGATCATCCTGAAGCACAACAACACGTTCCTGTCCGCCTATGCCCACAACCAGACGCTGCTGGTCAAGGAAGACCAGACGGTGCGCAAGGGGCAGAAGATCGCGGAGATGGGCAGCAGCGATGCCGATCGCGTCAAGCTGCATTTCGAGATCCGCCGGCAGGGCAAGCCCGTGGACCCGGCGCGGTACCTGCCCCCGAGGTAGCGATGAAAAAGCGCAACGGATACGGCAAGTCTGCGGTTCCGGGCGCCAATGAGCGGGCTGTGCCCTTGCCCGGCCCGCTGCCGGAAGCCGCGTCCACCGACGCCGTCGAAGAACCCAATCCGCGCGAAATTCCCGTGGAAATCGCGGGCGAATCCAGCGACACCCTGACCATCTACTTGCGCGAGGTCAGGCGCACCGAACTATTCACCCCCCAGCAGGAGTTCGACACCGCCACGCGTGCCCGTGCCGGCGATTTCGCGGCGCGGCAGTCGATGATCGAGCACAACCTGCGGCTGGTGGTCAGCATCGCCAAGGGCTACCTGGGCCGCGGCGTTCCGCTGTCGGACCTGATCGAGGAAGGCAATCTCGGGCTGATGCATGCCATCGACAAGTTCGAGCCTGAGCGCGGCTTTCGCTTCTCCACCTACGCGACCTGGTGGATTCGCCAGTCGGTGGAGCGCGCCGTGATGAACCAGGGCCGTGTCATCCGGCTGCCGGTGCACGTGGTGCGCGAGCTGCAGCAGGTGCTGCGCGCCCGCCGCACGCTGGAGAACGACCCCGCCTTCGCGGCCGCGCGCAATGGCTTCCAAGGCGAGGGGGTGCGGGTCGAGGACGTGGCCGCCCTGCTGGGCCGTGAAGTGCACGACGTCGCCGAACTGCTGGCGATGGCCGAGTCCCCCAAATCTCTCGATGCAGCCATGGATCGCTCGGAGGACGAGCACACGCTCGGCGACTCGATGGCCGATGAACTCGCGATCGACCCCACCGGCGTCACGCAAAACCACGAGGTCGAGCGTCTGTTGAACAACTGGATAGAAGCACTGTCCCATCGCGAGAAGGAAGTGCTGGAAGGCCGCTTCGGCCTGCATGACCGAGACCCCGAAACGCTGGAGGTGCTGAGCGATCGCCTGGGCCTCACGCGGGAGCGCGTGCGACAGATCCAGAACGAGGCGCTGCTCAAGCTCAGGCGCCACATGGTGCGCAACGGCATTAGCAAGGAAGCGCTTTTTTAGTGGTGGCGCACCGGGAGCCTGGCTTCACTCCCTCCCCCTCAGGGGGAGGGCCGGGGTAGGGGTTTCCTGAGACGGGCCAACGGCCATGGCGTAGGGAGCGACTGGTACAGTCGCTGCCTATGCCATGGCCTGTACTCGTCTTCGACATCGAATCCATCCCTGACATCGAGGGGCTGCGCGCCTTGCGTGGCAGCGCGCCCGATACCAGCGACGAGCAGGTCTATGCCGGCTGGTGCCAGGAGCGCAAGGACAAGGGACAGGGCGAATTCATGCCGCTGCACCTGCAGCGCGTGCTGGTGCTCAGCTGCGTGTTCCGCAATGCCGAAGGCCTGCGCGTGCATTCATTCGTGGATCGCGACAACGCCAGCGAGGGCAAGGTCATCCAGACCTTCTTCAACACGCTCGAAAAGCACATGCCGCAGCTGGTCAGCTGGAACGGCGGCGGCTTCGACCTGCCGGTGCTCCACTACCGCGGGTTGCGTCATGGCGTGGTGGCCGACAGGTACTGGGACTTGGGCGAGGCCGATCGCGAGTTCAAGTGGAACAACTACATCAGCCGTTACCACATGCGCCATCTGGACCTGATGGATTTGCTGGCCTTGTACCAGCCGAAGAACAACGCGCCGCTCGATGCAATGGCCAAGTTGTGCGGATTTCCGGGCAAGCTGGGCATGGACGGCTCGCAGGTCTACCCGGCGTTTCTCGAAGGCAAGCTCGAGGAGATCCGTCGCTATTGCGAGACCGACGTGATGAACACCTACCTGCTGTACTGCCGCTTTCAGAAAATGCGCGGCGGCTTCACCGAAGCCGAGTACGACCAGGAGATCGCGATGGTGAAGGGCACGTTGGCAAGCCTGGCGCCCGCCGAGCCGCATTGGCAGGAGTACCTCGCGGCCTGGGGCTGATCACTCCGGTCCTGACAGCAGTTCGTCATAGCCTCGCCCCTTGAATTCCAGCAGGTCGAAGCCATGGCCGAACGGGTCGGCCATGCTGGCCATCCGGCCCCAGCGGCGGTCTTCGATCGGGCGCTCCAGCACGGCCCCGCAGGCGACCAGTTTTTGGGCGGCGGCTTCTATGTCCGGCACCGCGAAGTCCAGGTGCACCGGCGTCCAGTGGCGCGCATAGCTGCGGCGCTGCGGATGGGCCGCGCCCAGCGGTGCTGTGCCACCCGGGTTGGCCAGCAGGTCGATGGTGCTGCCGGCGCCCAGCAGCTCGACCCAGTCGTCGTCCAGCCTGCGGCCCAGCTGCAAGCCCAGTCCCTGGGTGTAGAACGCGATGCCGCGCTCCAGGTCATCGACATCGATACAGACGCGCATTTCCATGTGTTCCCCCTTTCGGACGGCCAGAAAGTATCACCTGAGACAATCGGGGCATGACAGCAGAGATTGAGAAAAAGCAGCCGCTGCCCGAGGGCTGGCTGGAAGTCGATGCGCTCGACATCGACGCGCAGGGCGTGGCCCGCCGCCCCGACGGCAAGGTGGTGTTCATCGAAGGCGCGCTGCCGTTCGAGCAGGTGTCGGCCCGCATCAACCGCAAGAAGAACAACTGGGAACAGGCGACGCTCACCGAAATTCACCGGGAATCGTCGCAGCGGGTTCGGCCGCGCTGCCCGCATTTCGGCCTGCACGAGGGCGCCTGCGGAGGCTGCAAGATGCAGCACCTGCACGCGGGCGGGCAAGTCGCGATGAAGCAGCGGGTGCTGGAAGACAACCTCTGGCACCTGGGCAAGGTCAAGGCTGAAAGCATGCTGCGCCCCATCGAAGGGCCGGCCTGGGGCTATCGTTGGCGGGCCCGCTTCTCGGTGCGTCACGTGCGCAAGAAGGGGGCTGTGCTGGTGGGCTTCCACGAGCGCAAGAGCCGCTACGTGGCCGATATCCGCGAGTGCCATGTGGTGCCGCAGCACGTCAGCGACCTGCTGCTGCCGCTGCGCGAACTGATCGGGTCGATGGAAGCCATCGAGACCTGCCCGCAGATCGAGCTGGCTTGCGGCGACCAGGTCACCGCCTTGGTGCTGCGCCACCTCGAGCCCTTGAGCGACGGAGACCTCGCCAAACTGCGAGCTTTCGCCGCCGCGCAGCCGGGCGTGCAGTGGTGGCTGCAGTCCAAGGGGCCGGAAACAGTGAAGCTGCTGGACGAAGGCGGGCCGCAGTTGAGCTATGCGCTGCCCGAGTTCGGCATCGACATGCCGTTCCGGCCGACCGATTTCACGCAGGTCAACCCGCATATCAACCGGGTGCTGGTCTCGCGTGCGTTGCGCCTGCTGGACGTGCAGCCGCACGAGCGTGTGATCGACTGGTTCTGCGGCCTGGGCAACTTCACGCTTCCCCTCGCCACCCGCGCCCGCGAGGTGCTGGGGATCGAGGGCAGCGAGGCGCTGGTGGCCCGGTCACGCGAGAACTACCAACTCAACCGCGCCGGGAAAGGTGCCACGTTCCTGGGGCCGGTGTCGTTCGCGGCGCGCAACCTGTTCGAGATGACGCCGCAGCAGCTGGTGGCCGATGGCGCAGCGAATCGCTGGCTGGTCGACCCGCCCCGGGAAGGCGCTTTCGCGCTGGCCAAGGCGCTGGCCGATCTGCACCAGCAACCCGCATTGCGCGATGGCTGGACGCCGCCGGCGCGTATCGTCTATGTCAGCTGCAATCCGGCCACCCTGGCCCGTGATGCGGGGCTGCTGGTGCACCAGGCAGGCTACCGATGCAGCGCGGCCGGGATCGTCAACATGTTCCCGCACACTGCGCATGTGGAGAGCATGGCCGTGTTCGACCTGTAGTGGAAACAAAAAAAGGGGGGCCGACGGCCCCCCTGTTCTCACCTACGCGCAGCGGCTATTCGTCGCCGCCTGCCAGGCCCAGCAGGACCAAAAGGCTCTGGAACACGTTGAACACGTCCAGGTACAGCGCCAGGGTGGCGGTGATGTAGTTGGTCTCGCCGCCGTCGATGATGCGCTTGATGTCGTACAGCATGAAGGCGCTGAATACGCCGATCGCCATGACGCTGATCACCATCATGCCGACGGAGGAGCCGACAAACACGTTGATGATCGCGCCCACCATGATCGCCAGCGCGCCCACGAACAGGAACTTGCCCATGCCCGTGAGGTCTCGTTTGATCACGGTGGACAGGCTGGCCATCACGAAGAACACGCCGGCGGTGCCGCCGAAGGCCGTCATGATCAGGCTGGGGCCGTTCTGGAAGCCCAGGACCATCGCGATGATCCGCGACAGCATCAGGCCCATGAAGAAGGTGAACGCCAGCAGCACCGGCACACCGGCTGCCGAGTTCTTGGTTTTCTCGATGGCGTACATGAAGGCGAAAGCGCCGCCCAGGAACACCATCAGTCCGATGCCGCCCGACAGGCCGCGGGTGATGCCGGTGGCCACGCCCATCCAGGCGCCCAGCACCGTGGGAATCAGGCTGAGCGCCAGCAGCCAGTAGGTATTGCGCAAGACCTTGTTGCGCTGCTCTGCCGCGGGCAGGGCGTAGCCGTATTCGGCGGTTCTGACCTGTTCGTTCATATCCAACTCTCCTTAAGCCTTACGGCGGTTAGATGGGCGCATTCTAGGTTGGTTCAAGGCCGGCACCGCTTCTGGGCGTTATTTTGCCGGCTCCGAGCCGTTATGCTCCAGTGTCCCACATTGCCAGCCATTTTCATGATTACAAAACCTGTCCTCGACCTGGCCGACATCAAGGCCATCGCCCAAGCCGCCGAAGCCGAGGCGCTGAAGAATCACTGGGCGGTGGCCATCGCCATTGTCGATGACGGCGGCCACCTGCTGTGGCTGCAGCGCCTCGATGGCGCCGCGCCGATCTCCGCCCACATCGCGCCCGCCAAGGCCAACACCGCCGCACTCGGCCGGCGCGAGAGCCGAGTCTACGAAGAAATGATCAATGGCGGCCGGGTTTCGTTCCTGAGTGCGCCCGACCTCAAAGGCCTGCTCGAAGGCGGCATGCCCATCCTGAAGGATGGCCTGTGCTTGGGCGCCGTTGGCGTGAGCGGCGTCAAGTCGACGGAAGACGCCCAGATCGCCCGCGCCGGCATTGCCGCGCTGGGGCTCTAGTCAGGTTACTTGGTCAAAATAAGCTTGCCCAGCCGGGTGGCCTGCAGCCGGTAGATCACTCCGTTGTGGCTGATCTCCACGATGCGGGCGCCTTGCAACAGCTGGCTGCTGGGCACCGGGGGCGCAGCGTAGCCGCCTTGATCGGCGCGCTCCGGCGGCACGACGCTGTCGAGCAGCAGGGGAGCGGCGGGCGGGTTGCTCATGATCAGTTGAGCTTGGGTTCGGTGATGAAGCCGATCTTGCGCAGCCCCGACTGCTGGGCCGCGGACATGGCCAGCGCCACCCGCTCGTAGCGCACGTCCTTGTCGCCTCGGATGTGCAGTTCGGGCTGGGGGTCCTTGGCGGCCTCGGCGCGCAGCAGCCGCGGCAGGTCGTTTTCGTCGACACGAGCCTCGTTCCAGTGATAGGCGCCCTGGGCGTCCACCGTCAGGCGGACGGTTTCCGGCCTGGTTTCCTGGGGCTGGCTGCTGGCGCGGGGCAGGTCGATGTTCACCGAGTGTTTCATCACCGGCACGGTAATGATGAAGATGATCAGGAGCACGAGCATGACGTCGACCAGCGGCGTCATGTTGATCTCGTTCATGACCTCGTCGGTTTCGTCTTGTGTTCCGAAAGCCATATCAGGTCTCCGCTGCAAATGGGGGGATCGGCATCATCAGCTTCCCTTCTTCATCGGCACCACTCGGCTGGCTGCGCCGTTGGACGAAACCCGCGCGCCGGTCACGAAGTACGAGTGCAGGTCGTGGGCAAACCGGTTGAGCTTGTTCAGGATGGACTTGTTGCCACGCACCAGCGCGTTGTAGCCGAGCACCGCGGGAATCGCTACCGCCAGGCCCAGCGCGGTCATGATCAGGGCTTCTCCGACGGGCCCGGCCACTTTGTCGATGGTGGCTTGCCCGGCGACGCTGATCGAGATCAGCGCATGGTAGATCCCCCACACGGTCCCGAACAGGCCGATGAAAGGCGCGGTCGAACCCACCGAGGCCAGCACCGCCAGGCCGGACTGCAGCCGGGCGGTGGACTCGTCGATGGAATTGCGAAGCGATCGCGTGAGCCACTCGCTCACGTCCAGCGTGTCATGCAACTGCGGCTGCTGGGCCCGGTGATGGGCCGTCGCTTCCCGCCCTTCCTGCGCCAGGCTGCGAAATGGGTTGGCTGGGTCGGTGCCGAGCTTGTTGAGCCCGTCGGCGAAGTCGGCCGCGTGCCAGAAGCTTTCGGTTGCCCGGGCCTGCGCGGCGAACTTGCGCAGGTCCAGTGCCTTCACGATGATCACCATCCAGGTCGCGAGCGACATCACCAGCAGCAGCACGGCCGTCGCCTTGGTCACGAAGTCGCCCTGGTTCCACAGGTGCATGAGGCCGAATTGGGTGTCCATTTTTTTGATGCCTTTTTGATTTATTCGAGAATGAAATTGACTGGCGCTTCGTGCCACATGGCCTGCGGCACACCGCCGACCTTGCCCGGCACGTAGCGGCACTTCATCACGTAGTCCATGGCCGCACGGTCCAGGCGGTCGAAGCCGCTGGAGCGCTTGATCTGCGCTTGCTGGGGCGCGCCGTCAGGACCAATCAGGACCCGCACCAGCACCTTGCCCTGTTCGCCGAGCCGCTTGCTGATGGGCGGGTAGACGGGCGCAGGATTTCGCAGGTAGTCCGCGGCGCTGGAGGGCAGCTCGAGCTTGGCGGGTGCCGGTGCAGGGGCAACCGCCGGTGCGGGCGGGGCTGGCGCAACGGGGGCAGCCACCGGTGGTGGGGGCGCCTGCACTTCCAGGCCGGTCGGGGCCTGGGGCTCCGGCGCAGGGCTGGGGACGGCTACCGGCCGGGGCGCGGGCGGTGGAGTACGCTGCACTTTCTTCGGAGCCGGCTTGGGCGGCACCGGCGGCGTGACCACGGGTACCGGCGCTGGTTCTACTTTGGGCGGCGGGGGCGTGACGATCTCGCTCAGGATGGCCACCGGCACGATCACCTCGACGGCCCGGCGCAGCAGGCCGCTTTGCATGGCCCACAGCACCGCGACGTGGAACAGGACCACGCTGCCGCCGATCACCAGGTTGCGGTTGAACTGTCTCACCGGTTGAACGGAAATATCGGGTAGGGGCATAGTGTAGGAAGGCGGGGGCAGGCGATCATGGCCGCCGCCCTCGCTTACCGCAATGCCCACCATGCCGAGATCAGGACCAGGATCAAGCTGATCCCGAGCGTTCCTGCGTAGACCATGCTCTGCCTTCCGTGATGCAGGAAGCGAGCTGGATGGCAGCGACCGGGCTGGAGGCGCTGCATTGGGCCACCACTTCGCGGGCGCAGCCTTCGCATTGGCCGCACTGGGTGGCGACGCCGAGTTCGAACTGGATGTCATCGAAATCCATCCCAGCTCGAACATGGCGGGCGATCTCCCGGTCGGAAATGCGGTTGCAGACGCAAACGATCATGGCTTTGGGTGGCTCTGGCTGGCAAATTGATGAAGTGGGTGAAGTATAAATGCGAATCGGTCGCATTTGTAATAACCATACGGCGATCGAGGTTCGGTGGGGTCGTCACGTGTCGGCCCACATACGCAAAAGGTTGTGATAAGTGCCTGCCAGCGCTACGGTGCTTTCGCTTTCGCCGTGCTCGCGCAAGGCCGTGAGCGCCAGGTCGAACTCATGCAGCAGGCGGCGCTGCGATTGCTCGCGCACCATGCTTTCAATCCAGAAGAAGGCGGCCATCCGCGTACCCCGGGTGACAGGCGTGACCTCGTGCACGTGGGTGCCGGGGTAAAGCACCGCGTGGCCGGCCGGCAACTTGACCTGCCGGGCCGACCCGGCCTCGTAGACGGTGAGTTCGCCACCGTCGTAGTCGGCCGGGTCCGACAGGAACACGGTGCAGGAGATGTCGGTTCGCACGCGCAGTCCGGCTTCGGCGAACCGGACGGCGCTGTCGACGTGCTTGCCGTAGTAGTTGGCGCTGCCGCCGTAGCGGTTGATCCGCGGCGGAAACACCTTGCGCGGCAGAGCTGCCGACAGGAACTGCGGCGAACGGTCGAGCCCCTGCAGAATCATCTGGCCTATTGCTTGCGCGGCGTCGCAGCCGGGCGGCAATTGCTCGTTGTTCTTTACTTCGGCAGCCTGTGGCCCGGCCCCGGGTCGGCCGTCGGCCCACGGCGCGTCGGCCAGCAGGTGACGAGCACGCTCCAGAGCGTCGGAGTCGAGGAGGTCGGGCAGGATGAGGAGCATGGCGGCGGCTGTGCTGAAGGAAATTAGAACCGGGCGGTGACGGCGACCTGCAACTGGCGCCCGGCGCCGGGGACGTAGTGGCCGCGGTACAGCGACTCGCCGTACAGCTTGTCGGTGATGTTGCTCAGGTTGGCCTTGACGCTGAACTGCTCGCTGATGGTGTACTCGGCCATCAGGTCGGCGGTCATGAAGCCCGGCGCTTCCCACGAGGGCGCGGTGACGTCGGCAGGCGCCTGCTTGCTGCGGAAGTTCAGGCCGCCGCCGACGCGCCACTGCGGCGTGAGCTGGTAGGTGGTCCAGATGGTGCCGCTGTGCCGCGGGCTGAGACCGGGCCGGTCGCCCACCCGGTTGCCGGCGGTCGTAGCCGTGGGCGCGGCCTCGTCCACGCGGGCGATGGGCATCCACATATAGGAGCCGAACACTTCCCATTTCGGCGTGAGGCGTCCCACCACGTCGACCTCGAAGCCCGCGGTGTGTCGCCGGCCTGAGAGCAGCAGCCGCGTGGCCGCGGTGTCGGGGTCGGTGTTGCGCTCGTTCTTCTTGGTGGCGTGAAAAATCGCGAAGCGGCTGGAGAAGCGCTTGTCGGCCGAATCGATCTTCGCGCCCAGCTCGATATTCTGGCTCTCCTCGGGCGGCGTGTTGGCGCTCTGCGAGTTATAGGAGTAGGTGTCGCCCGACGTGTTGAACGACGTGCCGTAGGACAGGTGATAGGAGTGCAGCGCATTCGGCTGGAACAGCACGCCGACGCGTTTGCTCCAGGCCGAGATATCCTGGCGATAGCGGCTCGTCGTCGGGACGGTGACCTGCGGTGTGTTCGGCAAGCCGCAACCGGGCGCCGCACCGGGGATGCTGTGGCAGTCGTAGCGGCCGTCCATGCGGTCGTAGCGCAGCCCGCCCAGGAGTTTCCACGCGGGGGCGATCTGGATGAGGTCTTGCACATAGGCGCCGACTGCCTTGGCTTCGAACTCGTTGCCGGTGCGCAGGACCCGGCTGCCCTCGTCGATCCAGGCGCCGTCATTCGGCGTCCCGGCCAGGGTGTTGGGTTTGGCCAGGTCGACGCCGCCCTGGGCGGCGGAGAGCGCCGCGTAAACTGTCTTTTGCTCGCGTGCCGCGTCGATCCCCATCTGCAACTCGTGCTTGACGCCGAGGGCGTCGAACCGGGTGCTCAGGTCGCTTTGCGCATGCAGTGTGTCGACGTCCTGGATCTTCAGCGGCGCGCCGCGCCTGAATGGCGTCGCCGGGCCGAAATTGGAAAGGTCGGTACCTGGGAGCAGCCGGATCGTGCTGGCCCGCTGGTCGCGCTCGAACTGGCCCGCGCGAACCTGCGTCTTCAATTCGCTGCCTTCGCCGAAGCGATGCAGGTGGCTGAAGGTCGCGATCCGGGCGGAGCCGCGGTTGAAGTCGCTGGCCATTCCGTAGTAGGCCCTGGGCGACAAGCTGCCGATCAGCGTGTTGGAGGCGCTGGTGTCGCCGGCGTTGGGCCTGATCCAGGGCAGGCCGTAATTGATGCCGTTGTCGTTGTTCAGCACGTAGAGGCTGGCCATGAACTCGTCGGCCGTGCCGATGCCGAAGCGGTACGCGGCCGCCAGCCCGTTCTTGTCGATGCTGCTGCCGGCGCCGTTGTTGTCGGCCTTGGTGGCCATGGCGTTCAGGCGCAGGGCCGCGTTCTGGCCGGTCAGGATGTTGAAGTCGCCGGTCAGGCGGCGATAGCGGTGGCTGCCGAGCGTCGTGGTGACCTCATGCTGCGTGATCAGGCGCGGCATCTTGCTGACCTGGTTCACGGCCCCGCCGGTCGAGCCGCGGCCGAACAGCATGGAGGCCGATCCGCGCAGCACCTCGATACGGTCGTTGTTGAAAGTGTCGCGGGCGTAGAAGGCCGGGTCGCGCATGCCGTCCAGGAAGATGTCTCCCGTGCCCGCCAGCGAAAAGCCCCGAAGGCGGATGTCTTCCTCGGCACCCTCGGCGGCCTGGAACGTGATGCCCGCGGTGTTGCGCAGCACGTCCTTCACGGTATCGAGATTGCGGTCGTCGATCAGTTTTTCGGTGACCACCGTGATCGACTGCGGAATGTTGCGCAGTTCCTGGTTGCCCTTGCCGATGGTGGTGGTGGTCGCGCGAAGCGCCTCCTTGCCTTCGGGCGCCTCGGCCCTCTCCTTCACCGTCACGGCCGGTAGCGATTTGCTCTCGGACGAGGTGGTTTGTGCCCAGCTGCCCACGGACGCGGCGAGCATCAGCGCGCCGAGCGGCAGGACAGCGCCCGCTCGGGCGGCCGCATGGCCGGTACCTGCAGGACGAGGGGTGGGCGCTGAGTGCAGGGCCGTAGGAGAAACGGCAGTGGAAACCGGGACGGGAACGAGACGGGAACGTGATTGCGCCAAGGGGGCCTCCAAACATAAGCCCGCGCGAGGCGGGCCGGGTTCAACAAGAGGCTGGCTGGGCGCACTGACGTGCGAAGGATGGCTGGCCGGAAAGGCCGAATTCTACATCAAATGCGAATCACTCTTATTTGCGTTGATTGCAATCTTCAATGCAAGCTCAGCTGGGCTCGCCCATCTGCGACTGCAGATAGTTCTGCAGGCCGACTTTGGTCAGCAGGTCCAGCTGGGTTTCCAGGAAGTCGATGTGGTCCTCGGTGTCCTTGAGAATGTCCTCGAGGATCTCGCGGGAGACGTAGTCGCGCGCGCCCTCGCAATAGGCGATGCCTTCCTTGACGGCCGCCTGGGCGCCTCGTTCGCTGCGCAGGTCGCAGTCGAGGATTTCCGGAACGTCTTCGCCCACCAGCAGCTTGCCCAGGTCCTGCAGGTTGGGCAGGCCGTCCAGCATCAGGATGCGTTCCATCAACCGGTCGGCATGCTTCATCTCGCCGATGGATTCTTCGTATTCCTTCTTCGCAAGCTTGTCCAGGCCCCAGTGCTTGAGGATGCGGTAATGCAGGAAGTACTGGTTGGTGGCTGTGAGCTCATTTCTCAGTTGCGCCTGCAGATGCCGGATGACTTGCGGATCGCCTTGCATGTTGGATGCTCCGTTGGCTGTTGTTCAAGCGATTGTGTCGCAAGTCGCCTGGCCGTGGCGCGTTCCCTCCCGGCAGGGAGGGAACACCCGGCTACTGGCGGATGAGGTAGTCGAACGCGCCCAGCGCGGCCTTGGCGCCATCGCCGGCGGCGATGATGATCTGCTTGAACGGGACCGTCGTCGCATCGCCCGCCGCGAACACGCCCGGCACGGACGTCTGGCCGCGAGCGTCGACGATGATCTCGCCGTGGCGGGACAACTCGACGGCGCCCTTGAGCCACTCGGTGTTGGGCACCAGGCCGATTTGCACGAACACGCCTTCCAGTTCCACGTGCTTCGACTCACCGGTGGCCCGGTCCTTGTAGTCGAGACCGTTGACCTTCTGGCCATCGCCCGTGACTTCGGTCGTCTGCGCGTTGACCAGCGTCGTGACGTTGGGCAGGCTCGCCAGCTTGCGCTGCAGCACGGCGTCCGCGCGAAGCTGCGCGTCGAACTCGACCAGCGTCACGTGCGACACGATGCCGGCCAGGTCGATCGCCGCTTCAACGCCGGAATTGCCGCCACCGATCACCGCCACGCGCTTGCCCTTGTACAGCGGCCCGTCGCAGTGCGGGCAGTAAGCCACGCCCTTGTTGCGGTATTCCTGCTCGCCCGGCACGTTGATGTTGCGCCAGCGCGCGCCGGTGGTGATCACCACGCTCCGGGACTTGACCGATGCCCCGCTTTCCAGCTGCACCTCGATCAGATCGGGGCCGGGCACCAGCGCCCGGGCCCGCTGCAGGTTCATGATGTCCACGTCGTAGTGGCGCACATGCTCCTCCAAGGCTAGCGCGAACTTCGGCCCTTCGGTTTCCTTGATCGAGACGAAGTTCTCGATGCCCAGCGTGTCGAGCACCTGGCCGCCGAACCGCTCCGAGGCGATGCCGGTGCGGATGCCCTTGCGCGCCGCGTAGACGGCCGCCGCCGCGCCGGCCGGCCCGCCGCCGACGATCAGCACGTCGAAGGGCTCCTTGGCCGCGATTTTCTCGGCTTCGCGCTGCACGCCGCCGGTGTCGATCTTGGCCAGGATTTCCTCCAGGCTCATGCGGCCCTGGCCGAAGTGCGTGCCATTCAGAAAGACGGTGGGCACGGCCATGATCTGGCGTTCGGTCACCTCGTCCTGGAACAGCGCGCCGTCGATCATCGTCGTCTTGATGCGCGGATTCTGGATAGCCATCAAGTTCAGCGCCTGCACCACGTCCGGGCAGTTGTGGCAGGTCAGCGAAATGTAGATCTCGAACTCGAAGTCGCCCTGGAGTTCGCGAATCTGGCGCAGCACTGCGTCATCCACCTTGGGGGGATAGCCGCCCACCTGGAGCAGCGCCAGCACCAACGAGGTGAACTCGTGCCCCATCGGCAAGCCGGCGAACCGCGGTCCGCTGGCTTCGCCGGGGCGATTGACCGAAAACGACGGGGTGCGGTGTGGGCCGCCCCGCGTTTCGCTCACCTTGATCAGGGGCGAGGCCTCGGCGATGTCCCTGATCAGGTCCTGCAGCTTGCCCGACGCTTCCGTGCCGTCGAGCGAAGCCACGATCTCTACCGGATGGGTGATCCGCTGGAGGTAGGCGCCCAGTTGGGCCTTGAGGTTGGCGTCGAGCATGGCGGGCCTCAGATTTTGCCGACCAGGTCCAGCGACGGGGTCAGCGTTTCAGCGCCTTCGCTCCACTTGGCCGGGCAGACTTCTCCGGGGTGGGCCGCGATGTACTGGGCTGCCTTGACGCGGCGCAGGGTTTCCTGGGCGTCGCGGCCGATGCCGTTGTCATGCACCTCGATGGTCTTGATGCGGCCTTCGGGGTCGATCACGAAGGTGCCGCGCAGCGCCAGGCCCGCGTCCTCGCCTTCGGTGATGAGCACCTGGAAAAACCGCGCCAGCTGATGGTTCGGGTCGCCGATCAGGGGGTATTGCACCTTCTTGATCGTGTCGGACGTGTCGTGCCAGGCCTTGTGGGTGAAGTGGGTGTCGGTCGACACGCCATAGATTTCCACGCCCAGGCGCTTGAACTGCTCGTAATGGTCGGCCAGGTCGCCCAGCTCGGTCGGGCACACGAAGGTGAAGTCGGCCGGATAGAACACGACGACCGACCATTTGCCCTTGAAGTTCTCCTGGCTCACGGGAACGAACTTGCCGTTGTGGTAGGCGGTAGCCTGGAAGGGGGCCACTTGCGTATTGATCAGGGACATGGGGTTTCCTCTCTTGATTCGGTTGGATAAATTGCAGACGCCCAGCAAGGTTAAGGCTTGCGGGCCGATTAATCCAATTCATTGATCAAATGAGCTGATTAGCCGGTGGCTATCAGGCCTCCGTGCATGTCACCTCAGCGGGCGCGTCAGACCGCCGCCGGGCCGCTCCCAACAGGGCTGAGCCGCGGGATCAATACTCCAGCCGTTCGGGCCGGATTTCCTGCAGGATGGTGGTGGCGATCTCCTCGATCGACTTGGTGGTCGTGCTCAGCCAGCGGATGCCCGCGCGGCGCATCATGGCTTCGCCTTCTCCCACCTCCATGCGGCAATTGTCCAGAGCGGCATAGCGCGAGTTGGGCCGGCGCTCGTTGCGAACCTCAGCCAGCCGCTCGGGCTGGATCGTCAGGCCGAAGATCTTCCGTCGGTGCGGCACCAGCGCGCCCGGCAGCTGCTGGCGCTCGAAGTCTTCCGGGATCAGAGGATAGTTGGCCGCTTTCAGGCCGTACTGCATGGCCAGGTAGAGCGAAGTGGGAGTCTTGCCGCTGCGGCTGACCCCCACCAGGATCACGTCGGCCTGTTCCAGGTCGCGATTGGACTGGCCGTCGTCGTGGGCCAGGCTGAAGTTGATCGCTTCTATCCGATCGTGATAGGCCTTGCTTTTGCTCACGTCGGAGAAACGGCCGATGCGGTGGTTCGACTTGATGCCCAGCTCGATCTCGAGCGGCCGCACGAAAGTGCCGAACATGTCGAGCAGCATGCCCTTGCAGCCCTCCTCGATGACCCGCAGGATGTCGATATTGACCAGCGTGGTGAAGACGATGGGCTTGCGGCCCTCGATCTCGGCCGTGTGGTTGACCTGCCGCACCACCTGGTGCGCCTTGTCCACGCTGTCGATGAACGGCAGGCGCACGTGGCGCGGCTTGAATTCGAACTGCGCCAGGATGGCGTTGCCGAAGGTTTCGGCGGTGATGCCGGTGCCGTCGGAAATGAAGAAAACGGTGCGCGTGTGCATGGCCTGCCTTCAGCTTTGCTCAAGCCGCCAACACGGCGCCGGAGCCTACAATGCGTCAATTATCCAATTCCCGCGCATGACCTTCCCAGGCCCATTCGAACAACACCCAAGCCGCTGGCGGCTCGGTCGTGCCGCGACGCTCCGCTGGAGCGCAGACCCGGTTTTTACCTTTGGAGCTTTCCCATGTCTGCACTTTCTGGCGCGCCCGCCCTGGAGCACCGTCTAGCCAACCTCCTGGTTGTGCCGTTTGAAAACCTGAGAATGACCGATGTCGAGGTGGTCGGCGGCAAGAACGCCAGCCTCGGCGAAATGATCTCCCAGCTACCCCAGGGCGTGCGGGTGCCCACGGGCTTCGCCACTACGGCGCATGCGTTCCGTGAGTTCCTCGCCCACGCCGGCCTGGCGCAGCGCATCAGTGCGCGGCTGACCACGCTCGACACCGAAGATGTCCGCGCGCTGGCGGTGGCCGGCGCCGAGATCCGCTCCTGGATCGAGGCCCAGCCCTTTCCCGCCAACCTGGAGGCGGCCATCCGCGAATCGTTCGCCACGCTCTGCGGCGGTACTCCGGAGGCCAGCTTTGCCGTGCGCTCGTCGGCCACGGCCGAGGACCTGCCGGATGCATCGTTTGCCGGGCAGCAGGAGACTTTTCTCAACGTGGTGGGCGTCGAGGACGTGCTGCACAAGATGAAGGAGGTGTTCGCCTCGCTCTACAACGACCGCGCCATCAGCTACCGGGTCCACAAGGGCTTTGCCCATTCGGATGTCGCCCTGTCGGCCGGGGTCCAGCGCATGGTGCGCAGCGATCTGGGCGCCGCCGGTGTGATGTTCACGATCGACACCGAGTCCGGCTTCCAGGACGTGGTGTTCATCACCTCCAGCTACGGCCTGGGCGAGACGGTGGTGCAGGGGGCTGTGAACCCGGACGAGTTCTACGTGCACAAGCCGATGCTGGCGGCGGGCAAGCGCGCCGTGATCCGGCGCAACCTGGGCTCCAAGCTGATCCAGATGGTGTTTGCCAGTGCCGCCGAGAAGGCTTCGTCGGGCAAGCTGGTCAAGACGATCGATGTGCCGCTGGAGCAGCGCAACCGCTACTCGCTGACCGACGCCGACGTGGAAGAGCTGGCCCGCTACGCGCTGGTGATCGAGCGGCACTATGGCCGTCCAATGGACATCGAGTGGGGCAAGGACGGCGCCGACGGCCACATCTACATCCTGCAGGCGCGGCCCGAGACGGTGAAGAGCCAGCAGCAGGGCAAGGCCGAGATGCGCTACAAGCTCAAGGGCAAGGGCAGCGTACTGGCCGAAGGGCGCGCCATCGGCCAGAAGATCGGGACCGGGCCGGTGCGGCTGGTGCACAGCATCAGCGAGATGGACCAGGTCATGGCCGGCGACGTGCTGGTGACCGACATGACCGACCCCAACTGGGAGCCGGTCATGAAGCGTGCCAGCGCCATTGTCACCAACCGTGGCGGGCGCACGTGCCACGCCGCCATCATCGCCCGCGAACTGGGCATCCCGGCCGTGGTCGGCTGCGGCGACGCGACCGAGCTGCTCAAGGATGGAACGCTGGTGACGGTGAGCTGCGCCGAGGGCGACACCGGGTTCATCTACGACGGCCTGCTGGAGACCGAGGTCAGCGAAGTGCAGCGCGGCGAGATGCCGAAGATCGCCACCAAGATCATGATGAACGTGGGCAACCCGCAACTGGCCTTCGACTTCACGCAACTGCCCAACGAAGGCGTCGGCCTGGCCCGGCTCGAATTCATCATCAACAACAACATCGGCGTGCACCCGAAAGCCATCCTCGACTACCCCAATGTCGACGCCGACCTGAAGAAGGCGGTGGAGTCGGTGGCGCGCGGCCACGCCTCGCCGCGCGCGTTCTATGTCGACAAGGTCGCCGAGGGTGTCGCGACCATTGCCGCCGCCTTCTGGCCCAAGCCCGTCATCGTGCGGCTCTCCGACTTCAAGTCCAACGAATACCGCAAGCTGATCGGCGGGTCGCGCTACGAGCCCGAGGAAGAAAACCCCATGCTGGGTTTCCGCGGTGCCGCGCGCTACATCAGCAGCGAGTTCAACGAGGCCTTCGCCATGGAGTGCGAGGCGCTGCGCCGCGTGCGCGACGACATGGGGCTGATCAACGTGCAGGTGATGGTGCCCTTCGTGCGCACGCTGGGGCAGGCCGACCGGGTCACGCAGCTGCTGGCGCAGCACGGGCTGAAACGCGGCGAGCAGGTGGACGGCACCGCGCAATCCGCGCTCAAGATCATCATGATGTGCGAGGTGCCCAGCAACGCCATCCTGGCCGACGAATTCCTGCAGTTCTTCGACGGCTTCTCCATCGGCTCCAACGACCTGACGCAGTTGACGCTGGGACTGGATCGCGACTCCGGCCTCGAACTGCTGGCGGCGGATTTCGACGAGCGCGATCCGGCCGTGAAGGCGATGCTCAGCCGGGCCATCGCGGCTTGCAAGGCACAAGGCAAGTACGTCGGCATCTGCGGGCAGGGGCCGAGCGACCATCCCGACTTCGCGCAGTGGCTGGCCGACGAAGGCATCTCCTCGATCTCCCTGAACCCGGACAGCGTCATCTCGACCTGGCAGAAGCTGGCCGGCGGCGCCTGACGGGCGCGGGAGCGCACTGGCGGATACCCTGTTGGCCCGCGGCGGGCCGGGTGCGATGATGCGCGCCAAGAGGGGCTCCGCGACCAGACAATGACGGACAACGCCGAATACGCCGCTTACAAGAAAAGGCTGGCGCGCATCCTGACGCTCTATGTCTTCGGGCTGTGCGCGGTGCTGGGCATCATGGCCTGGGCCGAGCGCAACGGCCTGTCGCGCCATTGGCTGGGGCCGATTTTCCTGTTCTCCACGGTGATGATCTACGCGGCCATCGGGATCTACGGCCGCACCACGGACCCCGAGGAGTACTACGTCGCGGGACGGCGCATCCCGCCGATGTACAACGGCATGGCCGCGGCCGCAGACTGGATGAGCGCCGCCTCTTTCATCAGCCTGGCCGGTGGGCTCTACCTGCAGGGGTTCTCAGGTTCGGCCGGCCAGCCCGGCGGCCTGGCCTACGTGCTGGGCTGGACCGGAGGCTTCTGCCTGGTGGCGCTGCTGGTCGCTCCGTATCTGCGGCGGCTGGGCCTGTACACGCTGCCGGACTACTTCGCCGCGCGCTATGGCGGCCGCTGGCCCCGGCTCATCGCGGCGCTGGCGGCGATGCTGTGCTCCTTCACCTATGTCGTGGCGCAGATCTACGGCATCGGCCTGATCGCATCGCGGCTGACCGGCGTGCAGTTCGAAATCGGCATCCTGCTCGGGCTGGGTGGCGTGCTGCTTTGTTCGTTCCTCGGGGGAATGAGGGCGATCACCTGGACGCAGGTGGCCCAGTACGTCATCTTGCTGCTGGCGTTCCTGATCCCGGTGTCGTGGCTCGCTTACAAGCAGCTTGGCAATCCGCTGGCGCCTCTGGTCTACGGCAAGCAGCTGCGGAAAATCACCGAGATCGAGAAGGCCCTGATCGATTCGCCCGCCGAAAAGCAGGTGCAGGCGGAGTACAGGCGCAGGGCAAGCGACTACGAAGCCCGCCTGCTGGACCTCGAGGGATCGTTGCAGCGCGAGCGAGACGCCGTCCGGCAGCGGATCCGCCAGCTCAAGGCGCAGAACGCCGATTCGGCGGTGATCGTCGCCGCCAACCGCGA
>JAKFEZ010000084.1:0-5008 GCA_036675435.1 Ramlibacter sp. | reverse complement strand
CGCACGATCACCGGCACCTTGACGCCCACGTCCTTGACCGCGGCGATGATGCCTTCGGCGATCATGTCGCAGCGGACGATGCCGCCGAAGATGTTGACGAAGATCGCCTTGACCTTGTCGCTGGACAGGATCAGCTTGAACGCGGTGGTCACGCGTTCCTTGGTGGCGCCGCCGCCCACGTCCAGGAAGTTGGCCGGTTCGCCGCCGCTGAGCTTGATCACGTCCATGGTGGCCATGGCCAGGCCCGCGCCATTGACCATGCAGCCGATGTCGCCATCCATGGTCACGTAGTTCAGGTCGTTCTCGCTGGCCAGCACTTCGGTCTCGTCTTCCTGCGACTTGTCGCGCATGGCGACCAGATCGGCGTGGCGGAAGGAGGCGTTGTCGTCGGAATTGACCTTGCCGTCCAGCACGGCCAGGTTGCCGTTGGTGAGGATGGCCAGCGGGTTGAGTTCGACCAGCGCCAGGTCCTTTTCATTGAACAGCTTGTACAGGCCCAGCATGATCTTGCTCAGCTGATTGACCTGCTTGGCGTCCAGGCCCAGGGCGAAGCCGACTTCGCGGGTCTGGTACGGCTGCAGGCCCTGTACGAAATTGACGTCCAAGGTCTGGATCTTTTCCGGGGTTTCCTTGGCGACGGTTTCGATGTCCACGCCGCCTTCGCTGGAAGTGATGAAGGTGATGGCCTGGCTGGCGCGGTCGACCAGCACCGACAAATACAGTTCCTTGGCGATATCGGTGCCTTCGGAGATCAGCACGGTGTCGATGGGCAGGGCCACGCCGCCGGACTGGTAGGTTTCCATCTTGGTGCCGAGCATGGCAGCGGCGTACTGCTTCACTTCGTCCAGGGTCTTGGCGAGTTTGACCCCGCCGGCCTTGCCGCGGCCGCCCGCGTGGATCTGGGCCTTGACCACCCAGAGGTCGCCGGGAATGGCTTTCGCGGCCTCGACCGCTTCATCCGGCGTGCGCGCAATGCGCCCTGCCGGCACCGCAATGCCGTATTCGGCAAACAACTGCTTCGCCTGGTATTCGTGGAAGTTCATGCATCACCTTGAGGGAGGAACAGAACGCATCGCGCGCAGGGGTCCGGGCTGGCCGGAGGGCGCGGATGGGCCGCCTATTGTCTCCCACCCCGTGCTGCGGTGCAAAACCGACCTTAGGTGTAGGGGCCGGTCTCCTGCGGAGAACCGCCACTCCCTATACTGTCTCCCCTCGCCGTCGGGAATCCCCCGCTTGACGCAGCGCCCTTCGATCATCGCCCACTTCGAGTCCGCCCCCGGGCGCGACCTGTACTACTTCGCCCTCTATCGCGTGCTGGAGGCCGGCATCCTGGCCGGACTGCTGTTCAGCCCGTTGTCCGGCATGCTCGGCGAGCAGCGAGACCCCTTGCTGGGCACCGCGGCGACCATCGGTTACCTGGTGTTTGCGGTAGCCATGCTGATGCTCGGACGTCGGGAACAGTGGCTGGTGCCGCTGGTGCTGACCGGCGTAATGGTAGACATCGCAGTGGCCTCGCTGGCCACCTATGCGGTACCCGACGCAACTGCCGGTATCGCCATGCTATTGCTGTTCAATGTCGCCGCAGCGTGCCTGTTGTTGCCGCGGAGGCTCGGCCTGGGGGTGGCCGTGGTCGCGACCCTCGCCATGGGCGTCGAATTCGTGGTCGAGATTCTGGGCCCCACACCGACCGACCGGCCGGTGGCCGAGGTCATCATGTTCGCAGTCACCTATCTCGCCGTTGGCTTGTTGGCCAGCCAGGCTGGGCAGCGCGCGCGCGCCAGCCAAGCCTTGGCCGACCAGCGCGGCGTGGAAGTGGCCAATCTGTTCGAGGTCAACGAGCTGATCATCCGCCGCATGCGCACTGGCGTGCTGGTGGTGGACGCCGACAACCGCATCAAACTGGCCAACGAAGCCGCTTCGCTATTGCTCGGCGACGGTAGCGAAGGCGAGAACGACAGTCATGGGATCCACCTGCCAGCGGTCGCCCCGGAACTGGCCCGCCGCCTGCAGCAATGGCGCAACGGCTGGCAAAACGACGAAACCCCGCTGCAGCTCTCGCCCGACCAGCCCGAAGTGCAGCCACGCTTCGCCCGTTTGCTGGCCGGCAGCGAACTGTCGCTGGTGTTCCTGGACGATGCCAGCGTGGTTTCGCGGCGTGCCGAGTCGCTGACCCTCAGCGCCCTGGGACGGTTCTCGGCCAGCCTGGCCCACGAAATCCGCAATCCGCTGGCGGCGATCAACTACGCGGTCCAGCTGCTGGAGGAATCCAAGAGCATCATCGACGGCGACCGCCGCCTGCTGCAGATCATCCACCAGCAATGCCAGCGCACCAACGGCATCGTCGAAAGCGTGCTGGGCCTGGCCCGTCGCGAACGCGCCAGTCCCGAGCATGTGGACCTCAACGGCTACGTGCGCCGTTTCGTCGACGAATACCAGCAGAACATGTCCATCGAGACCGATAGTCTGGAAACGGTGATCGGCGCGCGCGCCGTGCCTGCCTTGGTCGACCTGCGCCACTTGCAGCAGATCCTGACCGTGCTGGTGCATAACGCCCTGAACTACGGCCGCCTGCCCGGCGAGCCCGCCCGGGTGCGGTTGCGGGTGTTCCAGGCGGACAACCGGCCGATGATCGATGTGCTGGATCGCGGCCCGGGTATCCCGGAGGCCGTGGCCGCGCAGTTGTTCCGCCCGTTCTTCACCACCTCCGAGCATGGCACCGGGCTGGGCCTGTATATCGCCCGCGAGTTGTGCCGCGCCAACCAGGCCTCGCTGGAGTTCGTGGCGGTGCCCGGCGGCGGCAGCTGCTTCCGCGTCACCCTGCCCGGCCCGCATTCGCTGCTGCCAGCCTGACCCCGGCTTGTAGGAGCTGCGTAAGCTGCGACCGCCGCAAAGCGGCTGTCGGACCTTATATCCCAGGATCATGGACTTCGGTCGCAGCTTACGCAGCTCCTACAAGCGCATTGAACAGTTACACTTCTCACACAGGGAATCGTGAGGGATACGAATGAGCGAAAACCGCAGCGCCCTGATCGTCGATGACGAGCGCGACATCCGCGAACTGTTGACTCTGACTCTGGGCCGCATGGGCCTGCGCATCGACACCGCCGCCAACCTGGGCGAGGCGCGCGAGCACCTGTCCCGCAATACCTACGACCTCTGCTTCACCGACATGAACCTGCCCGACGGCAACGGCATCGAGCTGGTCGGCGACATCAGCCGCCTGTACCCGCGCACCCCGGTCGCCATGATCACCGCCTTCGGCAACGTCGAGCTGGCGGTCGAAGCGCTCAAGGCCGGCGCCTTCGATTTCGTCAGCAAGCCGGTGGATATCAGCGTGCTGCGCGGCCTGGTCAAGCACGCGCTGGAACTCAACAACACCGAACGCGCCCCCGCCCCGCCCCCGCCGCCGGAACAGGCCAGCCGCCTGCTCGGCAATTCGGCGCCGATGGGCCTGCTCCGCGACACCATCGCCAAGGTGGCCCGCAGCCAGGCGCCGGTCTACATCCTGGGCGAATCGGGCGTGGGCAAGGAGTTGGTCGCCCGCACCATCCACGAGCAAGGCGCGCGCGCCGCTGGCCCGTTCGTGCCGGTCAACTGCGGCGCGATCCCGGCCGAGCTGATGGAAAGCGAGTTCTTCGGCCACAAGAAGGGCAGCTTCACCGGCGCCCATGCCGACAAGCCCGGCCTGTTCCAGGCGGCCAACGGCGGCACCCTGTTCCTCGACGAGGTAGCGGAGCTGCCCCTGCCCATGCAGGTGAAGCTGCTGCGCGCGATCCAGGAAAAGTCGGTGCGTCCGGTCGGCGCCTCCACCGAAGTGCAGGTCGATGTGCGCATCCTCTCGGCCACCCACAAGGATCTGGGCGACCTGGCCAACGATGGCCGCTTCCGTCACGACCTTTATTACCGCATCAATGTGATCGAGCTGCGTGTGCCGCCCCTGCGCGAGCGGACCGGCGACCTGCCGCAACTGACCGCCGCCATCCTGGCTCGGCTGGCCGGCACCCATGGCCGCAGCGCCCCGCAGCCGACCGCGGGCGCCATCGACGCCCTGGCGGCCTATGGCTTTCCCGGCAATGTGCGTGAACTGGAGAACATCCTGGAGCGGGCCATGGCCATGGCTGACGGCGACCAGATCGATGCCGCCGACCTGCACCTGCCGCAAGGCAACGGCCATGGCGGCCGCGGCGCGCCCGTCGAAGTGCCTGCCCTGGCCGACGAGGCGCCGCTGGCCGGCATCGATCCGGGGGCGGGCGCCCTACCTTCTTATATAGAGCAGCTGGAGCGCGCGGCGATCCAGAAGGCGCTGGAAGACAATCGCTGGAACAAGACCAAAGCGGCTGCGCAGCTGGGCATCACCTTCCGGGCGCTGCGCTACAAGTTGAAGAAGCTGGGGATGGAATAACCTTGTTTGAACAAGTCGGCGGATCGCATCGAAGAATGTGACCGTCGTCGAAAATGGCCTGTTACCGGCCTGTAAAAGCGACCCTCCGGGTCACTAACTGACGCAATGAGTCACTGCTTCAGTAAATTCGAAGCCAGTTCCGGGGGAGAACGGAACCGGCGGCTCTTTTTGGATGTGCCAGCGGTCAGAACCTCCGTTTGGCACGTTTCCTGCGACATTCCCCAAGCACGTGGCACGTTTCACCACGGCGCCCACGGTCCATACCAGTTTTATGGGACACGGGGCTTGTGTCCCATACCAATCAAGCCAAACCTACCAAGGGGATTTATCCATGAAGAAGAACATGCAGGGCTTCACCCTCATCGAACTGATGATCGTGGTCGCCATCATCGCCATCCTGGCCGCCATCGCGCTGCCGGCTTACCGCGACTACACCATCAAGGCCAAGATCACCAACGCCATCGGCTCGGTTGCCGGCGAGAAGATCAAGGTTGGCGAGAACTATGGCGCGGGTGAGGCCGATCTGTGCTCGGGCATCGAAACCACTAATGCCTGCTCTGGTGATGGCGTACTCGCTGGCTCTTATGATGGCGCTACGATCACTCT
>JAKFEZ010000320.1:0-5067 GCA_036675435.1 Ramlibacter sp. | reverse complement strand
GCGCCGGCATGGGCCGGCAAGACGCTGGACGGCGTCAAGTCGCGCGGCCAGGTGGTCTGCGGCGTGCACACCGGCCTGGCCGGCTTCTCCGCGGCGGACTCCGCCGGCAAGTGGACGGGCCTCGACGTGGACGTGTGCCGTGCCATCGCCGCGGCCGTGCTGAGCGATCCCGAGAAGGTGAAGTACGTGCCGCTGACGGCGCAACAGCGCTTCACCGCGCTGCAGTCCGGCGAGATCGACGTGCTGTCGCGCAACACCACCCTCACCCTCACGCGCGACGCCTCGCTGGGCCTCGAAGGCACCGTGGTCACCTACTACGACGGCCAGGGCTTCATCGTGCCGAAGAAGAGCAACATCAAGAGCCCCAAGCAGTTCAAGAACCAGACGGTGTGCGTGCAGTCCGGCACCACCACCGAGAAGAACCTGACCGACTACTCCAAGGCCAACAACCTCAACATCAAGACGGTGGTGTTCGAGAAGGAAGAGGCCGCGACCGCGGCGTACTTTGCCGGCCGCTGCATCTCTTACACGACGGATGCATCCGGCCTGGCCTCCATCCGCAACAAGGTGGCCACCAACCCGGCCGACCACGTCATCCTGCCGGACCTGGTGTCCAAGGAACCGCTGGGCCCGATGGTGCGCCGCGGTGACGACGAGTGGACGGCGATCGTGAAGTGGGTGATCTACGGCCTCATCGAGGCCGAGGAATACGGCATCACCCAGGCCAACGTCGACCAGCTCAAGACCAGCAGCCAGGACCCCGTCGTCAAGCGCATCCTCGGCACCGGCGAGGACATGGGCAAGCTGCTGGGCCTGGACAAGGACTGGATGGCGCGCGCCATCAAGGCCACCGGCAACTACGGCGAGATCTTCGAGCGCAACGTGGGCCCCAAGTCCGCGCTGGGCCTGCCGCGCGGCATCAACAACCAGTGGAACAAGGGCGGCCTGATGTACGCCCTGCCGGTGCGCTGAGCCTGGGCTGCGACAGCCACTGATGCCGGCGAAACGCCGCCGCGGGAGGAGCAACTGGTCCTGGCGCAGCCGCGCCTTCCGCGGGCTGGTCTACCAGGTGCTGGCCGCCGCGGCCGTCGCGGGGCTGGCCTGGTTCCTCTGGTCCAACACCCTCACCAACATGAGGGTGCGGGGCATCCAGAGCGGCTTCGACTTCCTGGGGCAGCAGGCCGGCTTCTCCATCGGTGAAAGCCTGTTTCCCTTCGACTCGGCCGAGTCGTACTGGAAAGCCTTCGCGGTCGGCCTGGCCAACACCTTGCGGGTGGCGCTGGCCGGCATCGTGCTGGCCACCTTCATCGGCACGGTGGTGGGCGTGGGCCGCTTCTCGCGCAACCTGCTGGTGCGCAGCGTGTGCGCCGCCTATGTCGAGTGCTTTCGCAACATCCCGGTGCTGCTGCAACTGCTGGTGTGGTACCTGGTGCTCACCGAATACCTGCCCGGCATCGGCGAAGAGTGGAAGGTCGGACCCTTCTTCCTGAGCAAGGGCGGCCTGAACTTCCCCGTCCCCATCTGGAGCCCGGGCCAAGCTTGGACCGTGGCCGGACTCGGCGTCGGCCTGCTGCTGGCATGGGCCTGGCGCCGCTGGGCCAGGCGCAAGTTCGAGGCGACCGGCATTCCACGGAGCATGTTCTGGACGCCGCTGGCCCTGGTGGTGCTGAGCATCCTGGTGGGCTGGACGGTCGGCGGTGCGCCGACCGCGCTGGACATCCCGGTGAAGGGCGAGTTCGCGGTGGAGCGCGGCGGTGCGCTCACGCCGGAGTTCCTGGCGCTGTGGCTGGGGCTGTCGCTGTACACGGCGGCCTTCATCGCGGAGGTGGTGCGGTCCGGCATCGCCTCGGTGGCGGCCGGCCAGTCGGAGGCGGCTGCGGCGCTGGGGCTGGACCGCCGGCTGGAGATCCGGCTGGTGCTGATGCCGCAGGCGCTGCGCGTGATCATCCCGCCGCTGACCAACCAGTACCTGAACCTCACCAAGAATTCGTCGCTGGCCGTGGCCATCGGCTACCCGGACGTGGTGTCCATCGCCAACACGGCGATGAACCAGACGGGCCGCGCCGTGGAGTGCATCGCCATCATCATGGCGGTGTACCTCACGCTGTCGCTCACGACGTCGGCGCTGATGAACTGGTACAACGCCCGCGTGGCGATCAAGGAAAAGTGAGGCGGATGGCATGGACCTCGTCGGCGCCCGCCGCATAGACCCGCGCCCTGCGCCACGCGCCCGTGGCGGCGTGCTGGAGTGGCTGCGCCGGCAGTTGTTCAGCGACTGGCGCACCGGCATCGCCACGCTCCTGCTCGGGGGCCTGCTGGTGTGGGTGGTGCCGCAGTTCATCGACTGGGCCTTGGTCAAGGCCGTGTGGACGCCGGACCTCGCGGCCTGCCGCGCCGCGCAGGAGGAGGGCGCCTGCTGGGGCGTGGTGGCGGAGAAGTACCGGCTTATCCTCTTCGGCCGCTACCCCTTCGAGGAGCAGTGGCGCCCGCTGATAGCCACCTTGCTGATGTTCGGCCTGGTGGTGGCCAGTTGCATCCGCGCGTTCTGGAAGCCGTGGCTCGCGGCGCTGTGGGCGGTGGGCCTCGCGGTGTTCTTCGTGCTGATGTACGGCAACGTGCTGGGCCTGACGAAGGTGACGACGGACCGCTGGGGCGGCCTGCCGCTGACCATCCTGCTGTCGACGCTGTCCATCGCGCTGGCCTTTCCGCTCGCCTTGCTGGTGGCGCTGGGGCGTCGCTCCAACCTGCCCGCCATTCGCGCGCTGTGCACCATCTACGTGGAACTGATCCGCGGCGTGCCGCTGATCTCGGTGCTGTTCATGGCTTCGTTCATGTTCCCGCTGTTCCTGCCGCAGGGCATGACCATCGACGTGCTGATCCGCGTGCTGGTGGGCATCACGCTGTTCGCCGCGGCCTACCTGGCCGAGGTGATCCGCGGTGGCCTGCAGGCGGTGCCCAAGGGCCAGGTGGAGGCCGCCGCCACGATCGGCCTGTCGTACTGGCAGACGCAGCGCAAGATCGTGCTGCCGCAGGCGCTGGCGATGGTGGTGCCCAGCATCATGAACAGCTTCATCTCCATCCTGAAGGACACGTCGCTGGTCAGCATCGTCAGCCTGTTCGAGCTGACCGGCTCCATGGACATGGCCCTGAACAGCGACGCCAACTGGAAGCCCTTCAAGCTGCAGGCGTACTTCTTCATCGCGCTGATCTACTTCGTGCTGTGCTTCTCGATGTCGCGCTACAGCCAGTGGGTGGAGCGGCGCCTGAACCAGAGCAAGCAGCGTTGACGCGACAAGGCACCATGACCGACGACCCCATCATCAGCTTCGACAAAGTCAACAAGTGGTACGGCAACGACTTCCACGTGCTGCGGGACATCGACTTGAAAGTGGCGCGCGGCGAGCGCATCGTCATCTGCGGCCCCTCGGGCTCCGGCAAGTCCACGCTGATCCGCTGCGTGAACGCGCTGGAGGAATACCAGGAGGGCCGGCTGGTGGTGGACGGCACCGAGCTGGGCGACGACGTGAAGGCCATCGACGCGGTGCGCCGCAAGGTCGGCATGGTGTTCCAGCAGTTCAACCTGTTCCCGCACCTGACGGTGCTGGAGAACCTGACGCTGTCGCCCATGTGGGTGGGCAAGCTGCCGAAGAAGCAGGCCGAGGAAAAGGCGATGCAGCAGCTGGAGCGCGTGCGCATCGCGGACCAGGCCGCCAAGTACCCGTTGCAGCTGTCCGGGGGCCAGCAGCAGCGCGTGGCGATCGCGCGGGCGCTGTGCCTCACGCCCAAGATCATGCTGTTCGACGAGCCCACCTCCGCGCTGGACCCGGAGATGATCAAGGAGGTGCTGGACGTGATGATCGAGCTGGCGCAGCAGGGCATGACCATGCTGGTGGTGACGCACGAGATGGGCTTCGCCAAGGCGGTGGCCGACTCGGTGATCTTCATGGACGAGGGGCAGGTGATCGAGGCCTGCAAGCCGGACGATTTCTTCAACAATCCGCAGAGCGAGCGGGGGCGGGATTTCCTGTCGAAGATCCTGGGCCATTGAAACTTCGTAGGTCGGGTTGCGGGCGAAGCGCGCACCCCGACATACAACCCGACCTTGCAGCCCTCACCCGGCAAGCAACTCCGTCGTCAGCCGGTCGCGCTCCCCGTCGAAGTAGCGATCGAGGCATTCCTTGAAGATCGGTGTTTGCGGGGACACGGCCTCGAACAACGTGAGGCACGACCGCAGTTTCATCGCGTCGGTCTCGCCGAAGATGTCCCGCGCGGTGACCCCGGTCGCCTTGCACAACAGGGCACAGCATTCCTGCAAGCGCGCTCCGAGCACCGGGTGCTCGAGGTACGCCCGCGCTTCCTCGGCTCCACTGATTCCGTAGAACCTGGCGGTGCCGCTGCGGCCGAGAGCTGCAAGCTGGGGAAACACGAACCACATCCAGTGTGAGCGCTTCCTGGCCTGGTCAAGCTCGGCGCGCACATCGTCCCACACCGGCGCTTGTGCATCCAGGAAACGCTGGAGGTCGAAGGTGCTCATCTCGCGAGCATACGGCTCCGTCAACCAGCCGCCCCTGCAGGCGTAGACTGCCGAACAGCTCCCGAAGAGCAGCGAAACAAGGGGGAACGCGATCCTGCAGGACATCCTGATCATTGCCGACGACCTCTCCGGCGCCGCGGACTGCGCGATCCCGTTCGCGCGCGCCGCGCACCGCACGGTCGTCGCGCTGCAACCACTAGGCCCGGATGCCGACACGGCCGGCCTGACACTGGCCGTCGACGCCGACAGCCGCCGCTTGCCGCCGGACGAGGCAGCAGCGCGAACGCGCAGCATCTATACGGCGCACCGGCGAGCGGGCCAGCGCCTCTACAAGAAGATCGACTCGACGCTGCGCGGCAACTGGGCGGCGGAAGTGGCGGCCTTGCGGCCGCTGGCAGGGTGGGCCATCGTGGCGCCGGCGCACCCGGCCCTGGGCCGCACCGTGAGCGGCGGCAATGTCTACATCGGAGGCCAGGCCCTGGCGGACACCGAGTTGTGGAAGCTGGAGCACGCGCATCGACCCGCAGCCATCG
>JAKFEZ010000296.1:0-5083 GCA_036675435.1 Ramlibacter sp. | reverse complement strand
TTCGTCGTGCTGTTCCAGTGGTTCGGCCAGGCCATCGGCGAAAGCGAAAGCGGCAGCTACGGCCACAAGGTCGACTTGTCGTTCCGCTGGAGCATGAGCTGGTTCATCTTCTCCGAGGTGATGTTCTTCGGCGCCTTCTTCACCGCCTTGTGGTGGATGCGCGGCCACTCGGTGCCGGCCCTGGGCGGCCTGGACAACGCGCTGTTGTGGCCCGACTTCAAGGCAGTGTGGCCCACGGTCGCGCCGGGCACGACCGCGTCGCCCGGCGGCATCATCGAGCCCTTCACCGCCATGACGCCGTTCTGGCTGCCGACGATCAATACCGCGTTGCTGCTGTCGTCGGGCGTGACGCTCACCATCGCCCACCATGCGCTGCGCGAGAACCACCGCGGCCGCACCATCGCCTTCATGTGGCTCACCGTGCTGCTCGGCGCCACCTTTGTCGGCGTGCAGGGTTACGAGTACTTCCACGCTTACAGCGACCTCAACCTCAAGCTGACCTCCGGCGCCTACGGCTCGACCTTCTACATGCTCACCGGCTTCCATGGCTTCCACGTGATCGTCGGCATGCTGATGCTGCTGTTCATCACGCTGCGCCTGATGAAGGGCCACTTCACGGCGGACCGCCACTTCGGCTTCGAGGGCGCCGCCTGGTACTGGCACTTCGTCGACGTGGTGTGGCTCGGCCTTTACGTGCTCGTCTACTGGCTTTGAAGCGAGGCAGCCCGCAAAGAAAGCGCCGCGAGGCGCTTTCTTTGCTTGAAGGCTGGCCCCGCTACTTCCCGGCAGGAATGCCCGTCGGCTGGATATAGCCGAACTTCCATGCCAACAGGATGCAGATGAAGAGCACGATCGACAAGCCCACCCGGAAGGCCAGCGCCCGCGCCATGTTGCTGGTCTTGGCCTTGCCGCCCTGGCCGTCCCGCATCATGAAGTACAGGGCCGAACCCAGGCTGCCGATGATGGCGGCGAACGCCAGGAGCACGAGGTATTTCATGAGGGCAATTATCCCGTGACCAACCGGCGATCGGCACGCTTCTGGCTGGTCACGGCAGCTGCCCTGACCGGCGTCGCCGTGGCGCTTGCGCTTGGCGCGTGGCAGCTCGGCCGCGCGGCCCAGAAGATCGCCCTGCAAGCCGCCCTCGACGAACGGCTGGCGCTCCCTGCCATCGACGGCGCGGCGTTGCTGGCGGCGGCGCGCCCCGCCGAGTTAATCCATCGCCCCGTCGTGTTGCGAGGCCAGTGGATCGAGCGGCATACTGTCTTTCTGGACAATCGACAGATGCGGGGCAAGCCCGGCTTCTATGTGGTCACCCCCCTGAAGCTGGAGGGCGCCGAGGCGGCCGTGCTGGTGGAGCGGGGCTGGGTCGCACGCAATTTCGTGCAGCGCGAGGCTCTGCCCGCCATCGACACCCCGCCCGGACGGGTTGAGGTGCGCGGGCGCATGGCCCCGCCGCCGGGCAAGCTATACGAGTTCGACGGGGCGTCCGGCGGCCAGATCCGGCAGAATCTCGACTTGCCGCAATACCGCGCCGAGACCGGCCTGCCTTTGCTGGATGTCGCCGTCAAGCAGACCGGAGAGCCCTCGGAGGGCCTGCTGCGCGACTGGCCGCAAGTCGCAAGCGGGGTCGAAAAGCACTACGGCTATGCCTTCCAGTGGTGGGCCCTCGGAGCCCTCATCGCCATCCTATATGTCTGGTTCCAGTTCATCGCCCCACGCCGAAAGGTCCCGCATGCTTGACGAGCCGCTGGGCCTGACCGTCCATTCGCTACCCACGCCGCGTGAAACGCTCGAGGGCGACAGCCGCCGCACCCGTACCGGCCGGCTGAAGATGCTGGGTGTGCTGGTCGTCTGCGCGATGCCCGTCATCGCCTCGTACTTCACGTACTACGTGATCCGCCCGGACGGCCGGCGCAACTACGGTGAGCTGATCGAGCCGCAGCGGCCGTTGCCGGCCCTGGCCGCCACCACGATCGATGGCAAACCGGTCCCGCTGCCCTCTCTGCGGGGCCAGTGGCTGCTGGTCAGCGTGGCTCAGGGGGCCTGCGATGCCGCTTGCGAACGAAATCTGTACCTGCAGCGACAGTTGCGCGAAGGGCTGGGCAAGGAAAAGGACCGGCTCGACTGGGTGTGGCTGGTTACCGACGGCACGGCGGTGCGCGAATCGCTGCGCCCGGCGCTGGGCCAGGCCACCGTGCTGCGGCTCGGCGGCGCGCAGCTGGCGCAATGGCTGGCGCCGGATTCGGGCAGCCAGCTGGCCGATCATCTGTACCTGATCGACCCGATGGGCAACTGGATGATGCGGTTCCCGGCGGTGAGCACGCAAGGCCTGGACCCGGCGTCGGCCAAAAAAATCAAGCGCGACCTGGAGCGCGTGCTGCGCGCCTCGGCATCCTGGGACCGGCCCGGCCGCCCCTAACCTGGACGCTCGCATGAATGCACAGCCGCTCTACGATCTCGCGCCCGCCTTGCGCCTGATGCTGGTGGGCGTGTTGGCTGCGCTGGCGCCGCTGGCCTGGATCTGGCTGCGCAACAAGCAGGCGGCGCCGGCCGCGCGGCTGCAGGCCTTGACGCTCGTGACGCTGTTCCTCACTTTCGACCTGGTGCTGTTCGGGGCATTCACCCGCCTGACCGATTCCGGTCTGGGCTGCCCCGACTGGCCTGGCTGCTATGGCAACGCCAGCCCGAGCGGGGCGCGGGCCGAGATCAGCCAGGCCGAGGCCGCGATGCCCAGCGGACCGGTCACGCACGGCAAGGCCTGGGTCGAGATGATCCACCGCTATTTCGCCATGGGCGTGGGCGTCCTGATCATTTGCCTGGCGGCTGCGACGTGGCTGCAGCGCCGGCGCGGCACGCCGATCAGCCCCTGGTGGCCCATCGTCACGCTGGCGTGGGTCTGCGTGCAAGGCGCCTTTGGCGCCTGGACGGTGACGATGAAACTGTTTCCCGCGATCGTGACCTTGCATCTGTTGGGCGGGATGATCCTGTTGGCCCTGCTGTGCCGCCAGGCCGTGGCCTATGCGCAAGCCGAGCGCGGACACGGCAGGCATGGGGTCGCACCGGCCACGCGCACATGGCTCATGGCAGCGATTTCGCTGCTGTGGCTGCAGGTGGCGCTGGGCGGCTGGGTCAGCACCAATTACGCGGTGCTGGCGTGCAGTGAATTCCCCACCTGCCAGGGCAGCTGGTGGCCGACGATGAATTTCCGGCAGGGCTTCGAGCTGTGGCGCGAGCTGGGCCGCACCGGTGCCGGCCAGCCGATCGATTTCGCGGCACTCACGGCCATCCACTTTGCGCACCGGCTGCTGGCCTATGCGCTCATCGCTGTGCTGGGCTGGCTGGCGTGGCGCCTGCACCGCAGCGGCGCCATGCGCGTCCAGGCTCGATGGATCGCGGGCCTGGTGCTGTGGCAGCTGGCCACCGGCCTGTCCAATGTGGTGCTGGGCTGGCCGCTGCCGGCGGCAATATCGCACACCGGCGGCGCGGCGGCCCTCATCGTGGTGTTGACCTGGGCGGCTTGCGAAAGCGCCGCTGCGCGGCCGGCTCGGGCGGCGAGCCGGTTCAAATCCGCGGAGCTGTTGCCGTGACCGCCGCCCGCCCGCATGCAGTGAGCCAGCCGGTGAGTTCCCGGCTGCAGCAGTTCTACGCCCTGACCAAGCCCCGGGTAGTGCAGCTGATCGTCTTTTGCGCATTGATCGGCATGGTGCTGGCGGTGCCCGGGGTGCCGACGCTGGCGCACGTGCGCCTGGCCCTGGTGGCCTGCCTGGGCATCTGGCTGGTGGCCGGCGCCGCAGCCGTCTTCAATTGCCTGGTGGAGCAAGGCATCGACGCCAAGATGCGGCGCACCGCGTGGCGCGCCACCGCCAAGGGCGAGCTGAGCGACTGGCAGACCCTGCTGTTCGCCGCTGTGCTGTGCGCGCTCGGCTCCTGGCTGCTCTATGCCTGGGTCAACCCGCTCACCATGTGGCTGACGTTCGCCACCTTCGTGGGCTACGCGGTGATCTACACCGTGATCCTCAAGCCCCTGACACCGCAGAATATCGTGATCGGCGGGGCTTCCGGCGCCATGCCGCCGGTGCTGGGCTGGGCCGCCATGACGGGCGACGTCGGCCCGGAACCGCTGATCCTGTTCCTGATCATCTTCCTGTGGACGCCACCGCATTTCTGGGCGCTGGCGCTGTACCGCGTGGAGGACTATCGCAAGTCGGGCCTGCCCATGCTGCCGGTCACCCATGGCAACGAGTTCACCCGGCTGCAGGTTTTTCTGTACACCCTGGTGCTGTTCGCGGCTTGCCTGATGCCCTTTGCCTACGGCATGAGTTCCTGGCTGTATCTGGCCGTCGCGGTGGTGCTGAGCGTCGGGTTCTCGCTTTACGGCTTCCGGCTGTGGCGTGAGTACTCGGATGCGCTGGCGCGCAAGACCTTCCGTTTTTCACTGATCCATCTGAGCGTGCTGTTCGCAGCGCTTCTGGTTGACCACTACCTCTTCTGATGCCATGCAACGCCGACACGCCCTCGCCCTTCTCGCCGCTGCCGCCCTGGCGGCGTGTTCCGACCCCAAACCGCAGTTCAAGGCGATCGACCTGACCGGGGCCGACTACGCCAAGGACTTCCAATTGCCCGACCACAACGGCCAGCTTCGCAGGCTGGGTGATTTCAAAGGCAAGCTGGTGGTGATGTTCTTCGGCTACACGCAATGCCCCGACGTCTGCCCGACCACCATGACCGAGCTGGCCGAAGCCAAGAAGCTGCTAGGCCCTGACGGCGACAAGGTGCAGGGCCTGTTCGTCACCGTAGACCCCGAGCGGGACACACCCGAGGTGCTCAAGGGCTACATGGCGAATTTCGATCCCAGCTTCATCGCGCTGCGCGGCACGCCCGAGCAGCTCGCCGCCATGGCCAAGGACTTCAAGGTGTACTTCAAGAAGGTCGACGGCAAGACGACGACCAGCTACACCATGGACCATTCGGCCGCCAGCCTGGTCTACGACACCCAGGGTCGCCTGCGGCTCTACACCCGCTACGGCAGTGGCGCGCAGGCGCTGGCCTCCGATCTGGCGCTGCTGCTGAAGCAGGCTTAGC
>JAKFEZ010000149.1:0-24650 GCA_036675435.1 Ramlibacter sp. | reverse complement strand
GCCGGCAACGTGGGCACGCCCGAGGCCATCATCGACCTGGAGAACTGGGGCGCCGACGCCACCAAGGTCGGCATCGGCCCGGGCAAGGTCTGCATCACGCGCATGAAGACCGGCTTCGGCACAGGCGGCTGGCAGCTGTCGGCGCTGAAATGGTGCGCCCGCGTGGCCACCAAGCCGATCATCGCGGACGGCGGCATCCGCGAGCACGGCGACATCGCCAAGAGCGTGCGCTTCGGCGCCACCATGGTGATGATCGGCTCTATGCTGGCCGGCCATGAAGAGTCGCCCGGCCAGACGGTCGACGTGGAAGGCAAGCTGTACAAGGAGTACTACGGCAGCGCGTCCGACTTCAACAAGGGTGAGTACAAGCACGTCGAAGGCAAACGCATCCTGGAGCCGGTGAAGGGAAGGCTGGCCGACACGCTGCGCGAGATGGAAGAAGACGTGCAGAGCTCGATCAGCTATTCAGGCGGGCGCAGGCTGATGGACATCCGCAAGGTCAACTACGTCATCCTTGGCGGAGACAACGCGGGCGAACACCTGCTTATGTAGCGCCTGCGGCTCACCCCTTCAGCAACTCCATCGCCAACCCGTTCAGCCGATGCCCCGGCTGCACCATCGCCTCCAGCACGCTGAAGTGATTGAGCCCGGGCAGCGCCTCGCACACCGGCACCCGGGCCTTGCCCCAGGCCTTCTGGATGAGCCGGCTCTGGCGCAAGAACTCTTCGCTTTCGTCGCCACCGGCCACCGTGTACAGCTTTCCCTGCTCAGGCGGCGGCAGCAGCGCCGGGCTGGCCTGCCGCGCCTGCCCGGGCGTGAGCTGCAGCGAGGGCTGTAGGAACGGCGTGTGCATGATCGGCTCCAGATCGTGCAAACCTGAAATCGACAAGGCGCTCTTCACCAGGTCGGCCGGCAAGTCGCGCCCGTACACCGGCCACAGGCAAGACAGCATCATCGCGGCGAGGTGACCACCCGCGGAATGGCCCGCCACGGTGATGCGGCTCGGATCGCCACCATGCCTGGCGATCTGGCGCCACGTCCAGGCCAGCGCCTGCACCATCTGCAGGGTGATCTGCGGCACCGTGACTGCCGGGCACAGGGCGTAGTTCGGGATCACCACGCACACGCCTTGGCGCGTGAAAGCGGGCGCCACGAACGAATGGTCGCGCTTGTCCAGCGCCCGCCAGTAGCCGCCGTGAATGAAGAACAGCACCGGCGCGTCGCCCTGCGCAGCGGGAAAGATGTCCAGGTGCTCGTTGGGACCGCCGCCATAGCGCACGTCCAGTTCGCGCGGCTGCGAGCGCATGGCATCGGCCGAATCAGCGGACCAGCGGCGGAAATGCTCCGCGTGGCCGGGGACCAGTTCGCGGTTGTTGTACATGCGGTCCATCGTGGGGCCGTCGTATCGCTTGCTCATGGGTGAATCGAACTCGGTTGGATGCAGACACGGCTATCTTGTCACAAGCTCATCCGGCGCTCTTGTTGCCATCGGCGCCGGCTCGGTGTATTCTGTATACAGAGTCTCCGCCAGCCATGCCTGCCCAACTCGTCAAGCTCGAAACCGCGCCTGATCTCGTCGATCAGGTCTATCGCAGCCTGCTCGACGCCATCAGCGACGGATCGCTCGCGCCGGGCGAGCGCATCACCCAGGAAGACATCGCGCACAAGCTCGCGGTTTCGCGCCAGCCGGTGTTGCAGGCGCTGCGCCTGCTGAAGAACGACGGCTTCGTCACCGATGCGCCGGGCCGTGGCCTGCTGGTAGCCCCGCTCGACGCGCAATGGATGATCCACGTCTATCAGGTGCGCGGCTCGCTCGACGCACTGGCGGCACGGCTGGCCGCGGCGCACCGCTTCAAGCTGGACGCCAAGGTGATCGAAGCCGGCCGCAAGGCAGCGCGCGGGCGCAACGTGAAGGCCATGATCGAAGCCGACCTGGCTTTCCACAACGCCATCTACGCCGCCTCGGGCAACCCGCTGATCGGGCAGAGCGCGCACCAGCACTGGCGGCACCTGCGCCGCGTGATGGGCGCCGTGCTGCAGCAATCCCGCCAGCGCGAGGCGGTGTGGGACGAACATGAAGCCATCGCCCGGGCCATTGCCGCGGGCGACGCCGACCGGGCTGCCGCCCTCATCGAGCACCACAGCCTGACGGCCAGCCGCAACCTGGCCGAACGATTGACCGACGTACTGAAGACCCAAGGAGATAAATCGTGAGACTGACGAAAGCGCAACTCGAACAGTTCGACCGCGAAGGCTACCTGTTCTTCCCCGGCCAGTTCACGCCCGAGGAAATGAAGGGCTTGAACGATGAAGTACCCCAGCTGTACAGCCGGCGCGAGGCCTACAACGTGCGCGAGAAAGGCAAGGACGCCGTGCGCACCAATTTTGCGGCGCACATGTACAGCAAGCCCTTCGCCAAACTGGCGCGCCATCCGCGCATGGTGCAGCCGGTGATGGACCTGTTCGACGAGCAGGTGTACATGCACCAGTTCAAGATCAACGGCAAGGCGGCTTTCGAGGGCGACGTCTGGCAATGGCACCAGGACTACGGCACCTGGCTCAACGACGACATGATGCCGACCGAGCGCGCCATGAACGTCGCGATTTTCCTGGACGACGTGAACGAGCACAACGGCCCGCTGATGTTCATCCCCGGCAGCCATAAAAAAGGCGTGGTGGAGGCGAAGCACGACCTCACCACCACCAGCTACCCGCTGTGGACGGTGGACAACGACCTCATCGCGCAGCTGGTGGAACGCGCCGGTGGGAAGAGTGGCGGCATCGTCAGCCCCAAGGGCCCGGCCGGCTCGATGATCCTGTTTCACAGCTGCCTGGTGCATGCCTCCGGCAGCAACCTGTCGCCGTGGCACCGCGTCAGCGTCTACCTGAGCCTGTGCGCGGTCGGCAACCACATTCGCCGCTTCAAGCGCCCGGAGTACATCGCCCACCGCGACTTCGCGCCGATCGAATGCCTGCCCGACGATTGCCTGCTGAAGGACTACCCGGTCGATCTGCCCTGGAAAGACGGCGTGCCGGCGAGTGCGCTGCAGACCACCAGCGTGCCCTTCGACGAAATGAAGAAGGCCGCATGAGCCTGCATACCCAACTCCAGCAACGGGCCGCCGAAGGCAAGCCCATCCGCGTCGGCCTGATCGGCGCCGGCAAGTTCGGCTCCATGTACCTGGCGCAGATCCCGCGCACGCCGGGCGTTCACCTGGCCGGCATCGCCGACCTTTCGCCCGACGCGGCACGGTCCAATCTGGCGCGCGTGGGCTGGAAGCCTGAACAGTCGCAGGCTTCCTCGATCGAGCAGGCGATGAAGACCGGCTCGACGCACATTGGCCAGGACTGGAAGGCGCTGGTGAGCCATCCGGCGATCGACGTTATCGTCGAATGCACTGGGCACCCCATCGCCGCCGTCGACCACTGCCTGGAAGCGTTCGCCCATGGCAAGCATGTCGTCAACGTCACCGTTGAAGCCGATGCCTTCTGCGGCCCCTTGCTCGCCCGCAAGGCGGCGGAGGCCGGCGTCGTCTATTCGCTGGCGTTCGGCGATCAGCCGGCCCTGATCTGCGACCTGGTGGACTGGGCACGTACCTGCGGCTTTCCGGTGGTGGCGGCCGGGCGTGGCCATAAGTGGTTGCCGCATTTCAGCGAATCTACACCCGAAACGGTATGGGGCTACTACGGCCTGACCCCCGAGCAGGCGAAGCGCGGCGGCCTCAACCCGAAGATGTTCAACAGCTTTCTGGACGGCTCCAAGCCTTCGATCGAGAGCACGGCGGTGGCCAATGCGACGGGGCTCACCGTGCCGTCCAACGGGCTGCTCTATCCGCCGGCCAGCGTCGAGGATATTCCGTACGTGACCCGTCCCGTCAGTGAAGGCGGCGTGCTCGAGCGCAAAGGCATGGTCGAGGTGATCTCGTCCCTGGAGGCCAACGGCCGCCAGATTCCGTACGACATCCGCATGGGCGTGTGGGTGACGGTGGAAGGCGAGACCGAGTACATCCGAAACTGCTTCGAGGAGTACAACGCCCACACCGACCCGAGCGGGCGTTACTTCACCCTCTACAAGCGCTGGCACCTGATCGGCCTGGAGGTGGGCATGTCGGTCGCCAGCGTGGCGCTGCGCGGCGAGGCCACGGGGGTGGCCACCTGCTGGAACGCGGACGTGGTGGCCACGGCCAAGCGCGACCTGGCGCCGGGCGACGTGCTCGACGGCGAAGGCGGCTATACCGTCTGGGGCAAACTGCTGCCCGCCGAAAAATCGATGGCCATGGGGGGCCTGCCCTTGGGCCTGGCCCACGACGTCAAGGTTGTCCGCCCCGTGAAAAAAGGCCAGAGCCTGTGCTGGCAGGATGTGGCGATGGACACGACGACGCGCGCGTGGCAGATCAGAAACCAGATGGAATCGATGTTTGCTTCCTCGGCGGGACAGCGCGAGCGCGTTTTAGCGTAGTTGCGATCCGGCCCGCCGCGTTACTTTTGTTTTGCTAAAATACGCTGCTGTGGGGGGGTAGCTCAGCTGGGAGAGCGTCGCGTTCGCAATGCGAAGGTCGGGAGTTCGATCCTCCTCCTCTCCACCACACTGCGCCGGGTCCTTGATTCACAAGGACCCGGCACCTATACCAAGGTCGTAGCCCGCTCATCTCCGCGGCTAGCCGGCCTTTCATTTGGGCAGGGCCGAGCGTACTCACGTGCAATGGCCGCGCGTCGTCATGACGCGTAGTCTGCACGAGCACCTGCTCGCGTCGGGCAATCCCATTCCCACCATTCTCATGACGGCCTATCCGGACGAGCCCGTACGTGCTCGCGCTCTCGAGGCAGGGGTGATTGCCTATCTCACCAAACCGTTCAATGACGACGAGCTGCTCGGCTGCATCAGCTCCGCCGTGCGCCGAAGCAGCATTCGAGATGGCCAGTTCGTTGTATGCGCCTGACGACAGCATGGCCTTGCAGTTCTGCCGCAGCGAAGCCTATTTGCGGCAAGAGTACTCGCGGGTGGCAACCTCGGCTTTGCGCGGCCAACGGCCGGACGGAGCCAATCGACTCGAAGAGCTCTTCGCAAAAGCACGCCCCTTCCCTGAGGAGCTGCAGGTCGCGCAAACGCGTATTGCTGCTTCGGCATCCCACCTGAGCAGTTCGCGAAGGCATACTGTCGTGTGCAAGCTCGAGCAGGGCGGGCAACTCAGGACAGGCCGTGTCTGCTGCCGCCCGCAGAGCAGTCTGGCTCTCCAGCCAACGCGTCTGTCCGCTGCGCCGGATCGGCGCGTACGGCAGCGCTTCCTGCTCGTGTCCTGTAGCCACCCGTGGTCTCCAATCGCTGCACCGGAAAGCGGGGTTCTCATTGTGCGCCGCAGACCCACCGCTGTCACCGTGTCGCGATCACCCAAGACACAACCTGAGCTTGGGCATGTCGACCGATACGCGTGGACCGTGAAACCCTCGCATTGGCTACGCCGGCGTTCCCGGCAGATGGTTTTCTGCCGGAAAGTACCCGCCCCAAATTCGCTTAGAATTACGGCTGGCGTCCAGATCGAAATAGATGAAGGACGTCCACCAGCGCGCATTGATCAGGCTGAAGCATCGCTAAGTTGTTGATCGGTAAGGCTGGCGGATACAATGTTGGATGGGAAGGCCGAGTTTCCTCCTCTCCCACCACAGCCACTTTTTTTTTGTGTTTCAGTGGGCTCTTAGCTCAGTTGGTAGAGCAGCGGACTCTTAATCCGTAGGTCGAGTGTTCGAGTCACTCAGGGCCCACCATCCACTGCAAGGGTTAGCCAGTTAGTACTGGCTAACCCTTTTCTTTTTTCCGCCCCAAGCCGTGTGACGGGGCCTGTAAGCATCTCTCGACTGCGGCGTCGATCCAAAGGCTTTCCGTCGAACCGCTCAACGGGAAACAGGACCCGAGCTATCGCCGCCTTCTGGGCAGGCGGAAATCAAGGGGACCTTCCGTGCTCCTGATGGTTGTCTTGAACTTTGCGCGGCCATCTTTTATCGCCTCTTCGGCAGAGATGGCGCGCTCTCGCTTTTGGCTCTCGCTACGGCCTTGAGGGCGCCCTTGCAGCGCCTCGACCACATGCTCGATCACCGTTTTATAGGTCATCAAGATCTCCGGCCTCCGTCCGCCTTCCGCGTCCCACTGACCTATCTTTATTTTTTGGCGGCTGTGACGCGACTATCGTCCGTTTCGTCGTCTCCAATACTTTCTCGAAGTTCTGGCGGACGTCTTGGCGCGCGCGAGGTTTGGCATTCGCGCGGTCAGGCTCAACCTCGCTGCTACCCCGTGCCCGAGGCGGACCGCTGGGCCCACCTTCTGATCGCTCGTCTACAGTGGTTTGGCGCATGCGCTGTACCTCGTGCAGTTGACCGGAGGTGGATCATCAAGAGGCAGTCAATGGCCAGCTGTAATGCGCTTGCCGTACCGGCCGTAGGATCAGTCTTTGGTTGGGTTAAGCGCTGGGGCCTCGCTTTGCAACTGGTTTTCGGGCCCAGCCCAGGAGGTACGGACACGTAATGCGCCATGATCCTTCCCGCCCCGATGCTGCTGCACGAAGGCAAGCGCCCTCCCCCGTTCGGCCAGCCGGGTTGGATCTAAAAGCTGAAGTTCGACGGCTACCGCCTCGTGACTGGGGTCGACGAGGGACTCAGGCTTCGGGTAGCAGCGGGCACGGCATGGTCGGCTGATACAAGGGTGCTGCAACCGGCACGCTATGAAGGCGCGGTTCAGAAAGTGCCCGCGCTCCTGGCCGCCTCGACCACATGCCGATCTGAAGAACCGCGAGTTGCACTGCAATCTCTTGTGCCTCCAGAACTGTGTTCGAGGAGCCGGCCACTTCGTTTGCCCGCAAGGCCACCGCGGATGCGTAGTCCGCCGGGCGTTCGCGGCAAATCTTGTACGAGGTCAGGAATCTATCCCCGGGCTCACCCGTCTCACGAACACACACTGCCACGTAATAGCCCGCAAAAGGGCCTTTTATTTCTTCGATCAAGTTCTGCCTCCTCGGGCGCATCTTGTAACAACGCGGAAGCCGTACGTTAGGTAATTCTCTTAGTGCGTCTCCCGGAAGTGCCCGACTTGCCTCTGAGTCAACGGCGGACTCATCAAAGGCGCTTTCGGCGATAGCGTGAGGTCTTTAGCCGTAGGACGCAGCGCTGACCTGTTGAAGTCGAGACCCTCCAGTCGCCAATAGGACTGCTGATGAGGTTGAAACTGGTCCTGCACAACAGGAGCTACAAATGCCATGGTTGGAATCAGAACTAAATAGCGCCGTTGCTGATGACAAGGCCGCCAAAGCGGAGGCTATGCAAAAGGGGCTGGCAGCTACCCAGCCGCTCACCCAATGTCGACTGCAGGAGCTATGCGAGCTTGGCGAGAAAATGATGCGCGCGGAGATACGAAAGAACGACGCAGTCAACGCGAGCAAGGTGCCCACCCGCGCCAGACACTGGGGCTGGGCTACTGTCTCATTGGCGGCCCCAGCCCCGGGACCAGCAAACCACGTCCAGAGCCATGAAGTGGACTGTAAATAATCCACATTTGGTGCAGCTGCGAAGAGCCGTCGCACCTACCCTCCTGGCCTGAGTGTTGAACATTCGAGCGGCTCAACCGGTTTGCCTGATGCGCGCTGCTATATGCCCGCAACGGCGGGCATCAAGAATTTTGATGGAGGACAAGCGATGAATCTTTCCCAAACGAGCCCAAGCGGTCAGGCGGACGGTCTAAAGGCGCTTCACGGAAATATTGGCGGATCTTGCGGGGCGTGATCCCCACAGCACGCACTGCTTCCCGTAAACGTTCCGGCTGCACCCGCAAATAGCGGGCCCACTCCTCGAAGTCACGTACCTTTTCCTGGGCACGTACACGGCTTGGATCGACCATATGGACTCCTCTCGTTGAGTCCTCCCTGCGCTTTCAACAGTAGTCGAGAAAACCTCCTCATCCATAGGAAAAACCCTTGGGCCAAGGTAACCGCACAATAAGGCGTGTTTGAATCCGGCGACCTTTTTCAGGAATGGCGCACAGCCGATCGCGCAGCCCATGCTTTGGAGCAGGAAGTCGTGCGGGCATCGATTCGTTCATTGGACGGAGATGGGCCGGCACCACTGCAGGAGGCTCAGGACAGAGCCCACAAGCTGCGCCAGCAGGCCAATGACCTGTTTGTGCTGGCGATGGACGAGATGGAGAGACGCGCCCGTGCGGTCAGGCGCTAAGCGGGTCGCCGGCCTCGACCCGCCTCTGCAGCCCCGCAAAAGAACACAGCTCTCCGGCCAGCGCGCTGGCCATCACCGTCGGCGGGCTCGCCAGCCAGACCTGGCCTGGGCCGGAGCGGCCGGGGAAATTCCGGTTGATGGCGCTCACGGTCACCTGGTCTGCTCGCGTGGAAGCGCCGGGTCCGCAGTTTGCGCATGCGCCGCATGACGGTTGCAGGATGCGGGCTCCGACTGCCGCGAACGTGCGGTCGTAGCCCCGCGAGATGCAATAGTCCCGCACTGCCGTCGTTCCATACTGGAGGTAAAGCTCCACGCTTTCCGGCACACGCAACCCATGAGCCAGGCCCCACGCCAGCACTGCGTGGTAGTGGTCGAAGTCTTCCCGCTTGCCGGCGGTACACGAACCGCCGTAGGCGATGTCGATGCGCACGGGTGCGTCCAGCTGCGTGACGGCAACGCCATTGCCCGGGTCTCCCGGGCGGGCCAGCATCGGCTCGAGACCGGTGCAGTCCACGGCGATGACCCGCTCGTAGTGGGCCCCTGCGTCGCTGCGCATCCAGGGTTCCAGCTGCCAGGCGATGCCACGCCGCTCGCGCAAGAACCGAACGGTTTCGGCGTCGGGCTCCACGATGCCGGTGAGGCCTCCGAGTTCCGCCGTCATGTTGGTCAGCGTGGCCCTCTCGTCGGTGGGCAGCAAGGCGATCACCGGCCCGCCGAACTCGAACACCTTGCCTACCCCGGCGCCGCTGCGCAGCTCGGGCAGCCTCAGCAGGTGCAGGACGATGTCCTTGGCGGTCACGCCCGGTTGCACTGCGCCGTCGAGCTGCACCCGCAGGACCTTCGGCATCGTCAGGCGCACTGCACCTGTCGCGAAAGCGTTGGCCATGTCGGTGGTGCCGACGCCGAAAGCGACGCAGCCCAGCGCGCCGCTGTGCGGCGTATGCGAGTCAGTGCCGACCACCACCTGCCCCGGAAGCGCGTAGAGCTCCGCCATCATCGCGTGCGAGATGCCGGCGACGTTGCCTCGGTCGTCCGTCGCGGCCTGCGCGTCCGTCAAGGTCCGGTGGCAGCGCAGATCGTGCCGGGCGACGAAATCGCGCTGCGCCTGGCACATGGCCAGCATGTTCGGCACCAGGCCGGACGCCAGGTGGGCGGGGCTTTGCTCGACGTACGAACTGTGGTCCTCGAAGACGACGATGGATGCAGGCTCGTGCAGCGCCAGACCAGGCCCGAAGGTGCGCTCCAGCATGTGCGCGGCCATGCCGGTGTAGTACTCGTGGATGAAGCGGAAATCCGCCCGCACGAAGCAGCCTTCGCCGGGCGCCGGCTCTGGCGGGGTGACCGGCGTCGCCAGCAGGTGACGCCGCACGATTTTCTCGAACAGGGTCTGCGGGCCGGCGACTCGGGCTGCGTCGCTGGCTGCATGCCGCGCCAGATGGCGCTGGCCGAACCGCAGCAGCCCGCCCTCCCGCAGAATCGCCGCCGCCAAGGGGTCGCGCCCGGCCAGCAGTTCCTCGATCGCGATGGGCTCGCCGCGGGCGATCCGTTCCAGCAGACTGAAGTCGGTGGAAGTGAACAGCCCGATGTTGTCGGCGTTCTGCCGGTACAGCCGCTCGAAGCTCTCGGCGATCACCAGGCGGATGCCCGCCAACAATTCCGCCGCCGGGCTGTGTTCGCGCGACGACCCCTTGCCATAGCGGCGTCCGGCCACGGTGACACTGAAGCCTCCACCTTGTACCGCACCGGGTGCGACAGGCAACTCACCGCCGCAGGCCAGCCCGGAGTAGGGGAAGCGCGCCAGCCGGCCGTCGTAGTGCGACATGATCGCCACCGGCGTGATCTCGTCGGTGGATACATCGTGCCGAAGCTCGCCGGCTTCAGCGAGCGACAAAGCCTCGCCGGCGAGCTGGCGCCGCACGGTCACGGGGTCCTGCGCAAGAAACAGCAAACGTGGGCAGGCGCCCAGGTCGAGAACATCGTGGGTCATGGCGTCGAATGTGCGGACGACAGATGGTCCAGCAGGAGTTGAGCCGAAGGCGAGAGGGCCTGGGCGTCGCGAAAGCAGATGATGAATCGCCGCTCGGCCCAGGTTTCGGTGAGCGGGATGATGCGCAGGCCGTAGGCCTCGGCCGGTCCCTCGGCCACCTCGCGGGGCACCAGGCTGATGGCCAGCCCTGCCCGCACCACGCGCAACGCGGCTTCGAAGCTGCTGACCACCACCCTCTGGTGCAACGTGCGGCCCATGCGCGCGGCATGTCGCTGCAGCATCACCTGCACCGCACTGTTGACCGGCAGGCTCACGTGCTCGAAGTCGAGTGTCTGCTCGAAGCGCACCGCCTTTCGGTTCGCGAGCGCGTGCCCCCGCGGCACGACGATGCACAGGTGGTCCTTGCGGTAGGGCCTGTGTTGCAGCGTGCCGAGTTCAGCAGCATCCCAGCACACGCCAAGCGATGCCATGCCCTCGCGCACACCTCGCACGATTTCCGGGCTCACTCGCTCTTCCATGTCGACCAGAATCGCCCGGTGCGCCGGCTGTTTCAGGAACGTCGCCACGTCTTCAGCGAGCGCCTCCGACATGGCAGAGACCGACGCCAGCACACGCACCAGTCCGCGCGCCCCTCCGGTGAAGGTCTGCATGTCGATGTCGATGCGGGCGGCGCTGTCGAGAATGGCCCGGGCGTGTTCCAGCAGGGCCTGGCCGGCGGCTGTCGGCACCACCCCGTGCCGCTTGCGCACCAGCAGTGGCGTCCCCAGCTGGCTTTCCAGCTGGGCCAGACGCTTGCTGATGGCCGAGCCGACGATGCTGGCCTGTTCGCCGGCGCGCGCGATGTTCCCCAGCTCACAGACGGAGACGAACAGTCGCAAGGTGGTCAGATCGAGGTCGCGCACTGGTTTCAGGTGTTCCCATTCGGAATGTCATGCTTCTCAAATTGAGTGGCAAGTCCCGAATGGAAATTCTAGACTTGTTCTTATGCAAACCAGCACCTTTTCTTCAACGCGCTTCCCATCCACTGTCGTGATCCGCGAAGTGGGATTGCGCGACGGCCTGCAGAGCATCAGCCGCGTGGTGCCCACGGCCGCCAAGCTCGAATGGATCAAGCACGCCTACGCGGCCGGCCAGCGCGAGCTGGAGGTCGGCTCCTTCGTGCCGGCCCGCTTGATGCCGCAACTTGCCGATACCGCCGAAGTATTGGCATATGCCAAGACGCTGCCGGGCGTGGTCGCATCCGTATTGGTGCCCAACCTGAAGGGCGCCGAACGTGCGATCGCCGAGGAAGCCGACCTGATGCTGGTGCCGCTCTCCGCCAGTCACGCGCACAGCCTCGCCAACCTGCGCAAGACGCCGGACGACGTGATCGCGGACATCGGCCGGATTCGCGCCGCGCGCGACGCGGCTGGCTCGCGCACTTTGCTCGAGGTGGGGATGAGCACTGCTTTCGGCTGCACCCTCCAGGGCCGTGTCGATGAGGACGAGGTGGTCCGGCTGGTGCAGGCCGTGCTCGACGCCGGCGCCGACCGCGTCGGCCTGGCCGACACCGTGGGCTATGCCGATCCGCTGATGGTGACCCGCCTGTTCGAAAAAGTCCTGAAGGTCGCGGGCAACCGGCTGGATTGCGGACACTTTCACGACACGCGGGGGCTCGGTCTCGCCAACTCGGTGGCCTGCCTGCAACTGGGCATCCGCCGACTCGATGCCTGCCTGGGCGGCATAGGCGGCTGCCCGCACGCGCCCGGCGCCAGCGGCAATGTGGCCACCGAAGACCTGGCGTACATGCTCGCCAGCATGGGCATAGCCACCGGCCTCGACTTTGAAGCCTTGCTGTCGCTGCGCAAGAAGGTCGCGCAGTGGCTGGAAGGCGAAACCCTGCACGGCAGCATCTGGCGCGCCGGACTGCCGAAGACCATGCGGGAAGAGGTGGCGGCATGACGCAGGCAGCAACGACCTCCGCGCCGCAGCCGTTGACCGGCCTGCGGGTCATCGAGTTCACCCACATGGTGATGGGCCCGACCTGCGGCATGGTGCTGGCCGACATGGGCGCGGAAGTCATCAAGCTCGAACCCATCGGCGGCGATCACACCAGGCGTTTGTTGGGCGCCGGCTCGGGCTTCTTTCCGATGTTCAACCGCAACAAGAAAAGCATCTGCATCGATCTGCATCAGGCCGAAGGCGCGGAGTTGGCCCGCCGACTGTGCGGCACGGCCGATGTGGTGGCCGAGAACTTCAAGCCGGGCACGATGGTCAAGTACGGCCTGGACTACAGCGCGTTGAGTCAAGTCAACCCGCGGCTGATCTACGTCAGCCACAAGGGATTTCTGCCCGGCCCCTACGACCACCGCACTGCCCTGGACGAAGTGGTGCAGATGATGGGCGGGCTGGCCTACATGACGGGGCGCCCCGGCGACCCGCTGCGCGCGGGCACCAGTGTCAACGACATCATGGGCGGCCTGTTCGGCGCCATCGCCGCCCTGGGCGCGCTGATCCAGCGCGGCATCACGGGCAAGGGGATGGAAGTGCAATCGGCCCTGTACGAGAACAACGTGTTCCTGATGGGCCAGCACATGCTGCAGTACGCCATGACGGGCAAGCACCCGTCGCCGATGCCGGCCCGCGACAATCCCTGGGCCGTATATGACGTGTTCACCGTCAAGGACGGCGAGCAGATCTTCCTGGCGGCCGTCAGTGACGCCCAGTGGGCTACCTTCTGCTCGGTGCTGGGCTTCGCCGACCTGAAGGCCGAGCCCGAACTCGCCTCCAACAACCTGCGGGTACAGCAGCGCCCCCGGCTTCTGGCCGCTCTGCGCGAGCGCCTGGCAGACCGGGATGCCGGCGAGTTGGCGGCCGCAATGGAAAGGGCCGGCCTGCCGTTCGCGCCGATCCGCAAGCCAGCCGACCTGCTGGACGATGAGCACCTGCTGCAGACCGGCGGCCTGGCCGACGTGCGCCTGCCCGACGGCCCCAAGGCAGGCGAGACCGTGAAGACCACCCTGTTCCCGATCACGATGGAAGGCAGCCGGCTGGGGGTGCGCATGGACCCGCCCAAGGTGGGAGAGCACACCGCCGCCTTGATGCGAGAGTTGGGATACGACGACGCGCAAGTGGCGGCGTTGCACGCGCGTCAGGTGATTGCCTGAAGAGATCACCTGCAGATGACTACGACTTCAACCCTGTGGAGACAACCATGAACCCCCGTCATTTTCTTTCACGCCGTTCTGTGCTGGGTGCTTCGGCCGCCCTGGCGTCCACTGCCCTGTGGCCGCTGGTGGCACAGGCGCAATCCGGCACCGTGCGCTTCGTCCTGCCCAACGGCACTGGCTCCGGAATCGATGCGATCACCCGCGCGGCCGCCCCTGCACTCGGAAAAGCGCTCAATTCGTCCGTCGTGGTGGAGAACCAATCCGGCGCGGGGGGCGTGCTGGGCCTGCAGACGCTGGCCCGCTCCGCTCCGGACGGCAACACCCTGTCGATGGTGTCGAACAACGTGGTGATCTTCCCCAGCGTGCTGAAGTCACTGCCGTTCGACATGCCCGGCGACTTCACTCCGATCGCGGTGGTCGGCTCCACCCCCATGGTGCTGGTGGTCAACCCCAACAAGATGCCAGCGAACAATGCGCGCGAATTCTTCGCTTTGCTCAAGGCTAAGCCGGGCGAGCTCAACTTCGGCTCAGGCGGAAACGGCACCATCCTGCACCTAGCCACCGAATTGGTGATGGAGGCCGCAGGCACCAAGGCTCGCCACATCCCCTACAAGAGCGTGGGGGCGATGGTGACGGACCTGCTGAGCGGCCAGATCGATTTCGGCACGGCGGCGCTGCCCAGCATTCAGGCGCACATCAAGAGCGGCGCGTTGCGCGCGATCGGCGCCCTGCCGGCGCAGCGCACCCCGGCAGCACCGGAGATTCCGACGTTCGCGGAACAGGGCCTGTCGAATTTCGCCGTCGAAGCCTGGTTCGCAGTCATCGGCCCCAAGGGACTGGGCACCGCCAACGTGAAGAAGGCGCACGATGCCGTGGTGACGGCCTTCAACGACCCTGCCGTCAAGGAAGCCATGGCCAAGCAAGGCAACACGATCCAGATCAGCAGCCCCGAGCAGGCCAGGACAGCATTCCAGCAGGAGCTGGTGAAGTATGCGGCCCTGGTGAAGAAGGTCGGGCTCGAGCCGCAGTAAGGCGCAGCTTCATGCGGGTGGGGTGCGTACCGTTGGGTCCCCCCATCCGCAGGCTTGTCCGGGCCTAGGCGGCCTGCAGCTTGGCGGTTTCGGGAACCACCTCGGCCATGGCCTTGCGAATGGCCGCCTGCTGTTGCGCCGTTGCCGCCGGTATGGGGCGCAGGGTATGGCCAGTGGGGACGCCCTGCAACGAGAGGGCGTACTTGGCCAGGGCGACACGGTTGTCGGCATAGATGGCGTTCCACAACCGCAGCAGCCGGTTATGCAGATCCAGGGCGAATGCGTGGTCGCCGCGCTGCACGGCGTTCCACAAATCGATGCAAGCGCCCGGAACCGCGGAGGTCAGCATCGAGATCACGCCATGGGCGCCCAGTGCCATGCAGGGATACAAGAGGGAATCGACCGCCGCGAAAATCCGGTCTTGGGGCCGGCATGCGTTGAGCAGGTCGGCCAGGGCCTTCAGGTCACCGGCGCTTTGCTTCACGCCCACGACATTCGGCACCTCCCGCATGATGCGCAGCAACAGCGCGGGAGTCATGTAGTTCCAGGGGATCACGTTGTAGATGAGTACTGGCGTGTCCACTGCCTCGGTGATTTCGCGAAAGTGGCGAAGCATCGATTCGTCATCGCTCTTGTAGATGTAATGCGCGGGCGTGACCTGTAAGGCAGAAACGCCCAGGCCCTGCAGGGCCCTGGATTTGCGGATCGCATCACGCGTGCTGTTGGCGATGACGCCGGCGACCAGCGGGATCGCGCCGTTGATTTCATCAGCGGCTATCTCCGTGATCCGGCGCAGCTCGTCGGTCGAAAGCGTATAGCCTTCGCCGGAGCTGCCGCCCACCACCAGGCCGTGAACCCCTTGATCCATCATGAAGCGCGTGGTGGCACGCAGCGCGGCCTCGTCGACATCCCCTTCAGCGGTGAAAGGCGTCACCAGCGGCGGAACGATGCCCTGGATCTGGGCCGGAGAGAAAATCTTCTGGTTCATAAGGTGCTTTCGTGGATGCTGGGGTTTACTGCGGCTCGACGCCGGCCAGCTTGACCAGCTTTGCAAAATTTGCGATTTCACTCTTGATATAGGCACCGAATTCGGCGGCGCTGGAGGGCGCGGGCTCCAACCCGAGTTGCAGCAGCCTGGCTTTGACTTCGGGCGAAGTCACTGCTTTCACCGCTTCGGCGTTCAGTCTGGCGATGACCTCCGGCGGGGTGCCGGCGGGCGCCACCAAGCCGTTCCAGGTGATGACTTCATAGCCCGGGTACATCTCGGCGATCGCCGGCACATCGGGCAGCAACGCCGAGCGCTTGGTGGAAGTGACCGCGATCGCCTTGAGCTTGCCGGCCTGGATATGCGGCACGACCTCCAGGATCGGGCTGAACGAAGCCTGAACGTCGCCGGACAGCAGCGCGATATTGACCTGGCTGCCACCGCGGAAGGGAACGGTGGTCATCTCCACCCCCGCCATGGCCTCGAACAGGACGCCCGACAGGTGCGGCGACGATCCGGTGCCCGAGGTGCCGTAGTTCAGCTTCTTGGGATTTGCCTTCAGGTGCGCGACAAGCTCCTTCAGGTTGTTGGCCGGCACCGACGGGTGCACGACCAGGACGCTCGGGCTGCTGGTGGTCCGTGCTACCGGCACGAAGTCGCGCGTCGAATCGTAGGGCAGGCTCTTGTACAGGCTGACATTGCCGGCCAGCGGACCGCTCGAGAGAAAGCCGAGCGTGTAGCCATCGGGTTTCGCCTTGGCCACATAGGCCGCGCCGATCGCGCCGCCGGCGCCGGTCTTGTTCTCCACCACCATCTGCTGGCCCAGGCCTTCCGCCATTTTCTGGGCAATGATGCGGCCGGACACATCGTTGTTTCCGCCGGCGCCGAACGGCACGACCAGGGCGATCGGCTTGACCGGATAGGTCTGGGCAGACGCGGCCAGGGCGAAGCCAGCCAGCGCGCCCAGCAGGGCGCGTTTGAACTTGAACATATCTGTCTCCTAAGGGGAAGTGGAAGTCAGGCGGTCTTGACCGCCTCCGGTGAATCCGCGTACTGCAAGCCGCTGGCGCGGGCCAGGACACGCTGACGCGAGGCTTCGATATGGGCCGCCATCAGCTCGACTGCCCTTGCTGGTTCACGGGCTTTCAATGCCTCGATGAATGCCAGATGCTCCTGCATGGCCGGCACCACGCGCATCGGCCGTGCCAATGCGCTGTCGATGCGGATCAGCTTGATGTGCAGGCTGTTCACCCGATACATGTCGGACAGGATCTCGTTGTCCATGGCATCCACCATGCGGTTGTGCAGGCCCCAATCGACCGCCAGTGCGTCGTCGTCCAGTCGAGGGTCCACGCCCGGCTTGTTGGCGCGCGCGAGAATGGCGCGATGCCGATCGGCGATTTCGTCAAGTTCGCGGTCCGAGACATGGCGCACGAACTGGGCCGCGGCTTCGAGTTCGATCATGCTGCGGACATGGAAGGCATTGCGAATCAGCTTGAGGTCGACCGCGGCGATCTGCAGCCCGCGCTTGGGCACCGTGGTGATCAGGCGCGCCGCCTCCAGCCTTGGAATCATTTCCCTGACTGCCCCCAACGGCATGCCAAGCAACAGCGTCAGTTCTTGCTGAGAAACAAACTGCCCCGGCTTCAGCCGAGATGCGAGCACCTGCTGGCGAAACCGCTCGTAGGCTTGATTGCGCAGGTTGGTCGACTCAGCGGCTGGGCTGTTGGATGCGGTTGACGCCATGTCGTGAGCATAACAGCTCACTAACATGTTAGCAAGCTGCCAGACGACCCAACTGGGGCGCAGCCTATGCTTTCTGCGCCGTCCTCGCTGGCTAAGGGCGTTCCAAAGCAGCCGATGTGCTTTTGAAAATGGGGCTTTGGGAACTCGCCGGCGGCCACACCAGCGGTTCCGGCGCGCGGAACTCCAGCACCTGCTCGCCGCCCTCGTACAGTGACACGGCCACGCGCAGGCGCTTGGCGGCGCGGGCGGCCGCCAGGAACCTAAGGGTCGGGGCCAACACCACCTTCGAAGGGCCGCCGTCGCTGGGCACACGGCCATAAAAGGTCTGCACAGGGCCGTCGTCAAACTGGATCTTGATGCTGCACGAAGGCGCCAGGTAGCAAAGGATCTGGCCCTTGTCCACCGTGAGGACGGCGTGATCGGGCTGGCTGCGCACGGTCAGGCTGCCGTGGTTCTTGCCGTCGTAAGGGAACCGCAGGGTCAGCGAATTGAGGCTGTCGATGCGGCTCTCGTGCGTGGCGGTGCCGGCCGTGGCTGCAGCGGCATAGTGCCAGCCGTTGGCTTGGGCGTTTCCTGACGCAAGCGCAAACAGGGCCGTCCACGTAGCCGCCCAATATGTCGCTGCCACTCCCCTGCCCCTCATGCGTCGGATCATTTGAAACCCTTTGTGTCTGGCCTCGAGTTTAACCAGCGCGGCCGCTGACCCGAGGGCACTTAAGATGCTGAGCCCGGGGTCATGTGGACACCCGACAAGCCCGCATGAACCTCGCCAAGCACAGTTTCTACAGAGGCCCCAACGTCTGGTCGCCCGCTTCCGGGCTGCTGCTGGCCGTCCAGTTCGACACTCCGGAGGGCGTCGCTTTCCTGCAATGGAAGCCTGGCGCCGCCCAGGCGGCCGATGCCCTGGCCTTCCTGCGCCAGGCGTTTGCCGTCACGGCAGCGCCCGACAAAGGCGAATCCGCCCAGGGCATCGGCGATGCGCGGGTTCCGGCCGTTGCACTGGTGCTGGCCGCCGCGCAAGACTTGCTGACGGATTTTTGCGTAGCGCCGGCGCTCGGCCGGCTCGCCGGCAGGGCGCGCGATCGCCTGACCGTATTCCTGCCCTGTGATGAACCCAACATCGGACTGCCCGCCTGGAGGCTCGCCGTGCAAGCCTGCCTGCTGCGCTTCGATCCGGCCGAGAGCAGCCGGGAAGCCGCGCTGGGACACCTGCGCGAAGCCTATTGGACCTTTCGCCGGACCGCGCGCCGCCACGGACTCAACCAGACGACCATCGCACTGGCGCGCGCGGCCCACCGCCGGGACATACCGCACTACCGCATCGCACCGCCCGGTCAGTTCCTGCAGCTCGGACAAGGCTGGCTGCGGCAGCGGCTCAACGAAACCGCCACCGACCAGACCTCGGGCCTGGCACGCTGGCTTGCGGGCGACAAGTTAACGACGTCGTCCTTCCTGGTGTCGCAAGGCGTGCCGACTTCGCAACCGCAAGTGGTGGCCAGTGCCGAAGAAGCGGTGCAGGTATTTCGCCGCCTGAATGGGCCGGTGGTCGTCAAGCCGCGGTCAGCGGGCAAAGGCCGCGGCGTCGCGGTCGACCTGTCCACCGACCAGGATGTCGCGACGGCTTTCGAGCAGGCGGCCGCGCACAAGGGCGGCGTGCTGGTCGAAAGATTCGTGCAGGGTCACGACCATCGCCTGCTGGTGGTCGAGGGCCGGCTGGTGGCGGCAGCCCGGCGGGTACCGGCCCAGGTGCTCGGCGACGGGCAGCACACGGTCCGCGAACTGGTTCACCAACTCAATCAGGACCCGCGCCGAGGCATGCCTTTCGAGCGGCTGCTCGAATGGGTCAGCCTGGATGCGGAAGCACTGGCGGTGCTGCGGTCGGCATCGCTCAGCCCGGAAACCGTTCCGGCGCAGGGCCAGGCTGTTCCGCTCAGGCGCACCGCCAATATCTCCCGCGGGGGAACGTCGGTCGATGTCAGCGACCAGGTGCATCCGGACAATCGGGCCCTGGCAGAACGGGTGGCGGGGCTGATCGGACTGGACGTGGCGGGCATCGATTTCCTCACGCCGGACATCGGCCGCTCGTGGCGCGATATCGACTGCGCCGTGCTGGAAGTCAACTCGTCTCCGGGCTTGCGGCCGCATCTGGCGTCGAACGCCGACCGTGACGTGGTCGGCCCGATCGTCGACAGCCTGTTCCGCCGGGGCGCTGACGGCCGCGTACCGACCGCCGGCATCACCGGCAGTGCCGGCAAGACGACCACCTCGCGCATGGTGGCCGCCATCCTGGCTCAGGCCGGCATGACGGTGGGGCTGTCCACCACGCAAGGCGCCTACGTCGCCGGCGAGGAGGTGCGTTCCGGCGACTCCGCGGGCGGTGCCAGCGCCCGCGCGCTGCTGCTGGACCCGCGGGTGCAGGCGGGCGTGTTCGAACTGGCGCGCGGCGGCCTGGTCAAGCACGGCATGGGCATCGATGCCTGCGACGTCGGCGTGGTGCTCAACATCCACGACAACCATCTTGGCCTGAACGGCGTGCACGACAGGCAAGCGCTGGCGCGGGTCAAGCGGCTGGTGGTGGAAAACGCGCGCAAGCTGGCGGTGCTGAATGCCGACGAGCCGCTGTGCCTGGCCATGCGCGAGCATGTCCGGGCGCCGGTCTGCCTGGTCTCCGAGGATCCTGGCAACCCGGAGGTGCTGGCGCACCGGGCGGCAGGCGGTCGTGCGGCGGTGCTGGATGGCCAGCTGGCTGCCTGTGTCTTGCGGCTCTACGAGGGAGAACGCGAGGTCGGCGCCCTGGCCGCCAAAGACATCCCCGCCACTTGGGGCGGCCTGTTCCGTCCCGCCATCGTCAACGCGGTGTACGCCGCGGCGGTGGCACACGGCATGGGCATCGAATTCGGCATCATCGCGGCGGCGCTCGGCAACTTCCAGTCGACGGCCCAAAGCAACCCCGGACGGATGAACATCATCGACGGCATGCCTTACCGGGTGCTGGTGAACTGGGTGGATGGCCAGCACGCCACCGCGGAGATGGCCCGCCTCGTCGAGACACTCGAGGTGACGGGCAGGAAGCATCTGTTTATCTGCGCGGTCGGCAATCGGCCCGATGAGTTCCTCACGCAGATGGGCCAAGCGGCTGCCAGTGCCTTCGACCATTTCGTCTGCGCCGACTGGGAAGACCTGCGTGGTCGCCCCGCCTGCGCCGCAGCCCGCCTGCTGGCGCAGGGCGTGACCAGCAAGGGCGTGCCCGAAGCGAGCGTCACCGTGGCGGCCACGCATGCCGAAGGGCTCAAGTCTGCGTTCGCCGCCGCAGCGCCCGGAGACCTGCTGGTGCTGGCCACCTACGTCAGCCCGCATGCGTGGGAAAGCATCCGGCACGGCCTGTCCGCAGCGGGCAAAACCGATAGACTTCAGGGCCCCCATGAACCCTGATGCCCACAACCTCTGGCGCGCGCCGCGCTGGGCCCTCGCCGTCCTGCTTGCCCTGCTCGGCATGCTGGGGCCGTTCTCCATCGACACGTATATTCCGGCCTTCTCCGGCATTGCGCAGGCGCTGGGCGCGACACCGGTGGAGATGCAGCAGACGCTGTCGGCCTATCTGTTCGGGTTTGCGTTCATGAACCTGTTCCATGGCGCGCTGGCCGACAGTTTCGGGCGGCGCCCCGTGGTGCTGTGGGGAATTGCCATCTTCACCCTGGCGTCGGCCGGCTGCGCGCTGTCGCAGACCATCGGCCAGCTGGTCTTCTTTCGAGGGCTGCAGGGCCTGTCCACCGGCGCAGGGATCGTGGTGTCGCGTGCAGTGATCCGCGACATGTTTCCGCCGGCGCAAGCCCAGCGGGTGATGAGCCAGGTGACGATCTACTTCGGCGTGGCGCCGGCGGTCGCCCCCATCATCGGTGGCTGGCTGTTCGTGCACCTCGGCTGGCACAGCATCTTCTGGTTCCTGACGGCAGTGGGCGTGGCGCTGTGGACGGCCAACTTCAAGCTGCTGCCCGAGACGCTTCACGTCGACCAGCGGCAGCCGTTCAACGTGCGCAACCTGATGCAAGGCTATTGGGAACTGGGCTCCAGCCCGCGCTTCCTGTTGCTGGCCCTGGCCAGCGGCATCCCCTTCAACGGCATGTTCCTGTATGTGCTGGCCGCGCCGGAATTCCTGGGCACCCACCTCAAGCTGGCGCCCACCGAGTTCTACTGGTTCTTCGTGCTCACCATTGCCGGCATCATGGGCGGCTCCTGGGCCAGCGGGCGCCTGGCGGGGCACATCACACCCCGGCGGCAGATCCGCTACGGCTTCACCATCATGGTTCTGATATCGCTCGTCAACGTGGCGGCCAACTTCTTCCTGGTGGCAACCGCCGGCTGGGCGCTGCTGCCGATCGCGGTGTTTGCGTTCGGCTGGGCTCTCATGGTGCCGGTGGTGACGCTGCTGGTGCTCGACATGTTTCCCGAGCGCAGAGGCCTGGCTTCGTCGCTGCAGGCCGTGATCGGCTCGACGGCCAATGGCATCGCGGCGGGCGTCATCGCCCCGTTGGTGATGCATTCGACACGCATGCTCGCGCTCACCTCGTTGCTGATGATGAGCGTTGGATTGTTCGCATGGCTTTTCGTGCATCGCCGCTGGCCGGAAACCGGCCGGGCGATCTCGGCGGCGACTTAGCTGAATCGCAGCGCGCTCGATGAAAAAAAGGGGGCATGGCCCCCTTTTTCAATGTTGCGCAACCGCTTCAGTTTGCCGGCTTGTACGGGCGCTTCTTGATGTCGCGTGGCACGAACACCTTGCCGCCGTTGCCGGGCTTGGCCGGCGGCTTGGCAAACGAGGGGCTGCGGGGCGCGAAGTCACCGCGCGGGGCAAAGCCGTCGTTGTTGCGCACGGCAAAACCTTCGTTGCGGCCACCACCGGCGTAGTCGCCGAAGGCAGGCTTGCGGATATAGCTTTCGTTGCTACGACGCTGGTCGAAGCCGCGATCTTCACGCGGCGCAAAACCGCCGCCACCGCCGCCGAAGCCGCCGGTGCGCTGCCCGCCACCGAACTTGCGGTCGCGCGAGTGATGATCGCGCCCGCCGCGGCCGGCGAAGTCGCCGCCCGGGCGGCCACCCTGCGGAGCGCGCTGCTGCGGCTCCAGGCCAGGAACGGTTTCGGCCTTGAACGGCTGCTTGGTATAGCCCTCGATGTCGAAGATCTTGCGGCGATCACGGAACTCGGCAAAGGTCACGGCCAGGCCGTCACGCCCCGCGCGGCCGGTGCGGCCGATGCGGTGGGTGTAATCCTCGGCCTTCATCGGCAAGCCGAAGTTGAAGACGTGGGTGATGGTGGGCACGTCGATGCCGCGCGCGGCGACGTCGGTGGCCACCAGCACCTGCACATGGCCCTGGCGCAGCGCCATCAGGCGGCGGTTGCGCAAGCCCTGGCTCAGGGCGCCGTGCAGCGCCACGGCATCGAAGCCGGCTTGCTGCAGGTCGTTGGCCAGGCCGTCGCACTCGATCTGCGTGCTGGCGAAAACGATGGCCTGGTTGATCGTGGTGTCGCGCAGCCAGTGATCCAGCAGCTTGCGCTTGTGCTGCGCCGTGTCAGCCCAGAACAGCACCTGCTTGATGTTGGCGTGCTTTTCCTGCGGATTGTCGATCTGGATCTTGCGCGGCTGGCGCATCACGCGGCTGGCGAGCTGCTGGATGCGCGGCGCGAAGGTGGCGCTGAACATCATGGTCTGCTTGCGCTCGATGGTGAGCTGGTTCACTTCGGCCAGGTCATCCGCAAAGCCCAGGTCGAGCATGCGGTCGGCCTCGTCGACCACCAGGAACTGCACCTTGTCCAGCTTGATCTGCATCGAACGCTGGAGGTCGAGCAGGCGGCCGGGGGTGGCCACCACCAGGTCGGCATTCTGCAGCTTGGCGATCTGCAGCTGGTAAGGCATGCCGCCCACCACACTGGCAACGCGCAGGCCGCGGCAATGGCGCACCAGGTCGATGGCGTCATGTGCCACCTGCTGCGCGAGTTCGCGCGTGGGGCACAGGATCAGCGCGCCGGGTGTGGCGGCCTTGAAGTTGCGCGAGCTGGTGGGGTCCAGGCGCTTGGCGCGCTTGGGCGCGGGTTCGCCCTTGGCCAACGCTTCGGCGGTCTGGCGCTCGAACTCGGCGCGCGACTGGGCTTCGGCGTCCGCACGCTGCTTCAGCAGGGTGTGCAGCATGGGCAGCAGGAAGGCTGCGGTCTTGCCGCTGCCGGTCTGGCTGGAGACCATCAGGTCGGTGAAGCCGGCAGCTTCGTCCGAGGGCATGGCCAGCGGAATCGTCTGTTCCTGCACGGCAGTCGGCTGGGTGAAACCCAGGTCCTGCACGGCTTGAATCAGCTCGCTCGCCAGGCCCATCTTCAGGAAGCCGTTGGGCACTGCAGGCAGTTCGGGTGCGGCGGCCTCGACCACGATGGCGGTTTCGATTGCGGTTTCTACCGCAGCGGTATCGACCATGGCGGTTTCAGTGGCGCCGATGGCGATGGGGGTGTTGTCTTGCGCAGGCGAAAAGTCGCCCTGCACTTCAAAAGTGTCGGTCATGTATTACTCACACACGCGCCGCCGCAAGGCGGCGCTTGGCGACGCCGCTGCCAAAAGAGAATGGCGGCGCAGTCGTCAATGGTTATAAAACATCAACCATCAACGACGTTCAGGGCCCGCAACCTGGGAAGACGGGGCGCTGTGGCTCTTTGCTATTCGAGCCGGTGTGTGAAGGGAGATGCACGAAGGCTGCAATGCAGCCAAGCCCACGATTGTCGCACGTTCAGGGTTTTCCCGCAACTGCGGGGGGACTCTCGAGCTTGAGGAAGTGCTCGCGGTAGTGGGCGAGTTCGTCGATGGACTCATGCACGTCGGCGAGCGCGGTGTGCTTCTGCTGCTTCTTGAAGGCGTTGTAGATGTCCGGACGCCAGCGCTTGGCCAGCTCCTTCAGCGTGCTCACGTCGACGTTGCGGTAGTGAAAGAACGCCTCCAGCTTCGGCATGTACTTCACCAGGAAGCGGCGATCCTGGCTGATGCTGTTGCCGCACATCGGCGTGCTGCCCTTCGGCACGTAGCGGGCGAGAAATTCCAGAATCTGCTGCTCGGCCTGCGCTTCGGTCACCACGGAGGCCTTGACCTTGTCGATCAGGCCGCTGCGCCCGTGCGTGCCCTTGTTCCACGCGTCCATCTTGTCGAGCTGCTCATCGGACTGGTGAATCACCAGCACCGGCCCCTCGATGCGAGGCGTGAGGTCGGCGCCCGTGACGATCACCGCAATCTCGATCAGGCGGTCCACCTCGGGATCGAGCCCTGTCATCTCGCAATCCAGCCAGATCAAGTTCTGGTCGTTTTTGGGGAGGACGGGAGCGGCTGGGACGATGATTTCTAGCATGCTTGCGATTGTCGCCGATGGCCTAAACTAGGGCCTGTTCACACTATTTTTGCAAGATGCGTTGCGGATCAAAAAGGTCATGCGCAAGGCGCGAAACGCAGCCGGACAAGGCGTCCGGCAAGGCTTCGCAACGCGGCGCATGGCCTTTTTGGCCGCAACCC
>JAKFEZ010000281.1:0-5136 GCA_036675435.1 Ramlibacter sp. | reverse complement strand
TGCCGGACGTTTTGTTGCAGTGCACGCCCCGGGTGCATAATCGTAAACCCGAACCATGAACCGTCTCGCGTCCATCCTGCCTGCCGCTCAAGTGCTCGTGAGCGTCGATGCCACCAGCAAGAAGCGTGCTTTCGAAGAGGCGGGTCTGCTGTTTGAAAACCTGCACGGCCTCTCCCGCGCCCTCATCACCGACAGCCTGTTCGCCCGCGAACGCCTCGGCTCGACCGGCCTGGGCCACGGCGTCGCGATTCCGCACGGACGCATCAAGGGGCTGAAAGCGCCGATGGCCGCGCTGTTCCAGCTGGCCCAGCCGATCGGTTTCGACGCCCCCGACGAGCAGCCCGTGCGCCTGCTGATCTTTCTGCTGGTGCCCGAGGCCGCCACGCAGAAGCACCTGGAAATCCTCTCGGAAATCGCCGAGCTGCTCAGCGACGCACCCTTGCGGGAGAAGATGAAGGCTTGCAGCGATGCAGTCGAATTGCACCAATTGATTGCCACCTGGCAATCCGCCCAACCCGCCTGAGGAATATGACCCCCACGCTCCCCACTGCGCGTGGTTCGCTGCCCCCCGAGGGGGCTGTTCCGCCTAGGGGCGGCCCGGCGGCGGAACCGACCCCCACGCTCCCCACTGCGCGTGGTTCGCTGCCCCCCGAGGGGGCCGGCCTTGCTTGGGACGGCCCAGCGCTGCGGCCGGCTTGAAACCCACCGTTGTCAGCGCCGACGTCCTGTTCGAGGACCACCGGGCCCAGCTCAAGTGGGAATGGGTGGCGGGCCTGGGCGCCTCGGAGCGGCGCTTCGACGAGATCGCCGTGCGGGCGGCGCGGTCCGGCGCCGACCTGGTGGGCTACCTCAACTACATCCACCCGTACCGCGTCCAGATCCTCGGCGAGCGGGAAATCGCGTACCTGACCAACGCCACGGCGGAAGACTGCGCGCGCCGCATCGCGCGCATCGTCACCCTCGAGCCGCCGGTGCTGGTGCTGACCGACAACCAGGTCGCGCCCGATGCGCTGCTGTCGATGTGCGAGCGCGCCCAGATCCCGATGTTCGCCACCCACGAGCCCTCGGCCTTCGTGATCGACGTGCTGCGGGCCTACCTGTCCAAGCACTTCGCCGAGCGCACCTCGATGCACGGTGTGTTCATGGATATCCTCGGGCTGGGTGTGATGATCACCGGCGAATCGGGCTTGGGCAAGAGCGAGCTGGGCCTGGAGCTGATCTCGCGCGGCAACGGCCTGGTGGCCGACGACGCCGTCGACCTGTACCGCATCAACCAGACCACCATCGAGGGCCGCTGCCCCGAGCTCCTGCAGAACCTGCTCGAAGTTCGCGGCATCGGCCTGCTGGACATTCGCGGCATCTTCGGCGAGACGGCGGTGCGCCGCAAGATGCGGCTCAAGCTCATCGTCCACCTGGTGCGCCGCGAAACGCTGGAGCGCGAGTACGAGCGCCTGCCCTACGAGCCGCTCACCCAGGACGTGCTGGGCGTGCCGGTGCGCAAGGCCGTGATCCAGGTGGTGGCCGGCCGCAACATCGCCGTGCTGGTCGAAGCCGCCGTGCGCAACACCATCCTGCAGCTGCGCGGGGTCGATACCTATCAGGAATTCGTCGAGCGCCATCGGCGCGCGATGGAGCAGGAGAAGTGATTCGTGGGGGCTAGGGACTCCTAGCCTCCACCCCTTCTTGGCCGATTGGGACACTCGTCCTTGATGCAATGCGCATACAGGCTGAGCGCATGGTCGGCGATGGCGAAGCCCTTGGCCTGGGCCACGGCCTGTTGGCGCTTCTCGATCTCGGCGTCGTAGAACTCCTCCACCCGGCCGCAGTCGAGGCACACCATGTGGTCGTGGTGGGTCCCTTCGTTGAGCTCGTAGACGGCCTTGCCGCTTTCGAAGTGGCTGCGCAAGAGGATGCCGGCCTGCTCGAACTGGGTGAGCACGCGGTACACGGTCGCCAGGCCGATGTCGGAGCGGTCTTCCAGCAAGACCCGGAAAACGTCTTCGGCCGTCATATGGCGCTGCGCGCCCTTCTGGAACACGTCCAGGATCTTCAGGCGCGGCAGCGTGGCTTTCAGGCCGGTGCTCTTGAGTTCGTCGATGTTGGCCATGGTGTCCCCCGCGGGCGCCCGACAGGGCAGCCGCTACAATGGTTTGATCATATCGCTACCGGTTTGCCCATGCCCGTTTTTCCCTCTCGTGCAATGCGCCTGGCGCTGGCCCTCGCCGCTGTCGGGGCGGCCGGCGGCTGCGGCTCGTTCGACAATGCCAGCCGGCGGCTCGCGGATTCGATCACCCCGTACAAGATCGAGATCGTGCAGGGCAATTTCGTGTCGCGAGAGCAGGTCGAGGCGCTCCAGCCCGGCATGAGCCGCCAGCAGGTGCGCGACATCCTGGGCACGCCGCTGATGGCCAGCGTCTTCCACGCCGACCGCTGGGACTACGTGTTCACCATCAAGCGCCAGGGCGTGGAGCCGCAGGCGCGCAAGCTCGCGGTGTTCTTCAAGGGCGACCTGCTCGAGCGCTTCGAGGGCGACACCATGCCCAGCGAGGCCGAGTTCGTTGCCACATTGGACAACAAGCGCAAGAACGCCAAGGTGCCGCAACTGCAGGCCAGCGAAGAAAGCCTGAAGCAGTTTTCCGCCGGCCGCACGGCAGCGCCCGCGGCGCCCCAGCCCCCCGAGGGGCCGCCGCCGGGCACCCGCTATCCGCCGCTCGAAGCGCCGGCGCGCTGATGATGGCCGATACCCGGCTCGCTCCGCACAAGGTCGCCGTGGCCGGTGCCAGCGGTCGCATGGGCCATATCCTGATCGAAGCCATCCGCAGCTCGGGCGACTGCCAGCTCGCCGGCGCGCTCGATATCGCTTCCAGCCCATCCATCGGCAATGATGCGGCCGCATTTCTCGGCCATGCCAGCGGGGTGCCCGTCAGCGCCGACCTGCGCGCGGGCCTCGCGAACGCCCAGGTCCTGATCGATTTCACCCGGCCCGAAGGCACGCTGGCGCACCTGCAGGCCTGCCGCGAGCTGGGCGTCAACGCCGTGATCGGCACCACCGGTTTCGGCGAAGGGCACAAGGAGCTGATCGCCGACGCCGCCCGCGACATCGCCATCGTCATGGCTCCCAACATGAGCGTGGGCGTGAATGTCACGCTGAAGCTGCTGGAAATGGCGGCCAAGGCCTTGTCCACCGGTTACGACATCGAGATCATCGAGGCTCATCACCGCCACAAGGTCGACGCTCCGTCGGGCACCGCCATCAAGATGGGCGAGGTGATCGCCCAGGCGCTGGGCCGCAACCTGAAAGACTGCGCCGTGTACGCCCGCGAAGGCGTCACCGGCGAGCGCGACCCGTCGACCATCGGTTTCGCCACCATTCGCGGCGGCGACGTGGTCGGCGATCACACGGTGCTGTTCGCCGGCACCGGCGAGCGTATCGAGATCACCCACAAGTCGGCCAGCCGCTCGACGTACGCCGAAGGCAGCCTGCGTGCCGTCCGGTTCCTGGCCGGCAAGCGCCAGGGGCTGTTCGACATGTTCGACGTCCTGAACCTCCGTGAATAGCCCCCGCGCTCACTTCGATCGCTGCCGGGCGGCCGCTGAGCTGAGGCGCCGATGAGCCTGCTGGACCTGTTCAGCCAAGGCGACGGCGTCACCCGGGCGGTGGCGCTGCTGCTGCTGGCCATGTCGGTGGCCAGCTGGGTCGTCATCCTCTGGAAAGCCTGGTTGCTGCGCCGCGCCGGCCGTGACGTGGGCCGCAGCACGGCGGCTTTCTGGCAGTCGCGCTCGGTTGACGAAGGCCAGCGGCAGGCCGGGGCTTTCGACCGCGAAGCCCTGGTGCTGCCCTTGATCGCTGCCAGCCAGGTCGAGTCGGCCGGCTCGCTGGCCGGCGCCGGCGATCGTTCGCAGCAGCTGACGCGGCTGCTTCGCGACGCCTTGCACGGGGTGCTGGACAAGCTGCATTTCGGCCAGGTGCTTCTGGCGACCGTGGGCGCCACTGCCCCGTTCATCGGCTTGCTGGGCACCGTGTGGGGCATCTATCACGCGCTGACCGGTATCGCCGCGTCGGGCCAGATCACCATCGAGCAGATCGCCGGACCGGTGGGCGAGGCCCTGATCATGACCGCTGCGGGCCTGGCGGTCGCCATTCCCGCCGTGCTGGGCTACAACGTCTTCGGCCGGCTGATCGGCAGGATCGAGGCCGACCTGGAGGGCTTTGCCCGCGACTTGCGGGAACTGTTGTGCGCCCCCACGCCTGCAGCCAAGGCTGCTGCGCTGTCCCCCGAGGCGGCCCTCGCGCCTTGGGGTGGCCCGGCGGCGCTCAATCCTCGCGCGGAGGCTTGAATTGGCTTTCGGCCGGCTCGAGCGCACCCCCGGGCCGCAGCCCATGAGCGAGATCAACGTGACGCCGCTGGTCGACGTCATGCTGGTGCTGGTGGTGATCTTCATCATCACGGCGCCCCTGCTGGCCAGTTCAATCCGGCTGGACCTGCCGCGCAGCGACGCCGTCAAGCCCAACGACGCGCCCCGGTTTGTCACGCTGGTGCTCGATCGGGCCGGCCAGGCCTTCCTGGACGACCAGCCCGTCACCGGCGGGCAGCTGGCCGAGCGGCTGGCCCGGGCGGCCAAGGCCGATCCCGGCACCGAGGTCCAGCTGCGGGCCGACCAGGCCGTGCCGTACGGCCGGGTGGTCGAGGTGGTGGGCGCAGCGCAGAAGGCCGGCTTGCACCGCATCGGTTTCGTCGCCGAGGCGCCGCCGGCGCCGCGCTGAAGCCGCCCGTAAAATCGCCGCAGGCCGGACCCACTATCCGGCACACCTTTATATGCAAGAGAAATACAACCCTTCCGAGGTAGAGCGCGCCGCGCAGTCGTACTGGAACGAGCGCGACGCCTACCGCGTGACCGAGGACCTGAGCAAGAAGAAGTTCTACGCCTGCTCGATGCTGCCCTACCCCAGTGGCAAGCTGCACATGGGCCACGTGCGCAACTACACCATCAACGACATGCTCACGCGCTACTTGCGCATGAACGGCTACAACGTGCTGATGCCGATGGGATGGGATGCCTTCGGCCTGCCGGCCGAGAACGCGGCCATGAAGAACGGCGTGCCGCCGGCCAAGTGGACCTACGACAACATCGCCT
>JAKFEZ010000027.1:0-5211 GCA_036675435.1 Ramlibacter sp. | reverse complement strand
CGACGTCGTGGACCTGCAGCCGGGCCGCCACTGGATCGTCGCGCGCGACGACACGGGCCGCCACCGGCGCGTCGAGCGTGAAGTGCGCACCGTGCAGGCGCACACCGGCGCCGCCGAACTCGGCCCCTACCGGCACTACATGCAAAAGGAGATCTTCGAGCAGCCCCGCGCCATCGGCGACACGCTCGAAGGCGTTCAGGCCATCGTGCCCGCACTGTTCGGCCCCAAAGCGGCGGCTGCCTTCGACGCCATCGATTCCGTATTGATCCTCGCCTGCGGCACCAGCTACTACGCCGGCTGCACTGCCAAGTACTGGCTCGAAGGCATCGCGAAGATTCCGACGAACGTTGAAGTAGCCAGCGAATACCGCTACCGCGCCAGCGTGCCCAACCCGCGCACGCTGGTCGTGACCATCTCGCAAAGCGGCGAGACCGCTGACACGCTGGCCGCGCTCAAGCATGCGCGAGGCCTCGGCATGCGGCACACGCTGACGGTGTGCAACGTGGCGACCAGCGCGATGGTGCGCGAATGCGAGATGGCCTACCTGACGCGGGCCGGCGTGGAGATCGGCGTGGCCTCCACCAAGGCGTTCACGACGCAGCTCGCCGGCCTGTTCCTGCTCACGCTCACCCTGGCCAAGCTGCGCGGCCACCTCGATGCCGAGGCCGAGGCCGCGCACCTCAAGGCGCTGCGCCACCTGCCGGCCGCGCTGCAGGCGGTGCTCGCACTGGAGCCCCAGATCATCGCCTGGAGCGAAGAATTCGCGCGCAAGGAGAACGCGCTGTTCCTCGGCCGCGGCCTGCACTATCCCGTGGCGCTGGAGGGCGCGCTCAAGCTCAAGGAGATCAGCTACATCCACGCTGAGGCCTACCCGGCCGGCGAGCTCAAGCACGGACCGCTGGCGCTCGTGACCGCCGCCATGCCGGTCGTGACCGTCGCGCCCAACGACACGCTGCTCGAAAAGCTCAAGAGCAACCTGCAGGAAGTGCGCGCACGCGGCGGCGAGCTGTTCGTCTTTGCCGATGCCGATACGCGCATCGAAAGCAGCGAGGGCGTGCATGTGATCCGCATGCCCGAGCACTACGGCGCGCTCTCGCCCCTGCTGCACGTGGTGCCGTTGCAATTGCTGGCGTATCACACGGCGTGTGTGCGCGGGACGGATGTGGACAAGCCGCGCAATCTGGCGAAGAGCGTGACGGTGGAGTGAAGTCGAGCCCCGGCCACCGTGTTGCCCATGGACGACTGGCAGTCGTTCCGCGCCAAGGCTAGTGAACAAAAAGGGCCCTTACCGGGCCCTTTACTTTTGGCTCGTTCAAACCCCCTTTCAAACTGCCATTGCGGGGTCCTCCTTCTGTCCGAATGATGTCCAGTCGCCGGCCTCGAAAGCCTTCGACGAACCGTTGAACAAGGGGCAACCAATGCTTGGCAATCTTTCCATCAAGGGCAAACTCACAACTGCCTTCGCGATCCTCGCAGGCGCCGTGCTGGGCGTATGCGCCCTGTCCATCACGGCACTGTCGAGTGAGCACGAGGCCTTTTCCGGCTACGTCAACGAGAACGCCGCGAGGCTGGCGTTGGCGAACGAAGCACTTGCCGCAGCGAACGCCCGGGCCATCAGTGCACGCAACCTGGTGCTGGTGACCGCGCAAGCCGACCGCAGCACCGAGAAGGCGGCCGTCACAGCCGCACACCAGAAGGTCGGTGACTCGCTCAAGAAGCTCGACGCAGCGCTGGCTTCGACGAGCGACGTCACTCCCCAGGAGCGTGAGCTCTTCGCGCGGCTGAAGGAAGTCGAGTCCCGCTACGGCCCGCTGGCGCTGGCCATCGTCGGGCTGGCGCTCGACGACAGGAAGCAGGAGGCGATCGACAAGATGAACGCCGAATGCCGGCCCCTGCTCGCCGAACTGGTGAGCGCCGCCGGCCGCTACGCCGAGCACGTCGAAGTGCACGCGGCCCAGGACGTGACAGCGGCCGATGCCGCAGCCGACACCTACGAGGCATTGATGTTGACGGCCAGCGTGGCGGCCATCGCCCTGGCCGTCGTGCTGGCCCTGGTCATCACGCGCGCCATCGTCGCACCCATCAACCGAGCCGTCGAAGTGGCGCAGACCGTCGCCGCCGGCGACCTGCGCTCCGACATCGACGCGAAGGGCCGCGACGAAACCGGCAAGCTGCTCGCCGCCCTCAAGGCCATGAACGACAGCCTGGTCCGCATCGTGGGCAGCGTGCGCCAGAGCAGCGAGAGCATCGCCACGGGCAGCTCGCAGATCGCCACCGGCAATGCCGACCTGTCGCAGCGCACCGAGCAGCAGGCGGCGAGCCTGCAGCAGACCGCAGCGTCGATGGAACAGATGAACTCGACCGTGAAGGCAAGCGCCGACACCGCCCGCCAGGCCACCCAGTTGGCGGGTTCCGCCAGCGCCGCGGCGCTCAAGGGAGGCGAGGTCGTGGGTCAGGTCGTCCTGACCATGGACGACATCACCGCCAGCTCGAAGAAGATCGCCGACATCATCGGCGTCATCGACGGCATCGCCTTCCAGACCAACATCCTGGCGCTGAACGCGGCGGTCGAGGCGGCCCGAGCGGGTGAACAGGGCCGCGGCTTCGCGGTCGTGGCCAGCGAAGTGCGGTCCCTGGCGCAGCGCAGCGCGGGCGCCGCCAAGGAGATCAAGGACCTCATCGGTGCCAGTGTCGAGAAGGTCCAGGCCGGCACCCGGCTGGTCGACGATGCGCGCACCTCGATGGACGACATCGTCTCCCAGGTCAAGCGCGTCTCGGACCTCATCGCGGAGATCAGTGCCGCCGCCATCGAGCAGACCGGCGGCATCGGCCAGGTCAATACTGCGGTCACTCAGCTCGACCAGTCGACCCAGCAGAACGCCGCGCTGGTCGAAGAGAGCGCTGCGGCGGCCGACAGCCTCAGTCAGCAGGCCGCGAAGCTCGCGCAGGCGGTGGGGGTGTTCAAGCTGGCCGCGTGACGAGTGCAGTTCCTCTTGACAGTTGATCGTAGGAATAAGGTCCGTCAGCGAAGAATAAGGTCTGTCAGCGACGCACGCGCCTCGCGCAGCGCCGCCGTGCGTAATGCGGTCGAGCGGCGACTCCTCGACTGACTACGCCAGCACAAGAGTGTGTGGCTGCCCCGCTGGTTCTTGTCTCTGCATCGCAGGGGGTCGCTCCTAGCGATCGTTGCCAGCACCTGGGCAGCGCCGATGTTCAATGAGTGCTGAGTCAGCTGTGGGGTACTGGCGTCCTGGTGACACTCGTTGTTGACTCCCCCGTGTCCCTGGCGGAATCCAAGATCATCACCCGCACGTCATGTATTGCCAGCAGTGGCCGATCGCCAGCTCTCGCTCGAAAGTCCAGACCTACCGTGCCTTACCCCCGCACGCCTTTACGCCAGGTTGTCTGGCGATCGCCGCAGCGGCGCGCGGGCTTGCATGCAGGCAAGGAAGGCGGGCGAGCAGCGCACCACTGACATGGAGCTGCTCGGAAGCCACTGCCTGCAGCTTCAGCGCGTCGGCCGGCGCGATGCCGAGGTCATGGGCCGCCTGCTCGTTGGCGCCGAAGGACCAGGGGTCGATGCCCGTCAGTGTGCCGAACAGGGTTAGCGCAGCAAGGTACGAGCCGTGCCGGCTGGCATGGGTACCGTCGTCGAACCACAGGTCGATCCGCCCATCGGTGACAGCGTCGATGGCCCAGAAATCGGCCGTGGCCAATCCTTGATCGACGGCACGCTGGAAGGACTCCCCCACCGGGGCGATGCCGGCAAAGCCAACGCTACCGTCGGCCGCGGCCTGTTGGGCGGCGGCCTCGTAGCTGGCCTTCAACTCCGAGGTCATCGTCGCCAGATCGGGGAAGAAGGTCGTGGCCGGGTTCGTCGTGCGCGTCACGGCGCCGGTCACAGGATCGGTGCTCGTCACGAACGCCCCCGCCACGAGGTTGGGCCGCGCCCAGGTCTGGTACAGGTAGACCTGCGTCGTGCTGCTCGCATTCGGGTTGGCGAACGAACCGCGGTTGTTGCTGCAGGTGCCTGAGGCGATGCCTGCCCCGACGCAGGCGGCCTGCCGCTCGGCACTCGTGGCGCCGGGAAACGCATCACGGTCGCGGATGGTCCCCGACGCGGCGGGCGAGTGCAGGAAGTTCTCGATCTTGTCGGTGTAGAAGCGGAAGTACTCTGGGTTCGAAGCCAGGCCGGGTCGGCGTGCCAGGGGCTCGTCACTCTGCTCCTGCAGCACGACCTTCGTCCACGTCTGCAGACCGATGTTGCCCCGCAGATCCCAGTCCGCCGGGTTCGTGTTGAGCATGTGCCCGCGCAGAGAGGCCGCGTTGCGCGTCGACAGCGCGACGTCGATGTCGAGGCCGGCTTGTACCGCCAACTGCTTGAAGATGCCGGGCACGCCGCCCCAGGGATGCGGCTCGAAGGCATTGCTTCCCGTGGTGTTGGCGAAGCTGGTGCCGGGGACCGGCGCCGTCAGGTCGCGCACGTTCGCTGTGTTGTAGCTCATCACCGGGTCGACCCGGCCGAAGGTGTAGCTGTTGCCGACGAACAGCACGGACATGGGGTCGGCCCAGGCGGGCGTGCCCATGGCGACGCCCAGGGTTACGGCAAGAGCAAGATTCTTGAGCATGGTGTCTCCTGTTGTTCTGCGCCTCGCTGCTTTCGGCAAGCTCACGCCGCTGTTTATTTTGATGAGCCGACGCCGCGGCCGCTCAGCGGGTAACACGTAGAGACAGCTCCTCGGATGGGGGATCGATCCTCTGATTCGCGCGCGTCGCTCATCGGCGCTGTGATCCGTCGAGCGCTCGCCGTCTTTCAGCTATGCAAGGCACAGAACGGGCCGATGCGTTGACCTGGAGCTAACCCGCGAGCTGCATGCTCATAGGCGCATCGGGTTTGGCGCACCGACCGCGAAACCTCCGCAGTTCACAGCTCAACTGCGGTCGTTGGGAAGATACAAGGCGTCCAAGGCAGGCACTGCCTTCGGGCCCACGGGCAGTTGCACACCGAGCCGTTTGAGCAAACGGTGAAAGTTGCTCCGGTCCATGCCCGCTGCCTTGGCTGCCCTGCCCATGTGGCCTTCATGCCGGCTCAAGGCGGCCGACAACCACTCACGCTGAAACGCATCGGTCGCATCGCGAAGCGTCATCTCGTGCAGGGCCGATGAGCTGTGGTACGGCCTCGCCGGCGGGTGCGTGTGGGCGGCCGGGTCG
>JAKFEZ010000025.1:0-5293 GCA_036675435.1 Ramlibacter sp. | reverse complement strand
CATACCTTCCGGGTGGCGGCCAGCGACTATCTCGACCCGCACTTCCTGCCGCAGCTGGTGGCGCGCATCAAGGCGCAGGCGCCGATGTGCCTGATCGAGATCCATCCGCTGTCCGCCGATTCCGATTACCAGTCGCACCTGGCCCAGGGCGCGGTGGACGTGGTGGTGGGCAATTGGCTGAAACCCCCCGAGGACCTGCACCTGGGCGCCCTGTTCGCCGACGAGGTGGTGTGCCTGGTGTCGCAGGACCATCCCGCGGCGCGGCGCGGCTGGACCGGCTCCAGCTGGCTGGAGGCCGAGCACATCGCGCCGATGCCCACCCACCCCGGCGCCCGCGGCGTGATCGACGATCACCTGGAGAGCCTGGGGCTGGCGCGCAAGATCACGGCGCGCTGCCCGCACTTCGGCCTGATTCCGGCCATGGTCGCGTCCAGCCTGCTGGTGCTGACCACAGGACGGCAATACTGCGAACGTTTCACCAGCCGATTGCCGGTGAAAATCCTGGAATGTCCGATCGAATTCCCCCAGCTGATGTATTACCAGCTCTGGCACGAGCGCAGCCACGCGTCGGCGTCCGCCCGCTGGCTGCGCGAGCAGGTCAAGTCGGTGGCCGCCGCGCTGCGCCAGCCATGAGAGGCGCAGCTTGAGCATTCCCCGCCTCCAGCTCGCGCACATCACCAAGCGCTATCCCGCCGTGGTGGCCAACAGCGATGTGTCGCTTACCGTCGAGCCCGGCGAAACGCATGCCGTGCTGGGAGAAAACGGCGCCGGCAAGTCGACGCTGATGAAGATCATCTACGGCAGCGTGAAGCCCGACGAGGGCAGCGTCACGTGGAACGGGCAGGCTGTCCACATCCGCAATCCGCAAGAGGCCCGCGCGCTGGGCATCAGCATGGTGTTCCAGCACTTCAGCCTGTTCGACACGCTGACCGTGGCCGAGAACGTCTGGCTGGGCCTGGACAAGCACCTGAGCCTGAAGCAGGTGACGAACAGCATCACCGCCAAGGCCGGCGAGTACGGCCTGGACATCGATCCGGCACGGCCGGTCCACACGCTGTCGGTGGGCGAGATGCAGCGGGTGGAGATCATCCGCGCGCTGCTCACCAATCCCAAGCTGCTGATCCTGGACGAGCCGACGTCGGTGCTCACCCCGCAGGCCGTCGAGAAGCTGTTCGCGGTGCTCAGGAAGCTGGCGTCCGAGGGCTGCAGCATTCTCTACATCAGCCACAAGCTGCACGAGATCCGCGAGCTGTGCGGCGCCTGCACCGTGCTGCGCGCCGGCCGGGTGACCGGCGTCTGCGATCCGCGGCGCGAGACCAACGCTTCGCTCAGCCGGATGATGATCGGCGCCGAGCCGCCGGCATTGCAGCATCACGATCGCGAGGCCGGCGAGGTGGTGCTGCAGGTGCGCGGCCTGCACCTGCCGCGCGAAGACCAGTTCGGCATCGATCTCGACGGCATTTCGCTGGAGGTGCGCGCCGGCGAGGTGGTGGGCATCGCCGGGGTGTCGGGCAATGGGCAGCAGGAATTGCTGCACGCGCTGTCGGGCGAGGACACGCGGGCCGAGCCCGCCTCGATACGGATCTTCGGCAAGGAGGCCGGCCGCAACGGGCCCGCGCAGCGACGGCGCGCCGGCGTGCACTTCGTGCCGGAGGAGCGGCTGGGGCGCGGCGCCGTGCCGGCGCTGGGCCTGGCGCACAACCTCATGCTCACCCGCACCGAGGCCGTGCGCAAGAACGGCTGGATCAACGTCAAGGCGCTCGAGAAGCAGGCGCGGGACATCATCGCGCGCTTCAACGTCAAGGCCGGCGGCCCGCATGCGGCGGCCCAGTCGCTCTCGGGCGGCAACCTGCAGAAGTACATCGTCGGGCGCGAGATCGATGCCAACCCCAAGCTGCTGATCGTTTCGCAGCCGACCTGGGGCGTCGACGTGGGCGCATCCGCGCAGATCCGCGGCGAGATCCTCGCGCTGCGCGACGCCGGCTGCGCGGTGCTGGTGGTCAGCGAGGAGCTCGAGGAGCTGTTCGAGATCAGCGACCGGCTGCATGTGATCGCCAAGGGCCGGCTGTCGCCTTCGATAGCGCGCGCCAGCGCCACGGTGTCGCTGATCGGGGAGTGGATGAGCGGTCTGTGGGGCGGGCAGGCGGCACCACCGCAGGCGATGAGCCGCGAGGAAGTTGCTGCAAATGCTTAAGCTCGAACCTCGTCCCGAGCCGTCGCGCTACTGGAGCCTGGCTTCGCCGCTGCTGGCGCTGGCCGTCACGGTGATCATCGGCGTCATCCTGTTCATGGCACTGGGCAAGGACCCGGTGCGGGGCTTGCAGGTGTTCTTCTGGGAGCCGATCAAGTCGCCCTACGCGCTCGGCGAATTGATGGTCAAGGCCACGCCGCTGCTGATCATTGCGCTGGGACTGGCGGTGTGCTTCCGCTCGAACATCTGGAACATCGGCGCCGAGGGCCAGTTCGTCATCGGCGCGCTGGTGGCAGGCGGGGTTGCGCTGCTGGCCGGCAAGGACACCAGCCGCTGGATCGTCCTGGCCATCCTGCTGGCGGGTGTGCTGGGCGGAATGTGTTGGGCCGGCATCACGGCCCTGCTGCGCGACAAGTTCAACGCCAATGAAATCCTGGTCAGCCTGATGCTGGTCTACGTGGCCATCCAGTTGCTCAGCTACATGGTCTTCGGCCCGTGGAAGGATCCGGCCGGCTACAACTTTCCGCAAAGCAAGAACTTCGAGGCAGTGACCCAGGTGCCCCGCCTGATGCAGGGGTCTCGGGTGAGCATCGGCATCCTGATCGCGCTGGCCGGCGTCGCCGCGCTCTGGGTCTTCCTGTTTCGCACCCGCGCCGGTTTCGCCCAGCAGGTGGGCGGGCTGGCGCCGGCGGCGGCGCGCTATGCCGGGTTTTCCTCGCGCAAGGCGCTGTGGCTGGCGCTGCTGACCTCGGGCGGCGCGGCCGGCCTGGCCGGGGCGCTGGAGGTGGCCGGCCCGATCGGCCAGCTGACGCCCTACGTGCCGGCGGGCTACGGCTTCGCCGCGATCATCGTGGCCTTCGTCGGCCGGCTGCACCCGGTGGGCATGCTGTTTTCGGCCATCCTCATGAGCATGTTCTACATCGGCGGCGAACTGGCGCAGTCGCGCCTGGGGCTGCCCAATTCGCTGACCGGCGTGTTCCAGGGCCTGCTGCTGTTTTCGCTGCTGGCCTGCGACACCCTGATGGCGTATCGCGTGCGCTTCGTCGGCCTGCGAGCCCTGAAAAAATCCACCTCCATGCCGGTGTCGGAGTCATGATGGAGTCCTACGCGCTGCTGCTGGCAGCCACACTCAATGCAGGCACGGTGCTGGCCATCGCCGCCCTGGGCCTGCTGGTCAACGAGAAGGCCGGCATCGTCAACCTGGGCGCCGAGGGCATGATGCTGTGCGCCGCCATCGCCGGTTTCGCCGCCGTGGTGCACACCGGGAGCGATTGGCTGGGCTTCGCCGCCGGCATGGGCGCCGGCGCCTTGCTGGCCGCCGCCTTCGGCGTGCTGGTCATCTGGCTCAACACCAACCAATACGCCACGGGCCTGGCGCTCAGCCTGTTCGGGGCCGGCTTCTCGGCCTTTGCCGGCATCGGCTACGTGCAGGCCAAGCTGCCCGAGCGCCCCAGCTTTTCCTTTCCGCTGCTGGGCGACATCCCGCTGCTAGGGCCGGCGCTGTTTCGCCAGCACCCCATGGTGTACTTCGCGATGGCGCTGGTGGCCTGGCTGGTCTGGTTCCTGTATCGCTCGCGCGCCGGGCTGGTGCTGCGTTCGGTGGGCGAGTCGCCGGAATCCGCCCATGCGCTGGGCTACCCGGTGCGCCGCATCCGGCTGGCGGCGGTCGTGGCCGGCGGCGCCCTGTGCGGCCTGGCCGGCGCCTATCTGGCGATCATCTACACGCCGCTGTGGGTCGAGGGCATGGTGGCGGGCAAGGGCTGGATCGCGCTGGCCCTGACCACCTTCGCCACCTGGCGACCGGGCCGGGTGCTGCTGGGCGCCTACCTTTTCGGTGGCGTGACCATGCTGCAGTTCCACTTCCAGGGAATCGGTGTGGAGGTGGCCACCCAGTTCCTGACCATGCTCCCTTACCTCGCTACCATCGTCGTGCTGGCCTTGATCTCCCGCAATCCGGCGTGGATCCGGATCAACATGCCGGCTTCGCTGGGCAAGCCGTTCTATCCCGGCTCATAATCACCGTTTGACTCGACAACCACTTCCCGGAGAAGGACCCAAAATGACAGATCAGAAGAAACGTTCGATGCTGAAGCTGGCGACCCTGTCGGCGCTGGCGGCAGCGCTGGCAGGCTGCGGCAAGAGCGAGCCGCCCCCGCCGCCCCCGGCTGCGCCCGCTGCGGCGCCGGTGGCCGCACCGGCGCCCAAGCCGGAACCGCTGAAGATCGCCTTTGCCTACGTCGGCCCGGTGGGCGACGGCGGCTGGACCTTCGCGCACGACAACGGCCGCAAGGCGGTAGAGAAGGAATTCGGCGACAAGGTCGTCACCAGCTTCGTCGAGAGCGTGCCCGAGTCCGCTGCCGCCGAACGCGTTTTCCGCGACATGGTGGGACAGGGCAACAAGCTGATCTTCGGCACGACCTTCGGCTACATGGAGCCCATGCTCAAGGTCGCCGCGGACCACAAGGACGTGAAGTTCGAGCACGCCACCGGCTACAAGTCGGCCGAAAACCTGCGTTCCTACGACAGCCGCACCTACGAAGGCGCCTACATGGCCGGCGTGATCGCCGGCAAGATGACCAAGACCAACACGCTGGGCGTGGTCGGCTCGGTGCCGATTCCCGAAGTGGTGCGCAACATCAACAGCTTCACGCTGGGCGCGCAGTCGGTGAACCCCAAGGTCAAGACCAAGGTGGTCTGGGTCAACGAGTGGTTCGCCCCGCCCAAGGAGACCGAAGCCGCTACGTCGCTGATCAACGGCGGCGCCGACGTGCTGTTCCAGAACACCGACTCCTCGGCTGTTCTGCAGACGGCGGAGAAGATGGGCAAGCGTGCCTTCGGCTGGGATAGCGACATGACGGCCTACGGCCCCAAGGCCCACCTGGGCTCCGCCATCATCGACTGGTCGCCGTACTACATCAAGGCCGTGGGCGACGCGCTCGCAGGCAAATGGCAGACTTCGGCCGACAAGATCTGGTGGGGCGTGAAGGAAGGCTCGATCGACATGGTCTCGATCGCCGCCGACGTTCCGGAAGACACCAAGAAGCGCATCGACGAGATCAAGGCCGGCCTGAAAGACGGCAGCTTCAACATCTGGAAGGGCCC
>JAKFEZ010000038.1:0-5342 GCA_036675435.1 Ramlibacter sp. | reverse complement strand
GTGGTAGAGATTCACTCTACCCACCAAGGGGCGGCAACCCAATAGCGCGTTCGGACTATGCTTCAGCTAAGCTCTGCAGCGTCAGACGGTGTACATCATGCCGTTCTGCATGACGCCGATCAGCGCGGCCTGATTCTCCGGCGATTCCGAGAAGCCGACCATCACGTCGCCGCGCGTGAAGCCATTCGCCAGATTGTTCGTGTGATAGGCGTACCCCTGGGCATCGGGCGCGCGGTGCAGCACGTTGTCATAGAGCTGCGTCACGAACTGCTGGTCGTTGAGCGAACCGTACAGGCGCGCGAACTCGGGGCTGTTGGCGAAGTGGCTGGCCACCAGCCAGAGCGGCAAGCCGTCGTCCAGCGCCTTCATCTGGTAGCCCAGGCCGGCCATATCGGGCGTGCGATCGAACGCGGCCTGGTACAGGCGATAGGCCTGGCCCGCGTTGCCGGTCACGTCGAAGGCCAGCGACATGTCGGCGAACTTGAAGCGCTCGACCGCGAACACCGAGTCGGCGCCGTCGCGCCCCGCGATCTGGTCCGACACGCTGACCCCGGACCCGAGGGTCAGGTTGTAGTGGCCGCGCAGACCCGAGTAGACGGCGGTGTCGATGTTGGCGCCACCCTCGATCAGGTCGTTGCCGCCGTTGCCCGTGAAGAAGTCGCGCCCGCTCCCGCCGGCCAGGTGGTCGCCATTGGCCCCGCCGGTGAAGGCGACGCCATCGGGCAGCGCCACGCTGGTCGGGAAGCTGCTGGGCAGCAGCGAGTCGTTGGCCGTCATCGCACCCTGCAGCCAGCCCCAGGTGTCGGCGGTGAACAGGCCCGCGTAGGTGGACGAAGTCTGGCTGGCGTTGCCGCTGGACAGGACGCCCGTCACTACGGTGGTGGCGCCGACAGTCTGCAGCAGCGGCCCGCCGGAGGCGCCCGGCCCGAGCGATGAGTTGGTGTTGTAGACGCCGTAGGTGGCGGAAGAATCGGCGAAGGTGGCCTCGGCCATGAGGCCGGTGCCCGACGCCGGGTAGCCGGCCATGGTGCCATGGAAATCGCCCGCGTTCTGCGCCACCGGCAACCAGCCGGTGATGTCGCCGATGCGGGTGGTCATGCCCAGCAGCGCGAGGTCGCCGGCCGACTCGTTCTGCGTCAGCAGGCCGTCGTTGTCCAGGTCCCAGTCGGCCGCGCGGGCCGACAGCATGCCCACATTGGTGAACTCGCCAAAGGGCTTGAGCGACGGCTGGGTGTCGGCGCCCGGAATGATGGTGATGCTGCTGGCCCAGCCGCCCAGCTCTTCCTGGTAGACCTGGTGCAGCGCCGTCAGCACGTCGTTGTAGCCGATGATCACGCCCGAGCCGCGATAGGCCGTGCCATCCGGCCACTCGCATCGGATGTAGCAGACCGACGCATAGGGCGCCGAGATGGGATTGGTGACTTCGTACATGGCGGCAGGTGGCTCTTCGGCTGCAGTGTACGTGCGCACTCACTGGCTGTGGGGCCCTGGTTTACATGTGCTTTCCAGAGACCGCACGCCCCCCTCAGTTCAGTGGCGGATATCTCAATCTGGCATCGCCGAGCGCGACAAAATACCGGTTCAGCACCGGCAGGTCGATGCCATAGCGCAACGGATGGCCGTCCGGGTCGAGTACTTGTCCGCCCGCGGCCTGCAGCACCGCGTGCGCTGCCGCGGTGTCCCATTGGCTGGTCGGCCCCAGGCGCGGATAGATGTCGGCCTGGCCTTCGGCAATGCGGCAGAACTTGAGCGAGCTGCCGGCCGCCACGAACTCATGCTCACTGTCCAGCCGCGCCAGCCAGCGCGCCAGTTCGTCGCCGCCATGCGTGCGGCTGCCGATCACGCGCAGCGGCTGTTGCGCAACCCGGTTGCGCACGTCGAGCACGGTCGCCTGCGCACCGGCGCCCTTCCAGGCGCCCAGCCCGCGCGCGCCGTAGAACAGCTCGCCGAGCGCCGGCGCCAGCACCACGCCGGCCACCGGCTCGCCCTGCACCACCAGCGCGATGTTGACGGTGAATTCGCCGTTGCGCTTGAGGAATTCCTTGGTGCCGTCGAGCGGGTCGACCAGAAAGAAAACGTCGGTGGCGCCTTGCCGGATGGACACCGATTCCTCGGACAGGATGAAGACGCCCGGAAAAGCCGCTTCGAGGCCGCTGCGGATCACGGCGTCGGCGCGCAGGTCGGCCTGCGTCAGCGGCGAAGCGTCGGCCTTTTCCCAGGCGTCGATGGGGCCGCCGTAGACGTCCATCACTTCGCGCCCGGCCGCCACGGCGATGCCGCAAAGTACTTCGAGCTGCTCACGCGTGAATTGCATGTCGTTCATTCACCTGACGGTCATTCCAGTGTGGCCAGCACGTCTTGGGGCCAGAGTTCGGCAGCCCAGCCCGCCTTCTCGCTCTTGCGGCGCAGGATGCCGAGCCACTTGCGCAGGCGCAGCCGCCGCATTTCCATCGCCGCCTGGCGGCCGCCCTCGCCTTTGAACACGAGGCGCGCCACGGAATCCCTGAACGAAACGTCGATGGTGTCGATCAGCCACTCCTCGGCCGCATGCGCCGCCGCCACGGCCGGGCCGGACTTGCCCGCAACCTTGTCCATCAACTCGACGTAGCTGCGCGCGGCCTGCTCGCCGGCGGTGCGGGGCTTCTGTTTCAAATGACCGGCCAGCGGGTCGAGCAGCATGCGCAGCAGCCGGCGCGTCAGCCACATCGCCAGCACTTGCCCGTCTTCCATTTCGGCAGTGAGGCGCAAGCGGTCTTGCGCGGCGACGTAGTTCAGGCTCATGCGGCGCACGGCCGCGGCTTCGCCTGCACCCTCACCTTCGCCCTGGCGCAGGTCAGCCATCGACCGGCCCCGCATCGGCCAGGCCGATGTGGCGCTTGAACTGGCCGATCATCGCGTCGTTGTCCACGCCCTGCTTGGACAGCCGCGGCGCGGTCACCTTCGCCTCGCCCGGCGGTACCCCCAGTTGTTCCAGCAGCCATCGGCTCTGGCCTTCGTAGTCGGCCACGAAGTCCTCGTGGCATAGCTCCACGTAAGGCAGGCCCTGCCTGTTCAGCAGGTTGCGCCAGGCGGTTTCATCGCGGATGATCTCGGCCAGGGCGCGGGAGATGCCGACCGGATCGAATTCGGGCTTGATGGCGCGGCGGGGGTCATCCTCATCCAGGAACTGATAGTCCAGCGAGGTCCAGATCTGCGTCTTCAAGGCCTTGTACAGCGACACGGCCTGGGCGATCTTGTCGCGCCGGTACAGCACCACGAACTTGTCGAAGCCCTTCAGAAACCTGGCGCGGGCTTCGGCCCTGTCGGGAGTCCACCAGGCCGACAGATGCTCGAAGTGAACCTTCATGCCGAACACGCCATTGGGCGAAGTGCGGCGGCGCTCCAGCGCGGCCAGATACTCCCTGGCATTGAGCCTGGCGCTTTCCTCGAGCTGCTGCGACCGCAGGTAGCCGGCCGCATAGCGCGGGTTCAGGTATTCCTGCGGGTCGCCGGCCAGGCCGGAGTCGTTCAGCATCTGCCCCACCAGGCTGGAACCACAGCGCGCGGTGGAACACAGCACGTACCGATAGCGCGCGCCGTCGGGGCCGGGCACCAGGTCGCGCTGCGTGGACATCAGGAAATCGATCTTGCGGACATTGCCGAGACTGCGGGTGACCGGCTGGTTCATGGCGCCACCTTCGCGCCCGTGGTTTTTCGCGCCTTCCAGTCTGCGTAGCCCGGCGCATCCGGGTAGAAATTGGCGTACATATACCTTTCCTTTTGGAACAACAGGGACAGGGTTGGTTCGTCGAGCGGCGCTTCCTCGTCGCTCACGCGGGCCGTCGAAGCGTTGATCCTGGGGGCCGCCTTCAGCCATTGGATGGCGGCCTGCGGGTCGGTCAGGCGGCTGGCCAGCGGGCCGCGCACCAGCACCGCGAGGCTGCGGCGAAGCGACTCCTGCCGAATCACGGCGTTCATGAAGAAGTGCTGTTGCACATGCTGCCTGATGGCCGGCATGGTGGGATTGCCCATCCCGAGCTGCTCGAAGCGGAAGATCGCCAGCCGCATGAAGCGCCAGGTCATCAAGCCCATGGCGCTGGCCTGTTGAAGCGTGTACCCGCCGGCCAGGGCTTGGGCATTGCGCCGATCCAGCACGAAGCGCAACCACTCTGAAAAGCCCTGCGCTCCATTCTTATAGAGATGGCCGTACCCGAGCTGATCGAACCTCGCAAAGACCGTCCCATTGCCTTCCAGGCCGAAAGCGAACAGCGACCGGTACGAAGCCAGGGGCTCGCGCACGTTGATGAAGTAGAACTTGTCCGGGTCCCTCACCTCGACGGCCGCGTGCTTCTTGTGGTTTCGCAGCGGCTCGGCGGAAAACTCGTTCAGAAAGGTGATGACGAAAGTGGAACCGGTTTTCTGGTTCTCGAGATAGCAAAAGGTGTCGTACTCCAGCATGCTCTTGGGCCTCCTTTCAGGCCTGGGTCGCCACGGCTTTCGCGGCTGGACGGGAAACGAAGGCCAACGCCGCCGCGCGCGACTGGGCGCTGGCTTCCACTTGGCAAAACCGCAGCAGGTCGGCCAGCACGTCCTTGGAATTGGCGAGCATGTCGCTGTAGCGCACCACCACGAAAGGCGTGTCGCGGTTGATCAGGTGTTCGAACAGGCGGCGGTAGACCACGCTGGCGCCGAAGGAGCCGAACGACTTGGGCCAGTTGCGGCGCAGGCGGGTCGATTCGATCGCGTCGAAGGGCCGGATCACGCCGACGATGCGCACGTCGAACACCTCGCAGAGTTCCGGCAGCATCAGCGCCGTCAAGGCATGCTTGAGCATCACCGGGCGGTGGGCCGGCACGCCCTCCTTGCGCAAGGCTTCCTTCAAGGAGGTGTCGCGAAATTCGCGCAAGGCCTTGACGATCTGCGCGGAGGGCACCAGCCGCTCCAGCGTGTCCTCCGAAGCCAGCTTGCGCAACAGCGTCTGCAGCGCTTTCATTTCGTAGGTGGCGGGTGTCTTGGGGTCGTTCACGGCCACGTAAGGGCCCGGCGCGGCCAGCCCGGCCTTCGCCAGCAGGCCTGCCACGGCCGAAGTGCCGCTGCTCCACGGACCGCACACCAGCACCAGGGGCAACCGGCCGGTGTCTGGGGCGGTGGCGACAGGACGGATCGGCTGGACAACTGCCTTGTCACGCGCTTCGACGGCCAGGGGCGTGGCCGGCGCCGGCTTGGCTGCTGCCCCTGGCTTGGCGCCGAACGTCGTGTGCCTCGGCGGCTTGCCATCCAGGCTGCGGCGCACCGCTTCACCGTACGCCGCTTCGAGCTGGCGGGCCTTGGTCTTCGCGTCGAAGACGTCGGACTTCATGATG
>JAKFEZ010000255.1:0-5354 GCA_036675435.1 Ramlibacter sp. | reverse complement strand
CCGCAAGACGCCTGTCGGCCAACTGCCGTATGGCCTTCAAAAGCGCGTGGATCTTGGGCGCGCGCTCGCCATGGACCCGCAGGTGCTGTTACTGGACGAGCCGATGGCGGGCATGAACCTGGAGGAAAAGCAGGACATGTGCCGATTCGTGCTGGATGTCAACGACGAGTTCGGCACGACCGTGGTGCTGATCGAGCACGACATGGGCGTGGTGATGGACATCTCCGACCGGGTGGTGGTGCTGGACTACGGCAAGAAGATCGGCGACGGCCGGCCCGACGAAGTCCGCAGCAACCCGGACGTGATCAACGCCTACCTGGGCACCGCGCATTAGGAACCAGACGCGATGGGATTCTTCCTCGAAACGCTGCTCGGCGGCCTGATGGCCGGCATGCTCTATTCGCTGGTGGCGCTGGGCTTCGTGCTCATCTTCAAGGCCTCCGGCGTCTTCAACTTCGCCCAGGGCGCGATGGTGCTGTTCGGCGCGCTGGCGATGGCGCGCTTTGCCGAGTGGATCCCGGGCTGGACCGGGATCGAGAGCAAGGTCATCGCCAACGTCGCCGCATTCGTCGTCGCCGGCGCCATCATGTTCGTGGTGGCCTGGCTGGTCGAGCTGCTGGTGCTGCGCCACCTGGTCAATCAGGGCGAAGCCACGCTGCTGATGGCGACGCTGGGGATCGCCTACTTCCTCGAAGGCGCCGGCCAGACCCTGTTCGGCAGCAACATCTACTCGATCGACATCGGCATGCCCAAGGACCCGGTGATCGCCTTCGACAAGGTGTTCGAGGGCGGCATCCTGATCAACAAGGAAGACCTGATCGCCGCGCTGATCGCCGCCGCGCTGGTGCTGCTGCTCACCGTGTTCTTCCAGAAGACGTCCACCGGCCGGGCGCTGCGCGCGGTGGCCGACGACCACCAGGCCGCGCAGTCGATCGGCATTCCGCTATCGCGCATCTGGGTCATCGTCTGGTGCGTCGCCGGCGTGGTGGCCCTGGTCGCCGGAATGATCTGGGGCAGCAAGCTGGGCGTGCAGTTCTCGCTGGCGACGGTGGCGCTGCGCGCGCTGCCGGTTCTGATTCTTGGCGGCCTCACCTCGGTGCCCGGCGCCATCATCGGCGGCCTGATCATCGGCGTCGGCGAAAAACTCTCCGAGGTCTACATCGGACCGATGGTGGGCGGCGGCATCGAGATCTGGTTCGCCTACGTGCTGGCGCTGGGCTTCCTGTTGATCCGGCCTCAAGGCCTGTTCGGCGAGAAGATCATTGATCGAGTGTGAAACCTTGCGGGCCAGATCACTTTGCGAAGCAAATGTGCTCTGACCCCAACTGACTAGACCCCATGCTTTACCGCGAAAACGGCCAGTTCAAGACCAGCTACCGCGCCGACCAGCAGATCTTCCCGATCCGGCAGGACCGGGTCTTCATCCTGCTGCTGCTGGTGGTGGCCTTCGTCGTCGTGCCGGGCCTGGCCAGCGACTACATGTTCCGCGCCATCCTGATCCCGTTCCTGATCATGTCGCTGGCGGCGCTGGGCGTGAACATCCTGGTGGGCTACTGCGGACAGATCTCGCTGGGCTCCGGCGCCTTCATGGCGGTGGGGGCCTACGGCGCCTACAACTTCTTCGTGCGCATCCCCGGCATGCCGCTCATTCCGGTGCTGCTGCTGGGCGGCTTGTGCGCCACGGCCTTCGGCATCCTGTTCGGCCTGCCCAGCCTGCGCGTCAAGGGCCTGTACCTCGCGGTGGCCACGCTGGCCGCGCAGTTCTTCTCCGACTGGATGTTCCTGCGCATCAAGTGGCTGCTGAACGACTCGCCCTCGGGTTCGGTCGGCGTGACCAACCTGCAGGTGCTGGGCTGGCCGATCGACAGCTCCGCGAGCCGCTACTGGTTCTGCCTGGCGATCCTGGTCGTCATGTCCCTGCTGGCCAAGAACCTGGTGCGCAGCGCCATCGGCCGCGAGTGGATGGCCATTCGCGACATGGACGTCGCCGCCGCGGTGATCGGCATCCGCCCGATGTACGCCAAGCTCAGCGCCTTCGCGGTGAGCTCGTTCATCGTCGGCGTGGCCGGCGCCCTGTGGGCCTTCGTCTATCTGGGCACCTGGGAGCCGGCCGCCTTCTCGGTGGACCTGTCGTTCCGGCTGCTGTTCATGGTGATCATCGGCGGGCTGGGCTCGATCATGGGCGCGTTCTTCGGCGCAGCCTTCATCGTGGTGCTGCCGATCGTGCTGAACCAGGTGCTGCCGGTGCTGGCATCGCTGATCGGCGTCGAGTTCTCGACCACCGCGGTGTCGCACGCGGAGCTGATGATCTTCGGCGCGCTGATCGTCTGGTTCCTCGCGGTGGAACCGCACGGGCTCGCGCGGCTGTGGTCCACCGGCAAGCAGAAGCTGCGGCTGTGGCCGTTCCCCCATTGATCCCACGATGCGCGCAAACCCCTTGCTCGCATTCACCGATGCGCCGGCCAGCCCCTTTTGTTTCACTGGCGCTTTCCGTTCGCTTCACCTCAGAAGGAGACATCCCATGAAGCTTCGTTCCCTCCTCACGGCCGCCCTCGTGGCGGGCACCGCGCTGGCCTCGGCCCCCGCGGCGATCGCCCAGGCCAAGGAGCAGTTCTTCCCGCTGCTGTCCTACCGCACCGGCCCCTACGCGCCCAACGGCACGCCGTGGGCCAACGGCAAGCAGGACTACCTGAAGATGATCATGGCCCGCGACGGCGGCATCAACGGCGTCAAGCTGACCTGGGAAGAGTGCGAGACCGGTTACGCCACCGACCGCGGCGTGGAATGCTACGAGCGCCTCAAGAGCCGTCCCGGCGTGACGCTGTTCGACCCGCAGTCCACCGGCATCACGTTCGCGCTGACCGACAAGGCGCTGCACGACAAGATCCCGCTGCTGACGCTGGGCTACGGCCTGTCGATCTCGGCCGACGGCATGGCGTTTCCCTGGAACTTCGAGCTGATGGGCAGCTACTGGACCGGCGCCGACATCCTGGTGCAGCACCTGGGCAAGAAGGAGGGCGGCCTCGACAAGCTCAAGGGCAAGAAGATCGCGCTCGTCTACCACGACTCGCCGTTCGGCAAGGAGCCGATCCCGTTGCTGCAGGAGCGGGCCCGCATGCACGGCTTCGAGCTGAGCCTGCTGCCCGTCACCGCGCCTGGCGTGGAACAGAAGGCCACCTGGCTGCAGGTGCGCCAGCAACGCCCGGACTACGTCTTCCTGTGGGGCTGGGGTGTGATGAACTCCACGGCGCTCAAGGAAGCGCAGGCCACCGGCTACCCGCGCGACAAGATGTACGGCGTGTGGTGGGCGGGCGCCGAGCCTGACGTCAAGGACGTGGGCGCGGGCGCCAAGGGCTACAACGCACTGGCGCTCAACCCCAGCAGCACCCAGCCCAAGGTGATCCAGGACATCCTGAAGCACGTGCATGCCAAGGGCAACGGCACCGGCCCCAAGGATCAAGTCGGCGATGTCCTGTACACCCGCGGCGTGATCATCCAGATGCTGAGCCACGAGGCGGTGCGCCGCGCGCAGGAGCGTTTCGGCAAGGGCAAGGTCATGACGCCCGAGCAGGTGCGCTGGGGCCTGGAGAACCTGAACCTCGACCAGAAGCGGCTCGACGCGCTGGGCTTCAACGGCGTGATGCGTCCGCTGTCCACCAGCTGCACCGACCACCAGGGCTCCACCTGGGCGCGCATCCACACCTGGGACGGCAGCAAGTGGAACTTCTCCAGCGACTGGTACCAGGCCGACGAGCAGATCCTCAAGCCGATGGTCAAGGCCGGCGCCGACAAGTACCTGGCCGACAAGAAGCTGCAGCGCCGCACCGCGGCGGATTGCCAGTCGGCGGGCTGACCTGAGCTGATCTCTCCCTCCTCCACCGGGGGAGGGAGGACAACGCGGCTCTCACGAGCCGCCAATCGAAAGGCCAAGGCCTTTCGATTGGTGAAGACAACATGGCCACATCCAACATCGTTTTGAACGTCAACGGCATCGAGGTCATCTACAACCACGTGATCCTGGTGCTCAAGGGCGTCTCGCTGCAGGTGCCCGAAGGCGGCATCGTCGCCCTGCTGGGCGGCAACGGCGCCGGCAAGACCACCACGCTGCGCGCCGTCTCCAACCTGCTCAGGGGCGAGCGCGGCGAGGTGACCAAGGGCTCGATCGAGCTGCGCGGCGAGCGCATCGAGAACCTGTCGCCGGCCGATCTGGTGCGCCGCGGCGTGGTGCAGGTGATGGAAGGCCGGCACTGCTTCGCCCACCTGACCATCGAGGAGAACCTGCTGACCGGCGCCTACACGCGCGCCAGCAGGTCCGAGGTCGCGGCCAACCTGGAGAAGGTCTACGCCTACTTCCCGCGCCTGAAGACGAGGCGCAGCTCGCAGGCGGCCTACACCTCGGGCGGCGAGCAGCAGATGTGCGCCATCGGCCGCGCGATCATGGCCAGCCCCAGCATGGTGCTGCTCGACGAGCCCTCCATGGGCCTGGCGCCGCAGATCGTGGAGGAGGTCTTCGAGATCGTGAAGGACCTCAACACCCGGGAGCGCGTCACCTTCCTGCTGGCCGAGCAGAACACCAACATGGCGCTGAAGTATTCGAGCTACGGCTACATCCTGGAGAGCGGCCGCATCGTCATGGACGGGCCGGCCCAGGAGCTGGCCAGCAACGAGGACGTCAAGGAGTTCTACCTCGGCATGGGCGGCAGCGAGCGCAAGAGCTTTCGCGACGTCAAGAGCTACAAGCGGCGCAAGCGCTGGCTGGCCTAGGGAGGGGTTTCGATGAGCGAATTCTTCGACGCGCTGGAAACGCGCGAACCGGCGCAGCGCGAAGCGGCGCTGATGCGGGCACTGCCACGGCAGGTCGCGCATGCGCAGCAGGCGTCGACCGCAATGGCGGCAATCCTGCAGGGGGTCGACGCGGCTGCCGTCACCTCGCGCTCGGCGCTCGCGAAGCTGCCGGTCACGCGCAAGCACGAACTGCTCGAGCGGCAGCAGGCCGGGCGCGCCAGCGACCCGTTCGGTGGCTTCTCGGCGCTGGCGCGCGGGCTGGCCATGCCGCGCGTCTTTTCCTCGCCCGGGCCGATCTACGAACCCGAAGGCGGCACGCGTGACTACTGGCGCACCGGCCGGGCGCTTTTCGCGGCGGGCTTTCGCGCCGGCGATCTGGTGCACAACGCGTTCAGCTACCACATGACGCCCGGAGCCTTCATCATGGAAGCCGGCGCGCACGCGGTCGGGTGCACGGTGTTCCCGGCCGGCGTCGGCCAGACCGAGCAGCAGTTGCAGGCCATCGCCGAGCTGCGTCCCGTGGCCTATGCCGGCACGCCCAGCTTCCTGCGCATCCTGGTGGAGAAGGC
>JAKFEZ010000006.1:0-25844 GCA_036675435.1 Ramlibacter sp. | reverse complement strand
GGCGACACCCAGCCAAGGGACGACGTCAACGCCCAAGGAGATACCCAGCCGCCGGAAGAGGATGCCGAAGCGCTGGAATCGGACCTTCAAGCTCTTTACGCGGCGATGTCCCGACCGGCAGGACTGGTCGACCTGCCCGCTGCGGCGCCGCGCAAGCACAAGGCTTGACAGGCTTCTGCGTTGGAGGAGTGCTCGTGGCGCAGATAAGGCTGGGAGACCTCGCGGCAAAGTCGGGGCCGGGCGTGCCGCGTCGCATCGACAAGGCGGGTGGCGCTTCGCGCCACCTTCCCTGTGTTTGCTCGGTGTCGAGGCCCGTCCATATAAAGTTGCGCGGCGCCGACCCCAGGCCGGACATCGCAGCGAAGTCGTAGCGAAGCGGAGACCGCCACAGTGTGAGCCCGCGACGGGCATCGCCTGCCGCGACGCGAGGTCACCCGGCAGCAGGCGCGCGAGGGCAACGAACCGCCGAGCTTCTCGCCACCCCTTGCATTCTGTTCTACCGGCCCCCAGCTTCGCCCGATGGACACTTCGCCGTTGCACATCGTCTGCCCCCACTGCCACACCACCAACCGGGTGCGTGAAGCCGACCTGACCCAAGCACCGGACTGCGGCAGTTGCCACCGGGCGCTGTTCACTTCGCATCCGGTGGCCTTGGACGAGGCTGCGTTCGAGCGGCACATCGGCCGCAGCCAGATTCCGGTGCTGGTCGATTTCTGGGCGCCCTGGTGCGGGCCGTGCCGCCAGATGGCGCCGGCCTACGAGCAGGCAGCCGCACAGCTCGAGCCCGGGGTGCGGCTGGTCAAAGTCAATACCGAAGAGGCGCAGGCGCTGGCCGCGCGGTTCCAGATCCGCAGCATCCCGACGCTGGCCTTGTTCGTGAATGGCCGCGAAGCGGCGCGGCAGGCCGGCGCCATGGGCGCCGCCGACATCGTCCGCTGGACCCGCTCGCAACTGGCCTCGGCGGGTCAGCCGAACCGTTCCAGCACCTCGTAGCCTGCTCCGCCGGGGAGCGAACGCGCCAGCACGTAGCCTTGGCGGGCATGCCAGCGCAAGCCCGGCCCTTCGGCGGGCGCCTTGGCGCCCGACGCTCGCCGCGCCAGAGTGACATGCGGACGGTATTCACGAGCGTCCACCGGCAGGCTGGCCGCCACCAGCGCGTCCGCCAATGCGCCGTGCAGGCGCGTCAACTCTGTCGGCGTGTGCTCAGGCCGCAACACGGCAACACCGTGCGGCCACACCTCGCCTTGACCCAGGTGCAGAGCCAGGGGTTCGAAGGTCACCCGCAGTTGGCCCTTGAGCCCGGTCAGCCGATCGGCCGGCACATCGCCCAGGAAGTGCAGCGTGAGATGCAGGCGCTGCGGCTGGACCAGCGCAGCGTGACTGGGCCACGACCAGGCCTGTTGCCACTGGGTGACGCCCGTGCGAATGCGGTCATCGGGCCACAGTGCCAGGAACAGGCGCAGCGTCGATGGCGTGACGAGGGGACGGCTCATGGCGCTATTTTCCCGCCGGCCCTGGCTCAGCCGTTGGAAGTGCATAGAATGCTCGACGATGAGCAAAGCGGACATGCCGGGCGAGGTCAGGCGTTTCATCCTGACCAGCGTGCCCTCCGTGCCCTACCTGGAGGCGATACTGCTGCTGCGTACGGACCCCGCGGCGGCCTGGGATGCCGCGCTCGTGGCGCGCCGGCTTTATCTGCAAGAGCACCAGGTGACAGAGCTGCTGAAGGCCCTGACAGCGGCGGGCATCGCGGAAGAGGTCGAGTCGACTTCATTCAGGTACCGGCCGGCGACGCCCGACCTGGCTGCCATGCTGGACCGGCTGGCCCAGGTCTATTCGAGCAACCTCGTCGGCGTCACCGACCTGATCCATTCACGCATCGACAAGCGGGCGCAGCAGTTCGCGGACGCATTCCGCTGGCGAAAGGACACCTGAGATGGCGGCCATCACCTATTTCCTGTGCGCGCTGACCTGCCTTGCGGCATTCGTCCTGCTGCTTCGCTCGTGGCGCGCGACCCGTTACCGGCTCTTGTTCTGGAGCGCCTTGTGCTTCGCGGGGCTGAGCATCAACAACATTCTTCTCGTGGTGGACAAGCTGATACTGCCCACGCAGGTCGACTTGTCCGCTCTGCGGCTGCTGGCGGCACTGACCGGCGTGCTGCTGTTGCTGTTCGGCCTGATCTGGGAGGAGGAGTGAACCCATGAACCAGATGCTGCAAGGCGCCATTGCCGTTTCGTCCCTGGTCGCCGGAATGTTCTTCTTTCGCTTCTGGCGCAGCTCGAAGGATCGCTTCTTCCTGTACTTCGCGCTGTCCTTCGGTATCGAAGGGCTCAACCGGGTGGCGCTGGGGCTGGTCGGCGCCAGCGAGGATGGGCCGTTCTTCTACGGCGTGCGCATCGTCGCCTACGGCCTGATCGTGGCCGCCATCTGGCAGAAGAATCGCCGGGCGCCGTGATCGCCGCCCCGGCAATCAGATCTTGGGAATGTGGATGGTCTTGCTGATCATCAGGCTTCCGGAGAGCACGAACAGCAGCACCAGCGGATGCAGTTCCCAGGGGCCGATCGAGTAGCTCCCGCCGTAGAGCGCCTCGCCGACCCGGCCCTGCCAGCCCGCAAAGGCCAGCACACCCGTCAGCACGACACTGGTGGGGATCGGCGTCCCCTCGAAGTACTTCACCTTGTCGCCCCCGCCGGACATCGACTCGGCCGTCACGTTGAAGCGCGCCAGCCGGCTGACGCCGCAGCAGACGAAGTAGATCAGCGCCGCCGCGTCCCAGCCGCCCTGCATGCCGGCGGCAAACGCCAGCGCGGCCGGCGCCACGCCGAACGAGATCACGTCGGACAGCGAATCGAGTTCCCGGCCCAGCGGCGAGTGCTGGTGGCGCGCGCGGGCGATGCGGCCGTCCAGCACATCGAAGATGAAGGCCGCCGGCGCCAGCGCGGCGGCCAGGTAGAAATGGATGGCCAGCTCGGTCGACATGTAGAGCATGGCGAGGAACACGGCGCCAACGCCGCAGGCCGCATTGCCGAGCGTGAAAAAGTCTGCAAGGTGAAAGCCCCGCAGCATCGAAAAATGGCGAGGCGCCGTGCGTTGCATGAAAGATCCTTGCGCGAAGTGTTGAGTTTCACCTTAAGCGCCGGTGGGCGCGCCTGCCGTGGGACCTCGGCCCCGCCCGATGTCGGCCACGTCCGACGGGGCCGGCGGGCTATAGTGCGCCGAATGGATATCGAGGCTGGCAACGCCTACGAGGCGGACACGCAGGGCACCGGCTGGTTCGTCGGTTTCGGCCCCTGGACGCTGCAAGGCCCGGGCGCATTGCGCCATGTACCGCAGGACAAGCCGCTCACCGGGTTGTGCGTCAAGTGGTTCGATCACCCCTCGGGCCATGCCAGCGGCGCCAAGCCTGTCAGCGAGGGGCGCACGTTGTCCATCCTGGTGGGCGACGGCGGCCCATTCCGGATCGAGTTTTCGCACACGGCCGACTTCGGCGGCGATCTTTGCAGCATCGTGCTGCAGCGGCAGGGCGATTACGCCGCCTGGGGCCCGGGGCTGTTTCACCGCTGGCAATGCGAGCAGCGTTCCACCATTCTCACCGTGCGATGGAGCCCGGCATGAGCCGACTGCTGGCCCGGGTCTGGGCATCGCCTTACTCCGTACTGGGCCTGCTCCTGGCGCTGCTGGTGATTGCTTGCGGCGGGCACATGCGGCGGCGCCAGGGCGCGCTCGAAGTGGCCGGTGGCGCGGTGGGCCGGCGGGTGGCGCGCCTGCCACTGCCGTTCTGTTTCGCGGCCATCACACTGGGACACGTCATCGTGGGCACCGATCACGCCACGCTGGACCGGGTGCGCGCCCACGAGCAGGTGCATGTGCGCCAGTACGAGCGCTGGGGCCCGTTCTTCGGCCCCGCTTACTTGCTGTCGAGCCTGGTGCAACTGCTGCTCGGGCGCCGGCCCTACCGGGACAACCGGTTCGAGCGGGAGGCCTATGCCTGTGACGCCAGCGAGGCCAGCCGCAATGGTTGAGGGGAGCGGCAAGCCGAGGGCAGCCGCCCGCCGCGCCCGTCATCATGTCTATGTGGTGGAACTGTCGGACCAGGTGTGGAACGCGCCGCGCTTTCGCCTGGCCAACCCCGGCTACCAGGTAGGCAAGCCATTCGTCTATGTGGGCATGACCGGGCTGGACCCGGACCTTCGCTTCGACCGGCACAAGGCCGGCATCCAGGCCAACCGCTATGTTCGCGATTACGGCCTGCGGCTGCTGCCGGGCCTTTATGCCATGTACAACCCGATGCCGTATGAAGCCGCGCGCTCGATAGAAGTCGAACTGGGCATCGCCCTGCGCGCCAGAGGTTACGGGGTCTGGCAGGCCTGATGCCGAAGGCTGGGCCCGCCGCAGCCCAGGCTTACTGGCGGATCTTGCCTGAGCCGCTGATGATCGACAGTTCGACGAACTTCGAGCCCGTGCGCGACCCTCCCTTGAAGCCCACGACGTAGCCGCCGAGGTTCACGTTGTCCATCGAGTTGAGGGCCGTGACCATGCCTTCGCGGCTGGGGCGGGAGCCCTGGCGGCGCACCGCCTCCACGATCACCTTGGCGGCGATGTAGCCCTCCATCATCGCGTAGCTCACCGGCACTTCGAGCTTGTCGGTCTTGGCTACGGCGTCGGTGAACTCCTTGGCGAGCCGGCTGGAAATCTTGTAGGGGCTGGGGGTGACCTGGGCGATGGCGACGCCCTGCATCTGTTCTTCGGCCAGCCGCTTGGACAGCTGCTCGATGTCGGCGCCCGAGTGGGCGAACAGCTGCGCCGCGCCGCCTGCCGCCCGGTATTGCTCGATGAATCCGGCCGCGGCCGCGCCGCTGGACACCATGATGATGGCTTGCGGGGGCGTCTTGACGAAAGCGTCGACAGCGGTCGAGACCCGAGCGGTGCCGGCAGGGTAGGCGGCCCGGGCGATGATCTCGGCCTTGGCTTTGCCGGTTGCCGCCTCGGCGGCGGCCAGCAGCGCGGCCGCGCCCGGCCCGTCTTCGTAGAACAGGCCCAGCCGCGTGATGCCGATGGTGGCAAGGTGCTCGGTGAGCTTGTTGATCTCGTCGCGCAGGCTGGCACGCACGCTGTAAAGCAGCGGCATGTCCGCGCGGATCTCGGCGCTGCGGTATCCCACCAGCGCGATCTTGTCTTTTTCGAGCAGGCCGGCGCTCATCAGGTCGTTGATGTTGCGGTTGCCGAAGAAGCCGGCCAGCACCATGGGCTTGTCGTCGGCCAGCAGCTGCCGGGTGGCGCTCACCGTGTCTTCGGGCCGGCCGCCGTCGTCCTTGCGGACCAGGCTGAAAGTGTGGCCGTTGGCGCCGCCGGACTGGTTCACGCTGGTGAACAGCAGCTGCATGCCGGCGGAATAGGCGCGGCCCTGGTTGGCTTCGAGCCCGGACATGGGGCCAACCTGTCCCACCACGATCTGCGCGGCTTGCGCAAAGTGGTGCGCGCCTGTCAGCGTGACTGCGGCCAGTGCCAGCCGCGCGCCGAAACCGATTCGTGTTCTCATGATGTTCTCCGCATGTTCATCGAGGTGGATTGTCGCCAACCTTATGCCACGCAACGCAAGCTCGGCAGTGTGGAAAGCACTTATCCCCTTGTCCGGCGGGCAGTGTTCGCGCATCTCGTGTCAAATACGCGTCAAATGCAGCCCACCAACGCCTCCAGAGCCGACATCGAATCGCCTTACGCCTGGATGAGGCTGGGCGTTTCGCTCGCGCTCATGACCATCGGCGGCTCGGGCATGTACGCGGTGACGGTGGTGCTGCCGCGCGTGCAGGAGGATTTCGGGGTGGCGCGGGGCGACGCGTCGCTGCCCTACACCTTGACCATGATCGGCTTCGGGCTGGGCGGCATCCTGATGGGCCGGCTGGCCGACCGCTTCGGGGTGATCGTGCCGGTGGGGCTGGGCGCGCTCGGCCTGGGCGCGGGCTTCATCGCGGCAGGCCTGGCGCCCAGCCTTTGGCTGTTCTGCGCGGCCCAGGGCCTGCTGGTCGGCCTGCTAGGAACCTCTGCCACGTTCGCGCCGCTGGTCGCGGACACCTCGCAGTGGTTCGACCGGCGCCGGGGCATTGCCGTGGCGATCTGCATGAGCGGCAACTACATGGCGGGCGCGGTGTGGCCGCCGGTCATGCAGCACTTCATCGACAGCGCCGGCTGGCGCCAGACCTACATCGGGATGGGTGTGTTCTGCGCCGCCACCATGTTGCCGCTGGCGCTGGTGCTGCGGCGCCGGCCGCCGTTGCAGGCGCCGGCCGCAGCCCCGGTGGGCGGGCAGCCGGAAGCGGCCGATCGCCCGATGGGCATGAAGCCGGGCACCGTGCAGGCGCTGCTGTGCGTGGCCGGCGTCTCGTGCTGCGTGGCCATGTCCATGCCGCAGGTTCATATCGTGGCCTATTGCAGCGACCTGGGCTTCGGCGCGGCGCGCGGGGCGGAGATGCTGTCGCTGATGCTCGGGCTGGGGGTGGTGAGCCGGCTCGTGTCGGGATGGATCTCCGACCGCATCGGCGGGCTGCGCACGCTGCTGCTCGGCTCGGTGCTGCAAGGCGTGGCGCTGCTGATGTTCCTGCCGTTCGATGGCCTGGTGTCGCTGTACGTGGTGGCGGGGCTGTTCGGCCTGTTCCAGGGCGGCATCGTGCCGGCCTACGCGCTGATCATTCGCGAGCATTTCTCGCCCCGCGAAGCGGGCGCGCGGGTCGGCACCGTGCTCATGGCCACCTTGTTCGGCATGGCGCTGGGCGGCTGGATGTCGGGCGCGGTGTTCGACCTGACCGGTTCGTACGAGGCGGCCTTCCTGAACGGGATTGGCTGGAACCTGTTGAACGTCGGCATCGTCAGCTACCTGCTTTACCGCGCCCGGGGTGATCGGCCGGCGCGGCGGCGTGCTGCCCACGCTGCGACGGGCGCTGCCGAAGCCGGTTAAGCCGGCGGCCGAGGCCGTTGCCGCGGGGCGGCCGGTTGCTATAGTGCAGCCGACATGCGCTCCCGTGCCCCGATCGATCGCCGACGCCTGCTGTTGCAAGCTGCCGCCGCCGCCACGGCCGTGTGGTTGCCGGGCAGCGCCGCCAGCCAGCCGCGCTTTTCGGCCGATCCGTTCGGGCTGGGCGTGGCCAGCGGGTCACCCACCCACGACTCCGTGGTGCTGTGGACCCGGCTGGTGGCGTCCGGCTTCTTTCAGGACCTGGGCCGCGACGGCATCGATGTGCGCTGGGAGGTGGCGCACGACGAGCAGTTCGCCCGCGTCGCGGCGCGCGGGCAGGCGACGGCGGTTCACGAACTGGCGCATTCGGTGCACGTGGAAGTGCCCGGCCTGGAGCCCGATCGCTGGTACTTCTATCGCTTCATGGCCGGCGACGCCGTGAGCCGGGTCGGCCGCACGCGGACCTTTCCCGCGCCGGGCACGGCCGCGCAGAAGCTGCGGCTCGCCTATGCCTCGTGCCAGCGCTGGGAGCACGGCTACTACGGCGCCTGGCGCCACATGCAGGGCGAGAACCTGGACGCGGTGCTGTTCCTGGGCGACTACATCTACGAGTATCCCGCCGCCGGTTATCCTGTGCGCCTGCACACGGGCGGTTGGGCGGTGGACCTGGACGACTACCGCGCGCGCCACGCGCTGCACAAGGGAGACCCCGACTTGCAGGGCATGCACGCGGCTTGCCCCTGGCTGGTGAGCTGGGACGACCACGAAGTGCAGAACGACTATGCGGGTTTGCTGGCGGGCGAGAACGGCCCCGGCGTCGAGAATTTTGCGGCGCGCCGGGCGGCCGCCTACCAGGCCTATTACGAACACATGCCGGTGCGCGCATCGGTGCTCACGCGCGCGGTCGCCGGGCTGGCTGCCGGCGCCGAGCTGCGCCTGTATTCGCAGCATCGCTTCGGCAGCCTGGCCAGCATCACGCTGCTGGACAACCGGCAGTACCGGGACCCGCAGGCCTGCGCCCGCGCCGGGCGCTCGGGCCTGGTCGACCCGGCCGCTTGCCCGGCCTGGGACGACCCGGCGCGCTCCTTTCTCGGTGCGGCCCAGGAGCGCTGGTTCGACGGCGCGATGTCGGCGAGCGCCGCGGGCTGGAACGTCATCGGCCAGCAGACCCTGTTCGGGCGCCGCGACGCCCGGCCAGGGCCCGGCCAGATGCTTTGGAACGACGGCTGGGACGGCTATGGCGCGGCCCGCGCACGGCTGACGCAATCGCTGCAGCGCCACCAGGTGGCCAACACGGTGCTGTTCGGCGGCGACGTCCACGAGAACTGGGTGGGCCACGTCAAGGCCGATTACGAGCGACCGGAAAGCGCCACGCTGGGTGTGGAGTTCTGTGGCACCAGCATCACCTCTCGTTCGTCGGGCGGCCCCAAGGTGCCCGAACGGTTGGCCGAGAACCCGCATTTCGTCTTTGCCGATGCCCAGAGCCGCGGCTACGGCGTTGCCGAGTTCACGCCGGGGCGGCTGACCACGACCTTGCGCGGGGTGGATGACGTGACCCGCAGGGATACGGCGGTGCGGACCCTGGCGCGCTTCGTGGTGCAGGCCGGCCGGGCGCGCGTGGATCCGGCGTGATGCAAGCGGGCACCCGAACCCTCATGCGCCGCTGGAGCGTGCTGCTTTGGTGCTGGCTTGCGTTGGGTTGTGCGATGGCGCAGGGCCGGCCGGGCGAAGCGCTGGTGGGCGACCAGGACAGCCTGCTGTTGTCGCCGCACTTCATGGTGCTGGAGGACGCCGGCCGCGCCCTGACGCTGCAGGACATCCTGAAGCCCGAGACGCAAAGCCGGTTTCGGCCGGTTCCTCCCGCCGGCCCGGGCGCCAACTTCGGCCTGACGCGTTCGGCGATCTGGCTTCGCATCACCCTCGGCACCGCGCCGTCCACGCCCGCCGACTGGTTGCTCGAGATCGCCTATCCGCCGTTGGACCAGATCGAGCTGTATTCACCCGATGCGGCATCCGGCTTCGCGCGCCAGGCCGCCGGCGATGCGCTGCCGTTCGCCAGCCGCGCCGTCGCCCACCGCAACCATGTCTTGCCCGTGCGACTGGCGCCTGGGGCCGAGAACACCCTGTACCTGCGGCTGGAGTCGCAGGGCACGGTCTCGGTGCCCGCGCGATTGTGGCGTCCCGCGGCGTTGTGGCAGCAGGACCAGGCGAGCTACGCCGCGCTCAGCACCTATTTCGGCCTGCTGATCGGGCTGCTGCTGTACAACCTGCTGCTGTTCGTGTCGGTGAAGGATGTCACCTACCTGATCTATGTGGGCTTCACCGCCTCGATGTGCCTGGGGCAGGCGGCGCTCACGGGCTTGGGGGCGCAATTCCTATGGCCGCAGTGGACCTGGTGGAACGGCGTGTCGCCGCCGGTCGGCATGTCGGCCGCGGCGATCTTCGGCATCCTGTTCGCGCGCAGCTTCCTGGCCAGCGCGCAGCGCCTGCCGCGCATCGACCGCTTCCTGCTGGTGCAGCTGGCCGGCTGGGCGCTGGCCCTGCTGGCGGCGCTGACCTTGCCATACAGCGTCTCGTCGTGGATGGTCACGGTGCTGGCCGTGGTGAGCGTGGCGACGATGGTGGCGGTGGGCGTCATCAGCATTCGAGGCGAGTACGCCGGCGCCCGCTATTTCGTCAGCGCCTGGGCCTTGCTGATGCTGGGCGTGGTGACCCTGGCGCTGCACAACACCGGGGTGCTGCCGTCCAACGCCTTCACGGCCAATGCGCTGCTGATCGGCTCGGCGCTGGAGATGGTGCTGCTGTCGTTCGCGCTGGCCGACCGCATCAACGTATCGCGACGGTTCAAGGAGCAGGCGCAGGCTCGCATCGCCGCCGAGCATGCGATGGTCGAAGCGCTCAGCCAGTCGCAGGAACGCCTGCGCACGGTGCTGGAAGAGCGCGAGATCATCCTGGAAAGCTCCATCGTGGGCATCGCCTTCCTCACGCCCGATGGACGTTTCCGCTGGGCCAACAAGGCGATGCTCGACATCTTCGGCGCCGCAGGCCGGCCCAACACGTCGATGGAGCCGTTCTACCTGTCGCGCGAGCAGTACCTGCAGGTGGGCGGCGAGGTGGCCGCCAGCGTGGCGCGCGGCGACGTGCACGAAACCGAGCTGCAGATGCGGCGCTCCGACGGCAGCCCGATCTGGGTGTCGCTGTCCGGCAAGGCCGTGAGCCGGCAGGACCTGCGCCAGGGCACGGTGTGGGTGATCATGAACATCACCCGGCGCAAGCAGCTCGAGGAGCAGTTGCACAGGACTAGTTCCGAGCGCGAAGCCATCCTCAACAGCGCCTTGGTGGGCATCGCGTTGTCGGTCGCGGGGCGACACGAGTGGGTCAACGAGAAGTTCGCCCAGATGCTCGGCTACCCGCGCCAGGTGCTGATTGGCCAACCCTCCAGCCACTTGCACCCCGACGACGCTACCGGGACGCTGTTCGGCGAGCAGGCCCGCCAGACGCTGATCGCCACCGGCTCGTTCGTCTGCGAGCGGCAGCTCAGGCGGCGCAGCGGCGAGCTGTTCTGGGTGGAGATGGGCGGCAGCTGCGTGCGCCCGCGCGACCCGGACTCCGGCGTCATCTGGACCTTCCTGGACATCACCGACCGCAAGAAGTCCGAGAGCGAAATCCGCGAGGCGCTGGAGCAGCAGAAGGCGCTGAACGCGTTGCGCAGCCGGTTCGTCGCCATGACGAGCCACGAGTTCCGCACGCCGCTGGCCGCCATTTTGTCGGCCGAGGAGTTGCTGCGCCACTATGGCGATCGGCTGCCGCCCGGCGAGCGCATCGAAGTGCTGGACAGCATCACATCCGGCGTGACGCGGATGTCGCGGATGATGGACCGGGTGTTGCTGCTGGGCCAGGCCGATGCCGGCATGCTCGATTTCACGCCGCAGCGGATCCAGCTGGCGCCGCTGTGCCGCCAGTTCGTCGAAGAGGCCCGGGCCCAGCAGCCCGCGGGACGCAGCGAGGTGGCGCTGGAGATGACCGATGGGGTGGGCGAGGGCGCCTATGACGAAAAGCTGCTGCGCCACATCTTCAGCAACCTGCTGTCGAATGCGCTGAAGTACTCGCCGGGCGGCGGGCAGGTGCGCCTCAAGGTGAGGCGCGACGTCGATTCAACCGTGTTCGAGGTCACCGACCAGGGCATCGGCATTCCGCAGGACGAGTTGCCTCACCTGTTCGAATCGTTCCACCGCGCCAGCAACGTGGGCGCGATCCAGGGCACCGGGCTGGGCCTGGCCATTGTGAAGAACGCCGTCGAGCGGCACGGCGGCGCGATCGTGGTGAAGAGCGCGCTGGGGCAGGGAACGGTGTTCACCGTCAGCCTGCCGCATTGAACGCGAACGCCTAGCGCACCACTTCCAGCAGCCGGTCGAGCCCGCCTTCGTTGATGGCGACCATCGCCTGCTCGCGCACCTTGGGCTTGGCGTGGTAGGCCACCGACAGGCCCGACTCGGCCATCATCGGCAGGTCGTTGGCGCCGTCGCCCATGGCGATCGCCTTGCGGGGCGACACGCCGAGCCAGCCGCACGATTCGAGCAGCATCTTGCGCTTCTCGACGCCGTCGACGATGTCGCCCCAGGGCTGGTCGACCATGCGGCCGGTGAGCTTGCCGCCTTCGACTTCCAGCACGTTGGAGCGGGCGTAGTCGACGTCGAGGCGCTCGCGCACGCGGTCGGTGAAGAAGGTGAAGCCGCCCGAAACCAGCAGCACCTTGAGGCCGGCGGCCTTGCAGGCGGCCACCAGTTTCTCGGCGCCCGGGTTGAGCTGCAGCCGCTTGGCATAGACCTCTTCGAGGTGCTGCATCGGAACGCCTTCGAGCAGTGCGACGCGCTGGCGCAGGCTCTCCTTGTAGTCGGCGATGTCGCCGCGCATGGCAGCCTCGGTGATCGCGGCAACTTCCGCTTTCTTGCCGGCGGCAGCGGCGATTTCGTCCACGCACTCGATGTTGATCAGCGTGGAGTCCATGTCGAATGCGATGAGCTTGAAGTCAGCCAGTGCCAGCGGAGGGTTGAAGCCCTGGACTACCAGGCCGGGGGATATTTCGTCGGGAGCAATCATGGCGCAATTGTCGCATCACGCGCGGCGCCCCCCGGCGGCGGAGATGTAGCGACACGTTCAGCCGCGGCAACTTTCGGCTGCCCCAGCGACCTCAGCACATCGCGCACCATCTGCGCGCGGTCCTTCGGGTCCTTGAGTTCGCGTTCGATGCGCAGCTTCTCGTTGCCGGCCAGCTTGATGTGCCGGTTCTTCTGCACCAGTTCGATGATGCGCATCGAATCGATCGGCGGGTTCTCCTTGAACGTGATGTGGATGACGCCGGGCGCCGCGTCCACTTTCACTACGCCATAGGGCCGGGCCAGCACGCGCAGGCGATGCACGTCGATCAATGTCTGTGCCTGCGCCGGCAGCTTGCCGAAGCGGTCGACGATTTCCTCCAGCAAGCCGTCGATCTGGTCCGTGGTCTTGGCAGTGGCCAGCCGCTTGTAGAACGACAGCCGCAGGTGCACGTCGCCGCAGTAGCCATCGGGCAGCAGCGCCGGCGCGTGCAGGTTGATCTCGGTGGTGACCGACAGCGGCGCCAGCAGATCGGGCTCTTGGCCGGCTTTCAGCGAGCGCACCGCCTCGGCCAGCATCTCGTTGTAGAGCTGGAAGCCGATCTCCAGCATGTTGCCGCTCTGGTTTTCGCCGAGCACCTCGCCGGCCCCGCGGATTTCCAGGTCGTGCATCGCCAGGTAGAAGCCCGATCCCAGCTCTTCCATCTGCTGGATGGCATCGAGTCGCTGCGACGCCTGCTTGGTGAGGCTTTCCTTGTCCGGGACCATCAGGTAGGCGTAAGCCTGGTGGTGGCTGCGACCCACGCGCCCGCGCAGCTGGTGCAGCTGCGCCAGGCCGAACTTGTCGGCGCGGCTGATGACGATGGTGTTGGCGGTGGGCACGTCGATGCCGGTCTCGATGATGGTGGAGCACAGCAGCAGGTTGTGGCGCTGCGCGATGAACTCGCGCATCACGCGCTCGAGCTCGCGCTCGGGCATCTGGCCGTGCGCCACGGCGATGCGCGCTTCGGGCAGCAGCTGTTCCAGCCGCTCGCGCCGGTTCTGGATGGTCTCCACCTCGTTGTGCAGGAAGTACACCTGGCCGCCGCGCTTCAACTCGCGCAGCACGGCTTCGCGGATCACGCCGTTGCCCTCGTTGCGCACGAAGGTCTTGATCGCCAGACGGCGCTGCGGCGCGGTGGCGATCACCGACAGGTCGCGCAGCCCCTCGAGCGCCATGCCGAGGGTGCGTGGGATCGGCGTGGCGGTGAGGGTGAGCACGTCGACTTCGGCGCGCATGGCCTTCATGGCTTCCTTGTGGCGCACCCCGAAGCGGTGCTCCTCGTCGATGATCAGCAGCCCCAGGTTCTTGAACTTGGTGGACTCGGACAGCAGCTTGTGGGTGCCGACCACGATGTCCACGCTGCCGTCGGCCAGGCCCTTGAGCGTCGCCGTCACTTCCTTGCCGGAGCGAAAGCGCGAGACCTCGGCCACCTTGACGGGCCACTTCGAGAAGCGGTCCACCAGTGTCTGGTAGTGCTGCTCGGCCAGCAGCGTGGTGGGCGCGAGAAACGCCACCTGCTTGCCGCCGGTGATGGCGATGAAGGCCGCGCGCAAGGCCACTTCGGTCTTGCCGAAGCCCACGTCGCCGCACACCAGCCGGTCCATCGGCTGCGGCGAGATCATGTCCTGGATCACGGCGTGGATGGCCGCATTCTGGTCGGCGGTTTCCTCGAAGCCGAAATCGTTGGCGAAGGTTTCGTAGTCCTGCGCCGAATAGCGGAAGGCATGGCCTTCGCGGGCCGCCCGGCGCGCGTAGATGTTGAGCAGTTCGGCGGCCGTGTCGCGCACCTGCTCGGCGGCCTTGCGCCGGGCTTTTTCCCATTGGCCGGAGCCGAGCTTGTGCAGCGGCGCCTCGTCGGCCGAAACGCCGGTGTAGCGGCTGATCTGGTGCAGCTGGCTGACCGGCACGTACAGCGTCGCCTTGTCGGCGTATTCGAGGTGCAGGAATTCCTGCACCGCGGGCGATCCGTCTTCGTTGGTGCCCTGACCCAGGTCGAGATTGACCAGGCCCTTGTAGCGGCCGATGCCATGCTGCGTGTGGACCACCGGGTCGCCGACGTTCAGCTCCGACAGGTCCTTGATCAGGGCTTCGACGTCGCTGACCTGCTCCTGCTTCTTGCGCCGGCGCGTGGTCGGCCCGGCGGCGAACAGTTCGGTTTCGGTGACGAGGTCGATGCCGTGCTCGATCCAGCTGAAGCCGATGCCCAGGGCCGCAGTGGCGATCCCGAGTTTTTCGTCGCTGGCCAGGAACTCGTCAAGGGAATCGAAGGCCGGCGGCGACAGGTGGCTGGCGCGCAGGAAATCCAGCAGGCTCTCGCGCCGGCCATCGCTTTCGGCCAGCAGCAGGGCGCGGTGCGGTGTGTTGCGCAGGTGCTCCTTGAAGCGGGCCAGCGGCTCCTCGGCGCCGCGCACCACCGACATGGGGGGGAGGTGGTCGAACTCGGCATAGGGGGAGATGCCCTCGGCGGGCGTGCGAATCGCCAGCTGCGCATGCTCGTTGGCGCGGCCATAGAACTGCTCGACCGTGAGAAACAAAGTTTCCGGCGGCAGGGCTGGGCGCTCGGGGTCGCCCTGTACCAGGCGGTAACGATCCCGCGTGTCCTGCCAGAAGCGCTGGAACGCCGGCTCCAGGTCGCCGTGCAGGACCACCGTGGCCTGCGCGCCGACGTAGTCGAACACGGTGGCGGTGTCGTCGAAAAACAGCGGAAGGTAGTACTCGATGCCGGCCGTGGCAACGCCGTTGCCGATGTCCTTGTAGATGCGGCTCTTGGTCGGATCGCCCTCGAGCAGCTCGCGCCAGCGGCTGCGAAATTTGGCGCGGGCCTCGTCATCCATCGGGAACTCGCGCCCTGGCAGCAGCCGCACCTCGGGCACGGGGTAGAGGCTGCGCTGGCTGTCGGGATCGAAGGTGCGGATCGAATCGATCTCGTCATCGAACAGGTCGACACGGAAGGGCACGGCCGAGCCCATGGGGAACAGGTCGATCAGGCCGCCGCGCACCGCGTATTCGCCCGGGCTCACCACCTGGGTGACGTGGCTGTAGCCCGCCAGGGTCAGTTGAGCCTTCAGGCGGGCTTCTTCCAGCTTCTGCTTGACCTGGAAGTGAAAGGTGTACCCTGCCAGGAAGGCGGGCGGCGCCACCCGGTAGAGCACGGTGGTGGCGGGCACGACGATGACGTCGGCCTCGCCCTGTGAAATGCGCCACAAGGTGGCGAGCCGCTCGCTGATCAGGTCCTGGTGCGGCGAGAAATTGTCGTAAGGCAGGGTTTCCCAGTCCGGGAAGAGCGCGCAGCGCAGGTCGGGTGCAAAGAACGCGATCTCGTCGATCAGCCGCTGGGCATCGGTGGCGTCGGCCGTGACGATGGCGGTGAGCTTGCCGGCCGCTTTCTCGCGCTCGGCCAGTTGGGCCAGCAGCAAGGCATCGGCTCCGCCGGGTGGACGGGGCAAGGTGAACCGCTTGCCGATGCTTAGTCTGGGTAAATCCATAAACAGTCAATGCGCCGGTCTGGCAAAAAAATACAAAACACCCCACGCCTGAAGAGGGTGGGGTGCAAGGCACGATTCTAGAATGGACCGTATGTCAACGAATGAAAGCAAGTCCAATCCCCGTTTTTACGCCCTGGTGCCGTGTGCCGGCACAGGCAGCCGGGCCGGCACCAACGGCCCCAAGCAATACGAGCGAATCGCCGGCCAGCCCATGGTCTGGCACACGCTGGCCGCGTTTGCCGCGGTGCGCCGCATCGCCAGGACCCTGGTGGTGGTGGCCCCCGGCGACGGCTTTTTCGAGCGCAACCCCACTTCGGCGGCACTGGTCGTGCCCTGCGGCGGCGCAACCCGCGCGGCGAGTGTTGCCAACGGCCTTTATGAGCTGAGGCGGGTGGGCGCGAGCGACCACGACTGGGTGCTGGTGCACGATGCCGCGCGATGCCTGATTTCGCCGGGCCTCGTCGACCGGCTGATCGATGCCTGCGCTGGCGACGAAGTGGGCGGCCTGCTGGCGCACAAGCTGCCGGATACCCTGAAGCGCGAAGAAGGCGGGCGGGTCGCCCAGACCCTCGAGCGCGAGGGCAAATGGCTGGCCCAGACGCCGCAGATGTTTCGCATCGGCATGCTGATGCAGGCGCTGGAGCGCTCGGGCGGCCAGGTGACGGACGAGGCGTCGGCCGTCGAGGCGCTGGGCCACCGCCCGTTGCTGGTGCCCGGCGGATCGCAGAATTTCAAGGTAACCTACCCGGATGATTTTGCGCTCGCCGAGTCCGTGCTCAAGGCCCGCCTGAGGTGATGGCGGGCACAAGCTCATGACCAACTTTCGCATCGGCGAAGGCTGGGACCTGCACGCACTGGTGCCGGGGCGGCCTCTGGTGATCGGCGGCGTGGAGATTCCGTTCGAGCGTGGCTTGCTCGGCCATTCGGACGCCGACGTGCTGCTGCACGCCATCACCGACGCGATGCTGGGGGCCGCAGGGCTGGGCGATATCGGGGGCCACTTCCCGGACACCGACGAGCGCTTCAAGGGCGCCGATTCGCTCGTGCTGCTCACCGAGGCGGCACGGCGGGTGCGCGAGCGCGGATGGCAGATCGGCAACGTCGACAGCACCGTGATCGCCCAGGCGCCCAGGCTGGCCGGGCACATCGCCGCCATGCGCGAGCGCATCACGCAGGCGCTCGACCTGCCTTCCGACCGGGTGAACGTCAAGGCGAAGACGGCCGAAAAGCTGGGGCCCGTGGGGCAAGGCCTGGCCATCGAGGCGCGCGCCATCGTCCTGCTGGCGGCCGCCTGACCTCGAACGCGACTCAGTAGGCGGCGGCTTCGACCTTCGGCTCGGGTTCCGGCGCCGGAGGCGGGTTGGCCCGCGGCTTTTGCAGCTTGATGTGCGCCGCCAGCCCGCCTGAGGTGGTGTTGGCCAAGGCGAAGATGCCGCCCATGCGCTGCACGGTTTTGTCCACGATGGCCAGCCCCAGCCCGGCGCCCGTGGCCGCGGTGCGCGCGGCGTCGCCGCGAAAGAACGGCTTGATGAGGTTGGGCAAGGCTTCCGGGGCCACGCCCATGCCGTGGTCGCGCACCTTCAGCAGCACCCATTCGTTGCGCGACTTGGCCGCGATGTCGACCACTGCGATGCCGGTCTCGGGCGTCTTCCCGTAGCGGCGCGCATTCTCCAGCAGGTTGGAGACCACGCGGGCCAGTTCGACTTCGTCGGCCAGCACCACCAGATTCTTGGAGATGTCGAGGTTGATCCGCATGTCGCCCTGGTCCTGCACCGCGTAGAGGCAGGCCTCGATCACGTCGTTGAGCAGCACCGGCTTGAGCTCGGCGTGGTCGGGGCGCGCATAGTCGAGGAACTTGTCGATGATGGCGTCGAGCTGGTCGATGTCGGCCGCCATGTGCTCGCGCGCGTCGGCATCGGCCACGCTCATTTCGGTTTCCAGCCGCAGCCGGGCGAGCGGGGTGCGCAGGTCATGCGAGATGCCGGCCAGCATCACGGCCCGGTCCTGCTCGATCTTGGCGAGCTGCTGGGCCATGCGATTGAAGCCGATGTTGACCTCGCGGATCTCGCTGGTCACGGCTTTCTCGTCGAGCCGGCTGGCATCGAAGTCGCCGTCCCGCACCCGGCTGGCTGCGAACGACAGCTGCTTGAGCGGGCGGTTGATCAACCGGGCGATCAGGGCGGCGCCGGCCAGCGACAGCCCGGCCGCCGTGATGAGCCAGATCAGCCAGGTGCGGCCGCCCACCCGGCTGAGGCGCGAGCGGTCGAGCAGCATCCAGTACTGGTCAGCATCGATCTTGAAGCCCACCCACAGGCCTTTCTCGCCATTGACGCTGGCCGCCATCATGGTGCCCGGCCCGAGCCGCGTCACCAGTTCGTCCATCACGCGGGTGTCCAGCTCGTCCGAGCTGAAGGTCACGAACTTGTCGGTAGGCTCGCGTGGCACCACCCGCACGCCTTCCTGGTCGGCCAGGGTCTTGATGAGCGAAACCCGGGCGATCGAATCGGAGTGAACCAGGGCCGCCCGGCTGAGGTTGACCAACGAGGCGATCTGCTGGGCGGTCTGCACCGCGCGGGGCTCGAACTCGAGCGCGCGAAAGGTCTGCAGCCAGGCGACGATGCTGCCGATCAGCAGCAGGGACAGCAGGAAGAAGGTGCGCCAGAAAAGGGACAGCCCGACGCGCGGGCGCATGTCCAGCGGCGCCGGCGCTGTTTCGAGCGGCGCCGGGCCGGTAACGTCAATGCTCGTCGTGACGCCGCGTATCAATGGATTGTCCCCTGCTCATGTTTACTGCCCGATTATTGATTAGGTCGGGCAGGCAGGCGGCAATCAACCAGCGCCGTCGGGTACGAAGACGTAACCCACGCCCCACACCGTCTGGATGTAGCGCGGCGCAGCGGGGTCCACTTCGACCAGTTTGCGCAAGCGCGACACCTGGACGTCCAGGCTGCGGTCGAACGGCTCGAATTCGCGGCCACGCGCCAGCTGGGCGAGCTTTTCGCGCGACAGTGGCTGCCGGGGGTGGCGCACCAGCGCCTTCAGCATGGCGAACTCGCCGGTGGTCAGCGGCAGTTCCTCACCGTTCTTACGCAGCGTGCGGGCGCCCAGGTCGAAAGCAAAGGGGCCGAAACTCACCACTTCGTTGTCGCTGGAGGGCGCCCCGGGCGCTTCCTGGGCCGGCCTGCGGCGCAGCACGGCGTGCACGCGGGCCAGCAGCTCGCGCGGATTGAAGGGTTTGCCCAGGTAGTCGTCGGCGCCGACTTCCAGCCCGACGATGCGGTCGACGTCTTCGCCCTTGGCGGTAAGCATGATGATCGGGGTGCGGTCATTGGCGGCGCGCAGGCGCCGGCAGATCGACAGGCCGTCCTCGCCCGGCATCATCAGGTCGAGCACGATCAGGTCGGCGGTCTCGCGCAGCATCAGTCGGTTGAGCGCCTTGCCGTCTTCCGCCAGGATGACTTCGAAGCCCTCCTGGGTCAGGTAGCGGCGCAGCAGATCGCGAATGCGAGCGTCATCGTCAACGACCAGGATCTTGTCGGTACGGGCTGCAGCTTGGGTCATGGTGCTCCAAATGGATTTGTAACAGAGGCCATTCTGAAGGGCTTGATGCCGGGCGTGACGGGTTTTGCCGGACCCTTGACACAGTGTTACAAATGTTGCCCCACCCGGCAAGCGTTCACCACGGCATGCGAAGCCGTCGTGTGAACCTTTCTCGCCCCGGCTGCGACAGGGCGCAGGCGCGCTACAGTGCCGGTCATATGACTATTCAATCGATGACCGCACGATCGCTCGCCACCTGCTGTGCCTTCCTGTTTCTGGCTGCCACTGCAGCCAGCGCGCAAACCGTGCCGCCGCCGCAGAACGTGCTGCAGCTGGCTTCTTCAGGCACCGTGGAAGTGCAGCAGGACCTGCTGAGCATGACGCTCAGCACCACCCGCGAGGGCGCTGACCCCGCCGTCGTTCAGGCCCAGCTCAAGGCCGCGCTCGACGCGGCGCTGGCCGAGGCGCGCAAGGCAGCGCTGCCGGGGCAGATGGACGTGCGCACCGGGCACTTCGGCCTGCACCCGCGCCATAACCAGAACGGCAAGATCAGCGCCTGGCAGGGCACCGCCGAGCTTGTTCTGGAAGGGCGGGACTTCCCGCGCATCACGCAGGCCGCCGGGAAGATCCAGACGATGACACTCGGCAGCGTGAGTTTCGGCCTCAGCCGCGAGCAGCGGGCTCACGTCGAGGGCGAAGCCCAGAACCTGGCGATCGAGCGCTTCAAGGCCAAGGCCGCCGACCTGGCCAAGGATTTCGGCTTCTCCGGCTACAGCCTGCGCGAGGTGGCCGTGAATTCCAACGACCACGGCATTCCGCGCCCGCGCATGGCGATGATGGAGAAGAGCGCCTCGGCCGCATCGATGCCGGTGCCGGTGGAGCCCGGCAAGACTTCGGTGGTGGTCACGGTGTCGGGTTCCGTACAACTGCGCTAGGCGCCGTCCGACAGGAAGAGCAGAGCTCGTTCCCTAAGCTGGGCCGATGTGGGTCGAACGCTCCCCTGCGGTGTCCCTGGCCCCGGCCTATGGCGCCGACGGGGGAGCAACGCCCTTTTTTGTGGTGATCAACCCCGGCTCCGGCGTGCACGACGCCGCGCAGACCCGCGAAGTGCTGGCCCGCGTCTTCGACGAAGCGCGCCGTCCGGCCTGGTTCGCCGACCTCGCATCGCCGTCGATGGTGGCGCGGGCGTGCGACGAAGCCGCGGCCAAGGCCCAGAAGGCGGGCGGCATCCTGGTGGCGGCGGGGGGCGACGGCACGCTCAATGCGGCGGCGCAGGCGGCCATCGCGCACGGTTGTCCGCTGGGCGTGATTCCGCAGGGCACGTTCAACCTGATGGCGCGCGACAACGGTATTCCCGAGGACACCGAGGCGGCCGCGCGGGCGTTGCTGCGCGCCTCCGCGCGCCCGGTGCAGGCGGGCATGGTCAACGGGCAGCTGTTCCTGGTGAACGCCAGCGTCGGCCTTTACCCGCAGCTGCTGCAGGACCGCGAAAGCTTCAATGCCCGGTTCGGCCGCCAGCGCTGGGGTGCCCTGGTGTCTGGCCTCGTGACGCTGTTCAAGTGGCGCCGGCAACTGGTGCTGGACATCGTTCTGGACGGCCGCCACACGACGCTGGTCACGCCCACTCTGTTCGTGGCCAACAACCGGCTGCAGATGGAGCGATTGGGCATCGAGGAGCGGGTGGCGGCCCAGGTCGGCGAGAACCGGCTGGCCGGCGTGGCGCCCCGGCCCATCGGCAGCTGGGCGATGCTGGGCCTGGTGCTGCACGGCGCCCTGGGGCGGCTGGGCGAAGCCGATAACGTGCAGAGTTTTTCGTTTCACCGCCTGGACGTGAAACTGCGACGCCGCATGCGCAGCGTCAAGGTGTCCACCGACGGCGAGGTGCGGGCCATGGCCCCGCCGCTGTGCTTCACGGTTTCGCCCCAACCCCTGATGCTGATGGCGCCGCTCGCAGGCGAAGAGGTCGCCCGCGAATGAGCATCCTGCTGCACATCTCCGACACCCATTTCGGCACCGAGCAGGCGCCGGTGGTCGCGGCCCTGCAGTTGCTGGCGCGCGAACGCCATCCCGACGTGCTGGTCTTCAGCGGCGACATCACGCAGCGTGCGCGGCGGGCCCAGTTCGCCGCGGCGCGGCGGCTGTGCGACGGCCTGGGCATCGCCCACATGCTGGCCTTGCCCGGCAACCACGACATTCCGCTGTACAACGTGCTGGCGCGGATGGTGCGGCCCTATGGCAACTACCTGGAGTCCTTCGGCCCGCGGCTGGAGCCGATGCTGGACACCGACGATTTCCTGGTGATCGGCGTCAACACCACCCGCCCGTCGCGCCACAAGAATGGCGAGGTATCGCTGGAGCAGGTGCACCGCGTCGCGCGGCAGCTGCAGGTGGCGCGGCCCGGCCAGTTGCGGGTGGTGGTGACGCACCAGCCGGCCGACGTGATGAGGCCGCAGGACGAGCACGACCGCCTGCGCGGCGCCGAGCACGCGCTGCAGGACTGGTCACGCGCCGGCGCCGACCTGGTGCTGGGCGGGCACATCCACCTGCCTTATGTGCTGGATTTGGCGAGCCGCGCCGAGCCCACGCCGCGGCCGATGTGGTGCGTGCAGGCTGGCACCGCCGTGTCCTCCAGAATCCGGCACGGCACCTGCAACTCGGTGAACCTGATCCACTGGCGCCCGGCCTTGCTGGGCGAGCAGCGCAGTTGCCGGGTCGAGCGCTGCGACTACAACCCGGACGAAGGCTGGTTCGCCACGGCCCATCTCCAGACCTTGTTGCTGGGCTAGAAAAAAGCGGCCGGCTACTGCGCCGCCCAGCCGCCGTCCATGTTCCAGGCAACGCCGCGCACGTTGTTGGCGGCGGGCGAGCAGAAGAAGAGCGCGAGTTCGCCCAGTTCCTCGGGTGTGGTGAACTGCATCGAGGGCTCTTTTTCGCCGAGCAGTTGCCGGATGGATTCCTCATTGCTCCAGCCGTTGGCGGCAGCCTTGGCATCCACCTGCTTTTGCACCAGCGGCGTCAGCACCCAGCCGGGGCAGATGGCGTTGCAGGTGATGCCGGTGGTGGCGTTCTCCAGGGCCGTGACCTTGGTGAGGCCAACCAGTCCATGCTTGGCGGCGACATAGGCCGATTTCTGGGCCGAGGCGACCAGGCCGTGCACGGACGCCAGGTTGATGATGCGGCCCCAGTTCGCGGCCTTCATGGCGGGCAAGGCCAGGCGGGTGGCGTGGAAAGCGCTGGACAGGTTGATCGCGATGATGGCGTCCCACTTTTCGGGGGGGAAGTCTTCGACGGGCGCGACGTGCTGGATGCCGGCGTTGTTGACGAGAATGTCGACGCGGCCGAACTCGCTGGCGGCGAACTTCATCATGTCCTCGATCTCGGCCGGCTTGCTCATGTCGGCGCCGTGATACCTCACCTGGGCGCCCAGGGCCTGCACTTCGCTCTTGGGACCCTCCACGTCGCCGAAACCGTTGAGGACGACGTTGGCGCCCTGGCGAGCCAGCGCCTTCGCGATCCCCAGGCCGATGCCGCTGGTCGAGCCGGTGACAAGTGCGGTTTTGCCTTTCAGCATGATGGTCTCCGTTTATTCAATTAGGATGGGGTTGAAGAGCAAAAAAACAGCCGCACAGTATGCGGTTTTTTCATACGCATGCCCCAACCTACGCTGAACTACGTATCTTGCCCGGACGCGTCCGGCGGCCGTCGCATGGCCTACTGGCAATGGGGCGACTCGGCGGCGGGACACCTGATCGTCTGCGCCCATGGCCTCTCGCGCCAGGGCCGCGATTTCGACGTTCTCGCGGCCGCGCTGGTGGCCCGGGCAGAGCAGCCTTTGCGGGTGGTGTGCCCCGATGTGGCCGGGCGCGGCCGCAGCGACTGGCTGAAAGACCCGATGGGCTACCAGATACCGCAGTACGCCGCCGACATGCTGGCGCTGCTGGGGCGCCTGCACGAGCCTGCGCCGATCGGGCGGCTCGACTGGGTCGGCACCAGCATGGGAGGCCTGATCGGCCTGGCCTTGGGCGGCACGCCGGGTTTGGCGATGCCGGTAGCGATCCACCGCCTGGTGCTCAACGACGTGGGCCCATCCATTCAGTGGCAGGCCTTGCAGCGGATCGGCACCTACCTGGGCAACACGGGGCGTTTCGAGTCGGTGCAGCAGGCGGCCCATGCGATGCGGGCGATCTCCGCCGGCTTCGGGCCGCACACCGACGCGCAGTGGCTCGCGCTATCGCAGGCCATGGTCAAGCCGCTGCCCGAGGCCGGATTCACCTTGCACTATGACCCTGCCATTGCCATTCCTTTTCGCACCGTGACCCAGCAGTCGGCCGCCCAGGGCGAAGCCGCGCTCTGGCAGCTGTACGACAAAGTAAAGGCGCGGACCTTGCTGACGCGGGGCGCCGGGTCTGACCTGCTGTCCCGGGACACCGCGCTGGCCATGACGCAGCGTGGGCCGCGGGCGCGGCTGGTCGAATTCGAGGGTGTGGGCCATGCGCCGACCCTGGTGGCCGAGGACCAGGTGGACGTGGTGGCCGCGTTCTTGTTGGAGCCATGAAAAGCCTGATCGCCGAACAAGCCGACAGCGCGCCCGTTCCCGAGCTGATCGCCGCGACCGAGCAGGCGATGCCGCAGCAGGCGAACGCACTGGCGCGGGCCCGCGCGTTCGCAGAGCCATTCATTGCCGGCGAGACGCTGGACACCGGCGAGAACACACTGGTCCACGCCGACGCGGTGGCCGCCATCCTCAAGTCGATGGGTGGCTCCGAGGCGATGCAGGCCGCCAGCTACCTGGTGTATGCCTGCTCGCACTTGAACAAGCCGCACGACGTCATCGCCAAAGCCTTCGGCGAGAACTACGCGGCGCTGGCTGTCGAAACGACCAAGCTGGTGCGGGTCCAGCAGCAGACCCGTGAGGCGGAGGACACCGGTCCACTGCAGGAGTCTTCCAAGGCACAGACCGAGAACGTGCGCAAGATGTTGCTGGCGTTCTCGCGCGACGTGCGCGTGGTGATGCTGCGGCTGGCCTCTCGCCTGCAGACCCTGCGGTGGCATGCGGCCTGCAAGTCGGTGGCGCCGCCGAGCGTCGCGCGGGAAGCGCTCAACGTGTTCGCCCCGCTGGCCAACCGGCTGGGCATCTGGCAGCTGAAGTGGGAAATGGAAGATCTGGCTTTCCGCTTCCTGGAGCCCGACACCTATCGGGACATCGCCCGGCTGCTCGACGAAAAGCGGGTCGAGCGCGAAGGCTACGTCGAGCAGTTGCGAACCCGGCTTGAAGCCGAGCTGAAGGCCCAGGGCGTTCCCGCCAGCGTGTACGGCCGGCCCAAGCACATCTACAGCATCGTCAAGAAGATGCGCGGCAAGTCGCTCGGGTTCGACCAGGTGTTCGACATCCGCGCGCTGCGCGTCATCGTGCCGGACGTCAAGGACTGCTACGCCGCGCTGTCGTGGGTGCACCAGCAGTTTCCCCCCTTGGTCGAGGAGTTCGACGACTACATCGCCAAGCCCAAGGCCAACGGCTATCAGTCGCTGCACACGATCGTGCGCGACCCGGCTGGCCGCGCCATCGAGATCCAGATCCGCACCCAGGCCATGCACGACCACGCCGAGCACGGCGTCGCGGCACACTGGGCCTACAAGGAAGCCGGCAGCAAGGGCTACGCCGGCGTCGCGGCCAGCGGCGAGTACGACGCCAAGATCGCGGTGCTGAGACAGCTGCTGGCCTGGGAGCGCGACCTGGCGGGCTCGGGACAGGGTCTGTTCGAGGATCGCATCTATGTCTTGACGCCCCAGGCCGCCATCGTTGAATTGCCGCAAGGCGCGACACCGGTCGATTTCGCCTACACGCTGCACACCAGCCTGGGGCACCGCTGCCGTGGCGCCCGCATCGACGGCGCGATGGTGCCGCTGAATACGCCCTTGCAAAACGGCCAGACTGTGGAAATCACCACCGCCAAGGAAGGCGGCCCCTCGCGTGACTGGCTCAACGCGGACCTGGGCTTCCTGGCCAGCCACCGGGCCAAGGCGAAGGTGCGGGCCTGGTTCAACGAGCAGATCCGCCACGAGACGGTGGCGCGCGGACGCGAGGCCGTGGAGAAGCTGCTGCAGCGCGAAGGCAAGACGGCGATCAAGCTGGACGACCTGGCGTCGCAGCTGGGCTTCAAGTCGGCCGAGGACCTGTTTGCCGTGGTCGGCAAGGACGAGTACTCGCTGCGCAATATCGAGACGCTGCTGCGGCCGCCCGAAGCGCCACTGGCGCCCGATGACTTCCTGCTGCTGAAGAAAGCGCGCAGCCCAGACAAGACCCCCAAAGGCGGGGTGCTGGTGGTGGGCATCGACTCGCTGATGACGCAGCTGGCCAAGTGCTGCAAGCCGGCGCCCCCCGACGCGATCCGCGGTTTCGTGACGCGCGGCAAGGGCGTGAGCATCCATCGCGCCGACTGCAGCAACTTCCGCGAGCTGGCCGCGCGCGAGGCCGAACGCGTCATCGAGGTGGAATGGGGCACCCCCAAGTCCGAAGGCGCAGCCGTCTACCCGGTGGATGTCGGCGTGGAAGCCGCCGACCGGCAGGGCCTGCTTCGCGATATTTCGGAAGTGTTCGCCAAGGAGAAGATGAACGTGATCGGCGTGCAGACCCAGTCGCTCAAAGGCACGGCCTGGATGACCTTCACCGTGGAGATCTCCGATTCGGGCCGCCTGAACAAGGTGCTGGGGCTGGTGGCGGAGGTGCAA
>JAKFEZ010000162.1:0-26153 GCA_036675435.1 Ramlibacter sp. | reverse complement strand
TGTTCGCCCAGGATTCGCTGGCTTCGCTGTCGCTCAAGCTCTACGAGACGTCCGAGCACTACACGCTGCTGGCCATCCCGTTCTTCATCCTGGGCGGCTCGTTCATGACCACTGGCGGCGTGGCCCGCCGGATGATTCGTTTTGCCAATGCCTGCATCGGCCACATGCGTGGTGGCCTGGCCATGGCTTCAGTCATGGCATGCATGCTGTTCGCCGCGGTGTCGGGCTCGTCGCCGGCCACGGTGGTGGCCGTGGGCTCGATCGTGATCGCCGGCATGGTCAAGGCCGGCTACCCCCAACCGTTCGCGGCCGGCGTGATCTGCAACGCCGGCACCCTGGGCATCCTGATCCCGCCGTCGATTGTGATGGTGGTCTACGGCGCCGCTACCGAAACGTCGGTGGGCAAGCTCTTCATGGCGGGCGTCATCCCGGGGTTGCTGCTGGGGCTGAGCCTGATGGTAGCCATCTACGTGCGCGCCCGCATGCTCGACCTGCCGCGCCAGCCGCGCGCCGCGCTGGGCGAGGTGGCCCGTTCGGGCCGCGATTCGCTTTGGGGCCTGCTGCTGATCGTCATCATCCTGGGCGGCATCTACGGCGGCATCTTCACGCCGACAGAGGCGGCGGCGGTCGCAGCGGTCTACGCCTTCCTGATCGCGGTGCTGGTCTACCGGGACATCGGGATGCGCGACGTGCCCAAGGTCCTGCTGGACTCCGGCAAGGTCACGATCATGCTGATGTTCATCGTGGCCAATGCGCTGCTGTTCGCGCATGTGCTGACCACCGAGCGCATTCCGCAGACCATCGCCGAAACCATCGTCGGCTGGGGCATGTCGGCCTGGCAGTTCCTGGTGGTGGTGAACATCCTGTTGCTGGTCGCCGGCATGTTCATGGAGCCGACCGGCATCATCCTGATCCTGGCGCCCATCCTGTTCCCGATCGCCACCCGGCTGGGGATCGACCCGGTCCACCTGGGCATCATCATGGTGGTGAACCTGGAAATCGGGATGGTGACGCCGCCGGTCGGGCTGAACCTGTTCGTGACGGCCGGCATCACGCGGATGTCGATCATGGGCGTCGCGCGAGCGGCGCTGCCCTGGACGCTGGTGCTGCTGGTCTTCCTGATCTTCATCACCTACGTGCCTGCCGTTACCCTGCTGCTGCCGAACCTGCTGTTCTGATACCCGGCAGGCCGCAGGGCTGAGGTGTTTTTAGCCCAGCGGACGCCCGTTCTCATCGATGCCGCTATGCTTGGCGGATGACCACAGCTTTCGATTTCTCCGCGCCGTCGATCGCGCGGCTGGCCCACGAAGACGCGGCGCGCGCCCTCGCCGAGGACCTGGGGCCGGGCGACCTCACCGCCGGGCTGGTGGATGCGGGCCGGCGGGCCCGGGCCCGGGTGCTGGTGCGCGAGCCGGCCGTGATCTGCGGCGCGGCCTGGGTCGAGGCCGCCGTGCAGCAACTGGACCCGCAAGCGCAGGTTCACTGGCTGGTCGCCGAAGGCTTGCCCAGCCTGTCCGACTCCGTGGTGGTGGAGATCGAGGGCTCGGCCCGCGCGCTGCTGAGCGCCGAGCGGACGGCGCTGAATTTTCTGCAGCTGCTGAGTGCGGTCGCGACCCAGACCGCGGCCTATGTGGAAGCCGTGCGCGGCACCCGCGCGCGGATCGTCGATACCCGCAAGACGCTGCCGGGCCTGCGGCTGGCGCAGAAGTACGCGGTGCGCACGGGCGGCGGCCTGAACCACCGGATCGGCTTGTACGACGCCGTGCTGATCAAGGAAAACCACATCGCGGCGGCCGGCGGCGTGGCGCCGGTGCTGAAAGCGGCGCAGCGGCTGGCGCAGCAGGCCTCGTTCATCGAGATCGAAGTGGAGACGCTGGCGCAGCTCGAGGAAGCGCTGGACGCCGGCGCCCGCATGGTGCTGCTGGACAACATGGACCTGCCGACGCTGCGCCGGGCCGTGCTGCTCAACAATGCCCGCGCGGTGCTCGAGATTTCCGGCGGCGTGACCCTGGCTACCGTGCGGGCTCTTGCAGACACCGGCGTCGACCGCATCTCCATCGGAGCCCTGACCAAGGATGTGAAGGCCATCGATTTCTCGATGCGGCTGAAAGAACTAGGATGAAAACGCCATGAGCGCCGTGATCCCCATTGTGGAAGTCGAGTACGAGCACCCGCTGCCGGGCAACGCCTGCGACACCAAATACGCCTGGGCTCGGGTGCCGGCGGAACCGTCGCCACCCGAGCGTGCGGCACTCAAGGACAAGATCCGCAAGCTGCTGAAGGAGCGCAATGCGGTCATGGTCTCGCACTACTACGTGCATCCGGACCTGCAGGACCTGGCCGAGGAGACCGGCGGCATCGTCAGCGATTCGCTGGAGATGGCGCGCTTCGGGCGCGACCACGCGGCGCAGACGCTGGTGGTGTCGGGCGTGCGCTTCATGGGCGAAACGGCCAAGATCCTGTCGCCCGAAAAGCGCGTGCTGATGCCCGATCTCGACGCCACCTGCTCGCTCGACCTGGGTTGCCCCATCGACGAGTTCTCGGCATTTTGCGACCAGCACCCCGACCGCACGGTGGTGGTCTATGCCAACACCAGCGCCGCGGTGAAAGCCCGCTCGGACTGGCTGGTGACCTCCAGTTGCGCGGTGGACATCGTGCGGGCGCTGAAGGATAAGGGCCACAAGATTCTGTGGGCGCCCGACAAGCACCTGGGCAGCTACATCCAGCGCGAGACCGGCGCCGACATGGTGTTCTGGAACGGCGCCTGCATCGTGCACGACGAGTTCAAGGCTTTCGAGCTGGAAGACCTGAAAAAGCAATATCCCCGGGCCAAGGTGCTGGTGCACCCCGAGTCGCCCGCCGACGTGGTGGCCCTGGCCGATGCCGTAGGGTCCACCTCGGCCATCCTGCGCGCCGCCAGCGAGATGGATGCCAGGGAATTCATCGTCGCCACCGACAACGGCATGATGCACAAGTTGCGCACGATGAACCCCGGCAAGTTCTTCATCGAGGCGCCCACAGCCGGCAACAGTGCCACGTGCAAGAGCTGCGCGCACTGCCCCTGGATGGCGATGAATGGGCTGGCCGGGCTGGCGCAGGTGCTGGAAACCGGTGCGAATGAAGTGCACGTCGAACCGGCGCTCGGCGAACGCGCCCGAGTGCCGATCGACCGCATGCTGGCATTCACCGCCGCCCTCAAGGCGGGGCAGCTGCCCGGGGCGCTGGTGCCGAACATCGGTGCGGCTTGATGCGCTTGCGCTAGAACTCCAGGTTGTCGATGAGCCGTGTGCTGCCGAGCTTGGCCGCGCCTAGCACCACCAGCGAATCCCTCTGCGCCGGCGGCTGCAGGTCGGCGCGCCGGCGTACCGTCAAGTAGTCGGGCTTCCAGCCGCGCGCGCCGAGGCCCTCCATCGCTTCGGCTTCCACGAGGCCGATCGCCGCGCCTTCCCGCACCTGCGCCGCCATGCGCTGCAGCGCCATCGACAGCTGCACGGCTTCCTCGCGCTCGCCAGCCGACAGGTAGCCGTTGCGTGACGACAGCGCCAGGCCATCTTGGGCGCGCTGCGTTTCGCCCGCCACGATTTCGATCGGCAACGCGAACTGCTTCACCATCCGGCGAATCACCATCAGCTGCTGGTAATCCTTCTTGCCGAACACGGCCACGCGCGGCTGCACGCAGGCAAACAGCTTCATCACCACCGTGCTGACGCCGACGAAGAAGCCCGGGCGGAAATGGCCTTCCAGGATATCCGCCAGCTCCGACGGTGGATGCACCTTGAAGGCCTGGGGCTCGGGATAGAACTCCTTCTCGGTGGGGGCGAACAGCACGTCGCAGCCCGCGGCCCGCAGTTTGGCGCAATCCGACTCCCAGGTGCGCGGGTAGCTGTCGAAGTCCTCGTGCGGCAGGAACTGCAGGCGATTGACGAAGATGCTGGCCACCGTCGCGTCGCCCAGCGGCCTGGCCCTGGCCACCAGGGCGAGATGGCCCTCGTGCAGGTTGCCCATGGTGGGAACGAAGGCGGGGCGCCGGTAGGGGTCGAGGATGCGGCGCAGGTCGTCGAGGGTGCGGGCGATTTGCATGGGAAATCAATAGGCGTGGAGTTCGGGATCGGGAAAGCTCTGGTCCTTCACGGCGGCCACATAGCGGCGCACCGATTCCTGGACGCTGGTGCTGCCTTCCATGAAGTTGCGCACGAAGCGCGGCAGCTTGCCGGCGGTGATGCCGAGCATGTCGTGCAGTACCAGCACCTGGCCGCCGCAGTCGGGGCCGGCGCCGATACCGATCACCGGGATTGGCACGGATCGGACTACCTCGCAGGCGAGCACAGAGGGAATCAGTTCCAGCACCAGCATTGCGGCGCCCGCGTCAGCGAGTTCGCGCGCGTGTTGTCGAAGGAGGCGGGCCGAATCGTCGCCCCGGCCCTGGATGCGGTAGCCGCCCAGTGCATGCACCGATTGCGGCGTCAGGCCCAGGTGCGCGCACACGGAAATGCCGCGGTCGACCAGGAAGCGCACCGTGTCCGCTGTCCAGCCACCACCCTCGAGCTTGACCATGTGCGCACCGGCCTGCATCAGCACGGTGGCGCCGCGCAAGGCCAGTTCCCGCGATTCCTGGTAGCTGCCGAAGGGTAGATCACCCACGATCCAGGCCGTGCGATTGCCGCGCGCCACGCATTCGGTGTGATACGCCATCTGCTGCAGGGTCACCGGCACCGTGCTGGGCCGGCCTTGCAACACCATGCCCAGCGAGTCGCCCACCAGCAGGCAATCGACACCGGCGCCATCGAGCACCTGCGCGAACGCGGCGTCGTAGCAGGTCAGCATGGCGATCTTCTCGCCGGCCGCGTGCATCTCGCGCAGGCGATGCAGCGTGAGGGGCTTGCGCGAAGCGATCGCTGCGCTCATGGTGCGGTGGTGTCGGCCAGCGCGGGCTGTCCTCGCTTCAGGCCCAGCCGGGCCAGCAGGTCAAGGTCGGCCTGGGTGTCGGGGTTGCCGGTGGTCAGCAGCTTGTCGCCGTAGAAGATCGAATTGGCGCCGGCCAGGAAGCACAGTGCCTGCACCGCATCGCCCATCTGCTGGCGCCCAGCCGACAGGCGCACCCGCGCCTTGGGCATGGTGATGCGGGCGACCGCGATGGTGCGCACGAACTCGAACGGGTCCAACGGCGCCTGGTCGGCGAGCGGCGTGCCTTGCACGCGCACCAGGTGATTGATGGGCACCGACTCCGGGTAGGGATCGAGATTGGCGAGCTGCGCGATCAGGCCAGCGCGCTGCAGTTGCGATTCGCCCATGCCGACGATGCCGCCGCAGCAGACCTTGACGCCTGCGCCGCGCACGCGACCAAGCGTATCGAGCCGGTCCTGGTAATCGCGCGTGGTGATGATGTCGCCGTAGAAGTCGGGCGCACTGTCCAGGTTGTGGTTGTAGTAGTCGAGACCGGCTTCGCGCAGCGTCTCGGCGTGGCCGTCTTCCAACATGCCCAGCGTGGCGCAGGTCTCCAGGCCCAGCGCCTTCACGGTAGCCACCAGTTCCGCAACTTTTTCGATGTCGCGGTCCTTGGGCGCACGCCACGCCGCGCCCATGCAAAAGCGCGTGGCGCCCGCGTCCCTGGCGCGCTGCGCGGCTTGCAGCACTTCGGCGGGCTCCATCAGTTTGGAAGCCGCGACACCCGTGTCATATTGCGCTGCTTGCGGACAGTAGCTGCAGTCTTCGGGGCAGCCACCGGTTTTGACCGACAGCAGGGTGGCGAATTCGATCATCCTCGGGTCGAAATTTTCGCGATGCACGGTTTGTGCGTGGTGCAGCAGGTCGGGGAAGGGCAGCTCGAACAGTGACTGCACGGCTTCGAGCGTCCAGCGCGGCGCGAGGTCTCCGGAAGCTTCGCGGCGCGCAGGGCGGTGCAGGGTGACGGTTTGCTCAAGCATGGATGACATCGGGATCTCCAAAGAAAAAGTGGTCAGGCATGTTGGGTTTCGGGTGCGAGGCGCGCCGAGGCGGTCGCCAGCTCGGCGAGTGCCTGCACCAGCCGGTCCACATCGGCTTCGTTGTGAGCCGCGGACAGCGCGATGCGCAAGCGCGCCGTGCCCTCGGGCACCGTGGGCGGGCGAATCGCCGGCACCCAGATGCCGTGCGCGCGCAAGCCTTCCATCACGTCCAGGGCCTGGTCGTTCGGGCCGATCACCAGCGCCTGGATGGCGGTAGCGGAGTCACCCAGGGACCATGACGTGCCGCGCATGACATGGGCCAGGCCTTCCCGCAGCCGGGCTACGAGGCGGCCGAGATGCTCGCGGCGCCAGGGTTCGGTTTCAATCAGTCGCAGGCTCGCGCGCAACGCGCAGGCCAGTAGAGGCGGCGCGGCCGTCGCAAAGATGTAGCTGCGTGTTTTTTGCACCAGCCATTCGACTAGCGATTCGTCGCCGGCCACAAAGGCGCCGGCGACACCGGCGGCCTTGCCCAGGGTGGCCATGTAGAGCACGCGGCGCGAGGCAGATGTGCCGCTCAGGCCGAAATGCGCGAGGCTGCCGCGACCCTGCGGCCCGAGCACGCCGAAACCGTGCGCATCGTCCAGCAGCAGCAGGGCGTCGTGGCGTTCGCACAGGGCCAGCAAGGCAGGTATGTCGGCCAGGTCGCCGTCCATGCTGAAGATTGCATCGCTGATCACCAGCTTGCGCCGCGCCGGGCATTGCGCCAGCGCCGTCTCCAGTGCGGCCAGGTCGGCGTGGCCGTAGCGGTGGATACGTGCCTTGGATAGCCGGGCGCCGTCGATCAGGCAGGCATGGTTGAGGGCGTCGGAGAACAGCGCGTCGCCTTCGCCGACCAACGCCGGAATGATGCCGATGTTGGTGGCATAGCCGGCATAGAAGTACAGCGCGCGCGGCAGTTGGGTGAACCGCGCCAGGTCCTCTTCGAGCGCCGCGTTGGCCGCGCTGTGGCCGCTGACCAGGGGAGATGCGCCTGAGCCCACGCCGAACGCGCGTGCGCCGGCGCAGGCGGCCTCGACGAGTTCCGGGTGGCCGGCAAGCCCCAGGTAGTCGTTGCTGCAGAAGGCCAGCATCGATTGGCCGTCGACCTGCAGTTGCGCGCCGCCTCCGGGCACGACCGCCCGGCGCTTGCGGCGCAGGTGGGCGTGGTCCAGCGCTGCGATGCGCGACGGGAATTCATCGATCCAGGATGGGCTGGCGGTCATGGGCGCTCAAGTGGAGAGCGATCGCCCGGGGGTCGGGCGAAGGCTGGTGGGGGATGTCGGCCAGCAGCGGCGCGCGCAGGCGATGCTGCAGCCAGGCGATGTTGTCGTCCTGCGCCTGCATGGCAGGGTCGATGCGATTGGCCACCCAGCCCGCGAGGCCGAGGCCGCGCGACCGGATGGCTTCGGCCGTCAGCGCCGCATGGCTCAGGCAACCCAGCCGCAGGCCGACCACCAGGATCACGGGCAGGTCCAGGGCCTGCGCCAGGTCGGCGCCGGTTTCGGTGTCGGACAGCGGCACATGGAAGCCGCCCGCGCCCTCGACGACCACGGCGTCGGCGCGCTCGGCCAGCGCATGGTAGCGGCGCACGATTTCGGCGATGTCGATGCGAACGCCCGCGCGCCGCGCCGCGATGTGCGGCGACAGCGGGTCAGGCAGCAGCACGGGATTGTCCAGCTCGGGCGGCACCTCGATGCTGGACGCGGCACGCAGCATCAGCGCATCTTCGCTGGCCCAGCCGTCGCCCGAGCGAACCATCCCCGCGGCCACGGGTTTCATGCCCACGACGCGCGGGTAGCGTCGGGCCAGCGCATGCAGCAGCGCGGCCGACACCAGGGTCTTGCCGACCCCGGTGTCGGTTCCCGTCACGAAACAGGCGTGCCCCCACGCTCGGCACTGCGTGTCCTCGCTGCCGCCAGAGAGGGCGTTCGCTTGCGTGGGGTGGCCTGGCGCAGCGCTCACGGCGTCGCTTCTTCGGCCAGCGTGGCGTCGAGCGCCGCTAGCGCCCCTTGTGCCAGGCACTGCACGGCCTCGGCGTCCAGAACGTAGGGCGGCATCGCGTAGACCGTTCGGCCGATCGGGCGAAGCAGCAGGCCGCCGGCCATTGCATGGTGGTGGTAGCGGCGCCCGAAATCGGGCAGGGTGGTGTCCACGTCCCAGGCCCAGATCATTCCGACGTGGCGCGCGTGGCGCACACGCCCGTGCTGCGACAGTGGCAGGAAGGCTTCATCCAGGGCGCGAGCCAACGCCCGGTTGGAAGCCATTACGTCCTGTTGCTGGAAAATTTCCAGTGTGGCCACCGCCGCGCGGCAGGTCAGCGGGTTGCCGGTATAGGAATGCGAATGCAGGAAGCCGCGCGCCACGTCGTCGTCGTAGAAGGCCTCGTACACCGTGTCGGTGGTCAGCACGGCCGACAGCGGTAGGGTGCCGCCGGTCAGGCCCTTGGACAGGCAGATGAAATCGGGCCGGATGCCCGCCTGCTGGTGTGCGAACATCGTGCCGGTGCGCCCGAACCCGGTGGCGATCTCGTCCACCACCAGGTGCACTTCGTGGCGGTCGCACAGCGCGCGCACCCGCCGCAGGTATTCGGCATCGTGCATGGCCATGCCGGCAGCGCACTGCACCAGCGGCTCGACGATCAGCGCCGCGGTTTCTTCATGATGGTCGGCCAGCCAGGATTCCAGCGCTGCGGCGCTGCGGCGGGCCACGTCGGCGGCGCTCTCGCCGGGCTGGGCGCCACGCGCGTCGGGGCTGGGCACAGTGGCGGCCAGCCGCACCAGGGGCGCATAGGCCTCGCGGAAGATGGCGATGTCGGTCACTGCCAGGGCGCCCACGGTTTCGCCGTGGTAGCCGCCGGCCAGCCCGATGAAGCGGTTCTTGCGGGGGCGGCCGCTGTTGCGCCAGAAATGCGCGCTCATCTTCAGCGCGATTTCGGTGGCGCTGGCGCCGTCGCTTGCGTAGAACGCGTGGCCCAGTCCGGTCAGTGCAGCCAGGCGTTCGGACAGTTCCACCACCGGCTCGTGGGTGAAGCCGGCTAGCATCACGTGGTCGAGCCGCTCCAGCTGGTCGGCCAGCGCCGCCTTGATGTGCGGATGGCCATGGCCGAACAGGTTGACCCACCAGGAACTGACGGCGTCCAGGTAGCGCCGGCCGTCCACGCCATGCAGCCAGGGTCCCGATGCGCGCGCGATGGCAATGGGCGGCTGCGCCTCGTGCAGTTTCATTTGCGTGCAGGGATGCCACACGCTGCGCAGGCTCCTGGCGCTCAGGGACACGGTCATCTCAGAGCTGCTGCGTCAGGACGTGCTGGCGGGCGCCCATCTGGCGATTGGCCTCGTCCACGAACACCAGTTGCGGCTTGTGGCTGGGCACCTGGTCCTCGTGCACCTGCGCGAACGACGCGATGATGATGAGGTCGCCCACCGCGGCGCGGCGCGCGGCCGAGCCGTTCACCGAGACCATGCCCGTGCCGCGCTGGCCCTTGATGGCATACGTGACGAAGCGCTCGCCATTGTTGATGTTCCAGAGGTGGACCTGCTCGTTCTGCGCGATGTCCGCGGCTTCCAGCAGGTCTTCGTCGATGGCGCAGGAACCTTCGTAGTGCAGTTCGCAGTGCGTGACGGCGACGCGATGGATCTTGGACTTGAGCAGGGTGCGGACCATGGGCCTCCTTCAGTTGCTTACGACTAGCTGACAAATGCTGCGGTGCAGCGAATTGTAGTGCGAGGCAAGAGGGGCGACGCTTTCGGCCCCGCCGAGGGTGGTTTCATTGGGGCCTTCCTTTCGGTGTGTGGTCAGCACAGGTGCTCCGTAAGGTGTGACAGGCCCAAGCTCGCGGGGGGAGCAAAGAGAAATCCTGGCAGCTTTTCTTGCGCCGGTACGAACCGGTTCAAGCAGCCGGCGCGGCGCCGGTCGCCTCTCAGCCGGGCGGTGTCAGCGTGGTCGGAAGGGCCGTATCGGCCATCTGCGGGTAGTCGCGGCTGAAGTGCAGCCCGCGGCTTTCATGCCGTGACTGAGCCGACTTCACGATCAGGTCGGCCACCGTCACCAGGTTGCGCAGCTCCAGCAGGTCGCGCGAGACGTGGAAGTTGGCGTAGAACTCCTGGATCTCTTCCTGCAACAGGCGGATGCGATGGGCGGCGCGCTCCAGCCGCTTGTTGGTGCGCACTATGCCCACGTAGTCCCACATGAAGCGGCGCAGCTCGTCCCAGTTGTGCGAGATCACCACGGATTCGTCGGCGTCCGTCACCTGGCTCACGTCCCAGGGCGGCACCTCGGGCGGGGCTGGCAGAGGCGTCGCCTCGATGTCACGGGCGGCGGCGCGGGCGAACACCATGCACTCGACCAGCGAATTGCTGGCGAGCCGGTTGGCGCCGTGAAGCCCCGTGTAGGCGGCCTCGCCTATCGCGTGCAGGCCCTGCAGGTCGGTGCGGCCGCCCAGATCGGTGTGGATGCCGCCGCAGGTGTAGTGCGCCGCCGGCACCACGGGGATGGGCTCGCGGGTAATGTCGATGCCGAGCTCCAGGCAGCGCGCGTGGATGTTGGGGAAGTGCTCTCGCACAAAGCCGGCGGGCTGGTGCGAGATGTCCAGGTAGACGCAGTCCAGGCCGTGCTTCTTCATCTCGAAGTCGATGGCGCGAGCCACCACGTCGCGCGGGGCCAGCTCGGCCCGGGCATCGTGCTGCGGCATGAAACGCGTGCCATCGGGCAGCAGCAGCCGGCCGCCTTCGCCGCGCACGGCCTCGGTGATCAGGAATGACTTCACCAACGGGTGATACAGGCAGGTCGGATGGAACTGGATGAATTCCATGTTGGTCACCCGGCAGCCGGCCCGCCAGGCGGCGGCAATGCCATCGCCGGTGGCTGTGTCGGGGTTGGTGGTGTAGAGGTACACCTTGCCCGCGCCACCGGTGGCCAGGATGGTCTGCGGCGCCCGGAAGGTCACCACCTCGTCGCGGGCGCCATCCAGCGCATACAGCCCCAGGCAGGTAGGCGGGGCGCCCGGCGACAGGCCCAGCTTGCGGCTGGTGATCAGGTCGACCAGGGTGTGCTGCTCGAACACCCGGATGTTGGGCGTGCGCCGCACCTGGTCGATCAGCGTGTGCTGCACGGCGGCGCCGGTGGCGTCGGTCACGTGCACGATGCGCCGGGCGCTGTGGCCGCCCTCGCGCGTCAGGTGCAGGCGTCCGTCTTCCTGCGAAAACGGCACGCCCAGCCCGCGCAGCCAGGCAATGCTCTCGGGCGCATGCTCGACCACGAAGCGGGTGGCGTCCAGGTCGGACAGCCCGGCGCCGGCCACCAGCGTGTCGTCCACGTGGGATTCGAAGCTGTCGCCGTCGGCCAGCACGGCCGCGATGCCGCCCTGGGCCCAGCCGCTGGAGCCGTCGCTCATGGAGCGCTTGGTCAGCACCGCGACGCGGTGCGTGGGCGCCAGGTGCAGCGCGGCCGACAGCCCGGCCAGGCCGCTGCCGACGATGAGAACGTCGAAATCGTGAATCATCGGGGGGCCCCGGGTCACCGGTGGGAGGGTCATGTCGACTGGTAGGCCAGGCGCACGTAGATCGGCGCAAAGGCTTCGGCCTGCGTCACCTCGATCAGGGTCTCCTTGGCCAGCTCGAGCATCGCGATGAAGGTGACGATCAGCACCGGCATGCCGCGCGCCGGATCGAACAGGTGCTCGAATTCGACGAACTTGCGGCCCTGCAGCTGGCGCAGCACGATGCTCATGTGCTCGCGCACCGACAGCTCCTCGCGGCTGATCTTGTGGTGCTGGATCAGCTTGGCCCGCTTCACGATGTCCTGCCAGGCTTCCTGCAGGTCGATCACATTGACATCGGGAAAGCGCGGCTGCAGCGATTGCTCGATGTACACCTGGGCGCGCAGCACGTCGCGGCCGATCTGCGGGACTTCGTTCAGGCGAAAGGCGGCTGCTTTCATCTGCTCGTATTCGAGCAGCCGCCGCACCAGCTCGGCCCGGGGGTCTTCCGCTTCCTGGCCTTCGGCGGTCTTCTTGGGCGGCAGCAGCATGCGCGACTTGATCTCGATCAGCATCGCCGCCATCAGCAGGTATTCGGCCGCGAGCTCCAGGTTGCGGCTGCGGATCTCGTCGACGTAGACCAGGTACTGCCGCGTCACCCCGGCCATGGGGATGTCGAGGATGTTGAAGTTCTGCTTGCGGATCAGGTACAGCAACAGGTCCAGCGGACCTTCGAAGGCTTCGAGAAAAACCTCCAGGGCGTCCGGCGGAATGTACAGGTCCGTCGGCATGGCGAACAAGGGTTCGCCGTACAGCCGGGCCAGTGCCACTTGATCCACCACGTCGGGCATGACTGCCATGAGGCCGGCGGCCGATGGTTCCGGCAGCGTTGCGACGCCCGTGTCGCTCATTTGCTTTCGTTTTGGTAGACGTAAGGCTTTTGCGGCACCCGCGCGCCGCCGCGCCAGTCGCCCCAGGCCTCGCGGTCGACGTGTTTGTCCCACAACAGGGCCCGCCCGGCGCGTTGCTGGGCCTCCAGGTCGGGCTTGTCCGCCTTCAGCTGTTCGATGAACTGCGTGGTTTCAGACTTGTAATCGGGGCGGCGGAAGATGCGGAGCAACATGGACATAGACTGTGCCTTTTCGGCAATTTTACCGCTCCGGGTCATGCATATCGTTTTCAGGCGCCTGGCCGCACCACTGGCCACCCTTCTGGCCGCATTGGCGTTGCAGGGCTGCGACCCGCAGCGCATCAGCGAACTGGAGGAAGGGGTTTCGACCGAGGCCGACGTGCGGGCCCGGTTCGGCCAGCCCGAGAACATCTGGGACGGCCCGGGCGGCGAGCGCATCCTGGAATACAACCGCAATCCGTCCGGCCACCAGAACTACATGATCAGCATCGGCCCCGATGGCCGGATGACCGCGTTGCGCCAGGTCCTCAGTCCGTCCAATTTCACGCGGGTGCAGCCGGGCATGATGATGGAGGATGTGCGCAAGCTGCTGGGCAAACCGGCGAGGCAAACGCCTTACGCCTTGAAGAAAGAAATCGCCTGGGACTGGCGCTACATGGAGCCGCCCAATACCTCGATGATGTTCACCGTGTGGTTCAGCCCGGACTACCGGGTCCTGCGAACGCAGACCGGTCCCGACCCGGAGGCGATGGAGCACCGCGGTCGCTGAGGGGCTTAGCCCACCGCCGGGCCGCTCCCAAGGTGGGCTGGGTCCCCTCGGGGGGCAGCGAACGAAGAGAGCGTGGGGGCGAACATCTTTAGCCCGAGACTTCGGGCGACGCACGATTGGCGACCAGCTCGGCGCCGAAGCCCGAGCGATCGATCACCTCTTGCGGCTGCGGTTGCAGGTTTTCCATGTGCAGCGTGCCGCCGCGCTGCAGCACCACCTTGTGCAGCTGGCGCAGCGCGTCGAGGCCCGAGGTGTCCAGGTGCACCAGCTGCAGCGAGTCGAGGACCACCACCGGCTCATGCGGGCCGTTTTCCACCGCCTGAACCACCTCGTCGATCTTGGCGACCGCGCCGAAGAACAGCGCGCCGTACAGCTTGTAGTGCAGCAGCGGCCCTCGCAGCGCGATCGATTCGACGCTGAACAGCGAACTCATGCGCCGGACGAACAGAATGCAGGCCGCCGCCAGCCCGACCTGGACGGCCACCGTGAGGTCGAACACCACCGTGAGCAGGAAGGTGCCCAGCATCAGCACGCGGTAGTGCACGCTGTAGTGGCTCAGCTTGGCGAACTCGCGCCACTCGCCCATGTTCCAGGCCACGAACAGCAGGATGCCGGCCAACACGGCCAGCGGCACGTGCAAGGCCAGCGGGGCGGCGACGATCACGACCAGCGCGATCGTCAGCGCGTGGATGATGCCGGCGACCGGCGTCGTGCCGCCCGAGCGAACGTTGGTGACGGTTCGCGCGATGGTGCCGGTGGCGGGCATGCCGCCGAAGAAGGGCACCACGAAATTGGCCAGGCCCTGGGCCATCAATTCCTGATTGGGGTCGTGCCGCGGCGTGGGGCTGAGCTGATCGGCCACGCGGGCGCATAGCAGCGATTCGATGGCGCCGAGCAAGGCGATGGTGATGGTCGGCGTCACCAGCAGCTTGACGGTTTCCCAGGAAAATGCCGGCAGCGCGAAGCCGGGCAGGCCTTGCGGGATGCCGCCGAACCGGGTGCCGATGGTTTCGACCGGCAGGCTGAAGTACCAGGAAAGCACCGTGAGCGACGCCAGCGCCACGACCGGACCGGGCAGGCGCGCACTGACACGGGCGGCCCCGCGCATGCCGGGCAGTTCGAGCGCCGGCTGAATGGGCGAGTGGTCGCTCCACAGCCGCGGCCAGATGAACAGCCCCAGCAGGCACGCCAGCCCCAGGCCGAAGGCGTAGGCATTGAACGAACCGATGTTGTGGCCCAGCACCGTGAGCAGCGTGAAGAAGTCGGCCGGCATCTTCGCCACCTGCAGCCCCAGCCAGTCCTTGACCTGCGATACCGCAATCAGCACGGCGATGCCGTTGGTGAAGCCGATCACGATACTGACCGGCACATAGCGCACCAGCCGCCCCAGCCGTAAAAGTCCCATCACGAACAGCAGCACCCCGGCGCAGGCGGTGGCGATCATCAGGTTGGCCAGCCCGTACCGCTCGACGATGCCGTAGACGATGACGATGAAGGCTCCGGCAGGTCCGCCGATCTGCACGTTGGAGCCGCCCAGCGCCGCGATCAGGAAGCCGGCGATGATGGCGGTCCACAGCCCTGCCTCGGGCTTCAGGCCGGAGGCAATGGCAAAGGCCATGGCCAGGGGCAGGGCCACGATGCCCACGGTGAGGCCGGCGCCCAGGTCGCGCAGGAATCGGTCGCGGTCGTAGCCCTCGATCGCCGACAGCAGCCGGGGCCGGAACGGGGCGAACGAGAGAGGCGGCATGACGGGCTCATTGTGCACGCCGCCCGCGCGTCCCAGGCAAAATTGTGGCCGGGCCACAACGCGCGCAGATGGATGCCGGCCCTGGCTTCAGCGGCGCAGGACGCCCAGCCCCGAGTGCAGGTCGCGCAGCAGGGGGCGCAGCGGCAGCACCGCCACGGCGATCGCCAGCGGCACGGCGCTGATGAAGCCCACGAACTTGAAGCCCAGTGCGCCGGCCACCCCGCCGGCAAAAAAGCAGGCGATCAACACACCATGGATGCGCAGCCGCTCGCGATTGGCGCGCACCGGCTCCGGCCGTTCGCCGCGGTTGACATAGATCAGCTTGCCCAGCTCGATCCCCGCATCGGTGACCAGTCCGGTGACATGGGTGGTGCGGATTTCGGCCCGCGATATCTTGGTGATCACCGCATTCTGCAGCCCCATGATGAAGCACAGCAGCACCACCGTCAGCGGCAGGAACAACGGCGCGTGGAGGTGGATCGCGGCTCCGAAAAGCCCGAACACCAGCAGCGCCATGGCCTCCAGCAGCAGGGGCAGGCCGTAGGCGCTGCGCAACTGGCGCCGCAGCCCCCAGTTGACCATGATCGCAGTGGTCATGGCGCCGCCGGTGAAGGCCAGTAGCGCGCCCAGCGCCGCCGCGGCCAGGCCGAACTGGCCCAGGACGATGTTGTCCGCGATCGATGACAACACGCCGGTCATGTGCGATGTGTACTGGCCAACCGCCAGCAATCCGCCGGCATTGGTGGCGCCGGCGACGAAACTCAGCAGAGCCCCCAGCCGCACGTTGGCCCGGGTGCTGCGTTCGATGTCGGTCCAGCCGCGAATGAAGGGCAGCATCTCGGCGCGGCAGGCAGGGCGGCTAATCGCCGCCGGGAAGCACCGCGCCGGCGGTGGCGCCCACGGCCTGGCCGGTGAGCTTGACCGCCCCCACGCCGGCGTCGATCGCCAGGCCGGCACCGCTCACGGCCAACCCGCCGACCGCGCCGGCCACCGTGATGACGGTGCAGCCGGACGCAAGACAGGCCGACAAGGCCAGGGCGCCTGCGTATGCGGCGCGGCGAACAAAAGACGGAGTACTGCGGGACATCTTGTTCCTTGGGGGCGACCAGGCAATTCTATGGATCAGATGTAAAGCGTCCGCCACTGGAGGCGCGGCATCACCGAACCCGCATCCCCGGCTGCGCGCCCGGCCAGGGATTCAGCACGTAGATGCCCGGGTGGGCCTTCTCGTCGCCGTGGCTCGCGGCCAGCACCATGCCTTCGCTGACGCCGAACTTCATCTTGCGCGGCGCCAGGTTGGCCACCAGCACGGTGAGTTTGCCGATCAGGTCCTCGGGCCGGTAGGCCGAAGCGATGCCGGAAAAGACGTTGCGCAACTGGCCCTCGCCCGCGTCGAGTGTCAGGCGCAGCAGTTTGGTGGAGCCCTCGACCGACTCGCAATTGACGATCATGGCGATGCGCAGGTCGATCTTGGCGAAGTCGTCCACCGTGATCGTCGAGGCGATTTCTTCGCCTCCCGGTAGTCCATTCCCTCCCCCTCCGGGGGAGGGCTGGAGTGGGGGCACTGCCGCCTCACCCGCGACCTCGAACAGCGCATCGATCTGCTTCACATCCACCCGCTGCATCAGGTGCTTGTAGTCGCCCACCTGGTGCCCGGCGCCCAGCGCCACGGCGGCATTGGACCATTCCAGCGGCGCGCACTTCAGGAAAGCCTCGGCCTGTGCTGCAAGCTCGGGCAAAACAGGCTTCAGGCACGCCGTCATCACCTTGAAGCTCTCGATGCACAGCGAACACACTTCGGCCGCTTCGGCGGCTTTGCCTTCCTTCACCAGCTTCCAGGGCGCCGCGCTGTCGAAGCGCATGTTCACCTTGTCGGCGTAGGCCATGATGTCGCGCAGCGCGCGGCCGTAGTCGCGCGCTTCGTACAGGGTGCGGACGTTTTCCACCAGCGCTTCGGCGCCCGGCTCCGCGGCGGCGGCAGTGAGCTTGCCACCCGGAATGAACTTCACCGCGCGGCTGGCGATATTGACGTACTTGCCGATCAGGTCGCTGTTGACCCGGGCCATGAAGTCATCCGGGTTGAAGTCGATGTCCTCGTTGCGCCCCGACAGCTTGGCCGCCAGGTAATAGCGCAGCCATTCCGGGTTCATGCCGAGCGACAGGTACTTCAGCGGATCGAGTCCCGTGCCGCGGCTCTTGCTCATCTTCTCGCCGTTGTTCACCGTGAGGAAGCCGTGCACGAAGATCTTGTTGGGCACCTTGCGGCCGCTGAAGTGCAGCATCGCCGGCCAGAACAGGGTGTGGAAGGTGATGATGTCCTTGCCGATGAAGTGGTACTGCTCGACGTCGGGGTCGGCGATGAACTGGTCGAAGGACATGGACTCGCCTGCGGCTCGAGCCCCTCCCTTGTCGAAATAATTCTTCAGCGAAGCCAGGTAACCCACCGGCGCGTCCAGCCACACATAGAAGTACTTGCCCGGCGCATCCGGAATCTCGATGCCGAAGTAGGGCGCGTCGCGGCTGATGTCCCAGTCGCCCAGCACCGCCTTGCCGTCTTCGCCCGGTTCCAGCCATTCGCTGATCTTGTTGAGTACTTCGGACTGCAGGCGGCCCTCAGTACGGGTCCACTCCTTCAGGAACGCCATGCAGCGCGGATCGGACAGCTTGAAGAAGAAGTGTTCGGAGCTTTTCAGGACCGGCTTGGCGCCTGACAGTGCCGAGTACGGCTCGATCAGGTCGGTGGGGCTGTAGACCTTGCTGCAGACCTCGCAGTTGTCGCCGTACTGGTCCTTCGCGTGGCAGTTGGGACACTCGCCCTTGATGAATCGGTCCGGCAGGAACATGTTCTTGGCGGGATCGAAGAACTGCTCGATCACCTTGCTGGAGATCAGGCCGTTGGCCTTCAGGTCGCGGTAGATCTGCTGCGCCAGCTCGTGGTTTTCGGGCGCGTCGGTGCTGTGCCAGTTGTCGAAGGCGATGTGAAAGCCGTCCAGGTACGGCTTGCGGCCCGCGGCGATGTCGGCCACGAACTGCTGCGGCGTCTTGCCCGCCTTTTCGGCGGCGATCATGATCGGCGCCCCATGCGCATCGTCGGCGCCGACGAAGTGCACCAGGCTGCCCTGCATTCGCTGCGACCGCACCCAGATGTCGGCCTGGATGTATTCCATGATGTGGCCGATGTGGAAATTGCCGTTGGCATACGGCAGGGCGGTGGTGACGAAGAGCTTGCGCGATGCGGGCATGGGGGATTTCCAGGGGCAACCCGTCATTTTACGGGCCAGTCGTTACACTGCCGGGAACAGGAAGCCAAACCCCATGCCAGCCACCCCAGACCAGCTATTGCAGGCCCTCGCGGCCGTCGTCGACCCGAACACGGGCAAGGATTTCGTCAGCACCAAGGCGGTGAAGAACCTGCAGGTGAGCGAGGGCGGCGACGTTTCCTTCGACGTCGAACTCGGTTATCCGGCCAAAAGCCAGATGCCTGGCTTGCGCACGGCGCTGATCGCCGCTGCCAAGGGCGTGCCGGGCGTGCGCAACGTCTCGGCCAACCTGGCCAGCAAGATCGTGGCGCATGCGGCGCAGCGCGGCGTGGCGCTGCTGCCCAAGGTCAAGAACATCATCGCGGTGGCCTCCGGGAAGGGCGGCGTGGGCAAGAGCACGACGGCCGTCAACCTGGCGCTGGCGCTGGCGGCCGAGGGCGCGGCCGTGGGCCTGCTCGACGCCGACATCTACGGCCCCAGCCAGCCGATGATGATGGGCATCGAAGGCCGGCCGGAGTCGTCCGACGGCAAGACCATGGACCCGATGGAAAACTACGGGGTGGAGGTCATGTCGATCGGCTTCCTGGTGAACCAGGACGAAGCCATGATCTGGCGCGGCCCCATGGCCACGCAGGCGCTCGAGCAGCTCCTGCGCCAGACCAACTGGGGCGATCTCGATTACCTCATCGTCGACCTGCCGCCGGGCACCGGCGACATCCAGCTGACGTTGTCGCAGCGCGTCCCGATGACCGGCGCGGTGATCGTCACCACGCCACAGGACATCGCGCTGCTCGATGCCAAGAAGGGCATCAAGATGTTCGAGAAGGTCGGCGTGCCGATCCTGGGCATCGTGGAAAACATGGCGGTGCATGTATGCAGCAACTGCGGCCACGCCGAGCACATCTTCGGCGAAGGCGGCGGCAAGCGGATGGCCGAGCAGTACCAGATGGACTACCTGGGTGCGCTGCCGCTGGATATCCACATCCGGCTGCAGGCCGACAGCGGCAAGCCCACCGTGGTGGCCGATCCCGACGGCGAAGTGGCCGGCATCTACAAGGCCGTGGCGCGCCAGGTGGCGATCAAGATCGCGGCCAAGGCCAAGGATTTCTCCTCCAAGTTTCCGTCGATCAAGATTTCCAAGGACACCTGAGCGGGCCGCTCAGCAGGTGATGATGCGGGCGTCGCCTGCTCCGTGGAGGATGGCCACCTCTCCAGCGCGGCGAATCAAAACCGCGCGCTGGTTCAGGTAGCCCTTGTCGGTGATCTCCCCGGCATCCGCGTTCGGCGGCTCGTCCTGCAGCAGGGCACGTGCGGGCGTCTGGGACGATCCCAGCCCCTGTGCCTGGAGGAGCCGCAATCCGGCACGCACATGCTCCACCAGTTGCGGCGGCGGCAGGGCCCTGGCCTGCGGGGTGGCAAAGACGAGCAAGCCGATGTCTTCGCGGTCGTGGCCGGTGATGACCACGTCGGCCACGTGCGGCGCCATCGCGGTGACCACGTTCAGCCGCAAGCTGCCCACGTTGACCCAGGTGCCGGAGCTGAGCTTGAAATCCTCCGCGACCCGCCCGTCGAAGGCAACACCGCGGCTTGGATCGGCTGCATCGACCAGCTTGCCGGCGTCACCGATCAGGTAGAAGCCCTCCGGGTCGAAGGCCTGCGCCGTGAGCCCCGGCTCGTTGCGGTAGCCGGGAAAAACATTCGGCCCGCGCACCCGCATTTCCAGCTTGCCGGCGTTGGGCACGAACTTCAGCTCGACGCCCGGCAGCGGCAGCCCGATGCAGCCGGCGCGCTCGATGTGCCAGTGCACCTCGGTGGCCGCCGGCGAGGTCTCGGTCGCGCCCCAGGCCGAGGTGAACCAGACCGGCCGCTCGCGCACCCGGCGTGCCACGGCCTCCAGCCGTTGCCACAGGCTTTGCGGCAGCGCCGCGCCGGCGTAGAAAACACCTTCGAGCCGTTCGAACACATCGCGCGCGGCGCCCTCGTCCTGCTCCAGGAACGGCAGCAGCATGTCGAAGCCGCGCGGCACGTTGAAATAGAAGTTCGGCTTGACCTCGCGCAGGTTGCGCAGCGTCTTGTCGACCAGGCCCGGCGCCGGCCGGCCCTCGTCCACGTACAGGCTGCCGCCGTGCGCGAGCACCATGTTGAAGTTGTGATTGGCGCCGAAGGTATGGCTCCAGGGCAGCCAGTCCAGCAGCACCAGTTTCTGGCGTTCCAGGAACGGCCAGACCTGCGCGATCATCTGCTGGTTGGCGCACAGCATGCGGTGGGTGTTGATCACCACCTTGGGCGTACCGGTCGAGCCGCTGGTGAGCAGGTATTTGGCATGGTGGTCGGGTGTGATCTCGGCGAAGGCGCGCGTCACTGCCGGTGATTCCTGCGCTGCCTGGAGCGAGGCGAAGTTGATCGCGCCTGCGTGGTCCTGCGCGCCCTGGCCGAAGACGACGGCCGCCCGGCCGCGCCAGGCTGCGACCGCCGGGCCGTACACGGCGGCGTCGCCGGCATAGACCAGCACCGGCTCCAGCGTGTCCAGGATGCCGGCGATCTTTCTGTAGTCGCGGGTCAGCCGGCAGTAGGCGCTGGACACGGTGCAGGCGGGCCGCCCGACGTGCATCGCCGCCAGCGACAGCAACGCCGCGTCGATGGAGTTGTCAGACAGCGTGACGACCGGCTGGCCCGCCGGTAGATCCATGTCCAGCAGGGCCTGCGCGATGCGTCCCACCGCGTCACGCACCTGCCGATAACTGAGCTTGCGCCAGCCGCCTGCCGGGTCGCGCTCGGCCAGGAACAAGGCATCCGGGGTGGCCGCGGCCCATCGTTCCAGCCAGTCGCCAACGCAGCGGGCATAGGGCTGCAGCGCTTCCGGATGCCGCAGAACGAAGCTGCCGTCAGGCTGGTCAACGCGTTGTGTCCGCGGCGGCGCCAGCGCCTCTGGGTCGTTGAAGGGGATGGCTTTCATGGGTCCATGATGTACTGCAGTAAACTGCAGAGTCAAACCCTATTTCGAAATTTAGGGGTTAACCCATATGCGAGCAAGGCATCGACTTCGCCAGTAGCATCCTTCGAGCAGGAAGTGCCTTGTTTGCTGCAATATCATGCATGACTCGCCTGCGGTTGCGCGTGGGATGATTTACGCCAATGAGCACAGTCCCTGATTCCACTTTTGCCCGGCTGGGCTCGCCCGATGACCTGAGGCAGGGGCTTCGCCGTGTCGGACAGCTCAAGGGCCGGCAGCCGGAAGCCGCGTCGCTGAGTGAAGTCCGCGCCTTGATCGGGCCTGCGCCCGCGGGCGGCCATCGGCGCGATCTGCTGATCGAGCACCTGCACGCCCTCAACGATGCCTATCGTGGCCTGCATGAGCGGCACCTGGTCGCGCTGGCCCGCGAAATGAACCTGCCGATGGCCGAAATCTTCGAGGTCGCCAGCTTCTATCACCACTTTGAATTCCTGCACGGTGGCGAAGAGGGCGCGCCGATGACGGTGCGCGTCTGCGACGGCCTGTCGTGCGAGATGGCCGGTGCGCGCGATGTGCTGGCCCGCTTGCCGCAGGTTCTGGATGGCGCGGTGCGCGTGATCACCGCGCCTTGCATCGGCCGCTGTGAGCAAGCGCCTGCCGTGCTGGTGGGGCAGGTGGCGGTGCCGGCGGCGACAGCCGAGGCGGTCGGTCGCGCTGCGCGCCACGAGCGAGGACGGCCCCCGGAGCTTCAGGGTCGTGCGGCGCCGGACGCCGACTTCATCGGCTACGAGCGCTACCGGCTGGAAGAAGGATATGGCCTGGCGGCGGCCGTCGTGAACGGCGAGCACGATGCAGAGGCCATCCTCGCCGCGATGGAGGATTCGGGCCTGCGCGGGCTGGGCGGCGCCGGCTTCCCGGCAGGGCGCAAGTGGCGGATCGTGCGTGAGCAGCCGGCGCCGCGCCTGATGGCCGTGAACATCGACGAAGGCGAACCCGGCACGTTCAAGGACCGGCACTACCTCGAGCGCGATCCGCACCGGTTCCTCGAAGGCGTGCTGATCGCTGCGCAGGTGGTGGGTTGCGAGGCGGTCTACATCTACCTGCGCGATGAATACCACGCCTGCCGCGCTCTGCTGCAGGCCGAGCTGGCGCTGCTGGCCGCCGATCCGCCTTGTCCGCTGCCGCATATCGAACTGCGGCGCGGTGCCGGGGCCTACATCTGCGGCGAAGAGTCGGCCATGATCGAAAGCATCGAAGGCAAGCGGGGCGAGCCGCGCATGCGCCCGCCCTACATCGCCCAAGTCGGCCTGTTCGGCCGTCCGACCCTGGAGCACAACTTCGAGACGCTGTACTGGGTGCGCGATATCGTGCAGAAAGGGCCGCAGTGGTTTGCCGGTTTCGGGCGCGGCGGCCGCCAGGGCCTGCGCTCTTTCAGCGTCAGTGGACGGGTGCGCGACCCCGGCGTGAAGCTGGCGCCGGCGGGCATCACGCTGCGCGAACTGGTCGATGAATACTGCGGCGGCATGGCGGAAGGCCATGAGCTGTACGGTTACCTGCCCGGCGGGGCTTCGGGCGGCATCCTGCCGGCCAGCCTGGCCGATGTGCCGCTGGATTTCGACACCTTGCAGCCGCATGGCTGCTTCATCGGCTCGGCCGCCGTCATCGTGCTGGGCCACCACGACAGTGCGCGCGGCGCGGCGCTGAACATGATGCGATTCTTCGCGCACGAGAGCTGCGGCCAGTGCACGCCCTGCCGCGTCGGCACCGCCAAGGCCGCCGTGCTGATGGAAGCATCGGCCTGGGACAACGAGACACTCGAAGACCTGAACCAGGTCATGGCCGACGCGTCGATCTGCGGCCTGGGCCAGGCGGCGCCGAACCCGGTGCGCAGCGTACAGAAATACTTTCCGCATGAAATCGCCTGACCTGCCCTTGATCGAGTTCACGCTGGACGGCCGCCCCGTGCAAGCCTTGCAGGGGGAAACCATCCTGCAAGCGGCCGACCGCGCCGGCGTCGAGATCCCGCGCCTTTGCTACAAGGAAGGCTATCGCGCCGACGGCAACTGCCGCGCCTGCATGGTGGAGATCGCGGGCGAGCGCGTGCTCGCGCCGAGTTGCTGCCGCGCCGTCACGCCCGGCATGCAGGTGCAGGCCACCAGCGAGCGCGCGCGCAAGAGCCAGAAGATGGTGCTGGAGATGCTGCTGGCAGACATGCCGGAGCAGGGCTACAAGTGGAACGACGCGGGCGTGCCCCTCACCCCAGCCCTCTCCCCGGAGGGGCGAGGGAGCAAAGCCATGGACACGGCCGAAGCCGGGAGCCCTGCCTTGCTCCCTCTCCCTCCGGGAGAGGGCGGGGGTGAGGGTACGGATGTTGTCTTGCCCCCTCCCCCCTTGGGGGAGGGCTGGGGTGGGGGCAGCGTGGGCCAGCACGGTGAACTGAGCGACTGGGCTTCCCGCATGGACGTCTCTGCGCGCCCTGCGCTCAAGGCCTTGCGCCGGACCCAGCCCGCACCTGACATCTCCCACCCCGCAATGGCGGTCAACCTCGACGCCTGCATCCAGTGCACGCGCTGCGTTCGCGCCTGCCGTGAAGAGCAGGTCAACGACGTGATCGGCTATGCCCTGCGCGGCGCCGAAAGCAAGATCGTGTTCGACCTGGACGACGCCATGGGCGCCAGCACCTGCGTGGCCTGCGGCGAATGCGTGCAAGCCTGCCCGACCGGCGCGCTGATGCCCAAGAGCCTGATCGGTTCGCAGGCGGTCGATCGCGAAGTCGATTCGGTGTGCCCGTTCTGCGGCGTGGGCTGCCTGGTCACCTACAAGGTGCGCGATGAAAAAATCGTCGGCGTCGACGGCCGCGACGGCCCGGCCAATCACAGCCGGCTGTGCGTGAAAGGCCGCTTCGGCTTCGACTACGCGCACCATCCGCAGCGGCTGACGAAGCCGCTGATCCGCAAGCCGGGCGTGCCGAAGAACCCCCTCCCCAGCCCTCCCCCAGCGGGGGAGGGGGCACGCGCGCCAGCAGCCCCCCACTGGTCGGAAGTCTTCCGCGAAGCGACCTGGGACGAAGCCCTGCAGTTCGCCGCCGGCAAACTCAAGTGGCTGCGCGACACCCACGGCCCGAAGTCGCTGGCCGGCTTCGGCTCGGCCAAGGGCACCAACGAAGAGGCCTACCTGTTCCAGAAGCTGGTGCGCATCGGCTTCGGCAGCAACAACGTCGACCATTGCACGCGCCTGTGCCACGCCTCGAGCGTGGCCGCGCTCCTGGAGGGCGTGGGCTCGGGCGCGGTGAGCAACCAGGTGAGCGACGTCGGCCAGGCCGAACTGATCCTGGTGATCGGCTCCAACCCCACCAGCAACCATCCGGTCGCCGCCACGTGGATGAAGAACGCCGCCAGGCAGGGCACGAAGATCGTGCTGGCCGACCCGCGCATCACCGACATCGGCCGCCATGCCTGGCGCACGCTCCAGTTCAAGCCCGACACCGACGTGGCGCTGCTCAACGCGATGATCCACACCATCATCGAAGAAGGACTGGCCGCGAAAGCGTTCATCGCCGATCGCGCAAGCAACTACGAGGCCCTGTGCGAGAGCGTGAAGGCCTTCAGCCCCGAGGCGATGCAGCACATTTGCGGCATTCCGGCGGCATCGATCCGCGAAGTCGCGCGGGCTTTCGCCGGCGCCCGCGCGGCGATGATCCTCTGGGGCATGGGCGTCAGCCAGCACGTGCATGGCACCGACAACGCGCGCTGCCTGATCGCGCTGTGCGCCGTGGCCGGCCAGATCGGCAAGCCGGGCAGCGGGCTGCATCCGCTGCGTGGCCAGAACAACGTGCAGGGCGCCAGCGACGCGGGCCTCATTCCCATGATGTTCCCCAACTATCAGCGCGTCGACAACCTCGAGGCGCACGCCTGGTTCGAGAGCTTCTGGGGCCGCAAGCTCGATGACGCGCCCGGCTACACGGTGGTGGAGATCATGCACAAGTGCCTGGCCGGCCAGGACGACCCGCACAAGATTCGCGGCATGTACGTGATGGGCGAGAACCCGGCCATGAGCGACCCCGATCTGAACCACGCGCGCGAGGCGCTGGCCGCGCTGGAGCACCTGGTGGTGCAGGACATCTTCATGACCGAGACGGCCTGGCTGGCCGACGTGGTGCTGCCGGCCACCGCCTGGCCAGAGAAAACGGGCACCGTGACCAACACCGACCGGATGGTGCAACTGGGCCGCAAGGCCATCGAGCCGCCGGGCGACGCCAGGCCCGACCTCCGGCTGATCCAGCAGATGGCCGCGGGCATGGGCGTGGACTGGCACTACCCCGGCGAGGACGACGGCGTCGCGGCCGTGTACGAGGAGATGCGCCAGGCGATGCATGCGGCCATCGCCGGCATCAGCTGGGAGCGGCTGGCGCGCGAGGGCAGCGTCACCTACCCTTGCCTGAGCGAGGATGACCCCGGCCAGCCCATCGTCTTCACCGAGCGCTTCCCGACGGCCGATGGCCGGGTCCGTCTGGTCCCGGCGCAACTGGTGCCTGCCGATGAAAAGCCGGATGCGGAGTTTCCGTTCGTGCTCATCACGGGCCGCCAGCTCGAGCACTGGCATACCGGCAGCATGACCCGAAGGTCGGCGGTGCTCGATGCCATCGAGCCGCTGGCCAGCGCCTCCCTGTGCGGCCGCGACATCGAGGCGCTGGGCCTTGTGGCGGGCCAGCGGATGCGCGTGCGCTCGCGCCGCGGCGAGATCGAGCTGTACCTGCGCCGCGACGATGGCACGCCTGCCGGGTCGGTATTCATTCCTTTTGCCTACGCGGAGGCGGCGGCCAACCTGTTGACCAATTCGGCGCTTGACCCTGTTGGCAAGATTCCCGAGTTCAAGTTCTGCGCCGTCGCCGTGGAGTCTTCCAGTACAGTGGGCGGATGAACCCTCGTCCAAGCATCGAAGTAGCCGTCGTCATGCGCCGCGAGCGCATCGACAACCGGTGGCAGCCCTGGCGCTGGGCGCTGTTCGATGTGCTGCCGAACGAGCCGGCCTTCGGCACCGAGCCGCGCCTGCTGCTCAAGAGCGACGATGAAGAG
>JAKFEZ010000061.1:0-26541 GCA_036675435.1 Ramlibacter sp. | reverse complement strand
GGGTTCAGCCCAACGAGTGGCACGAAAGCTCCCTCCCCCGCGCGGGGGAGGGCCGGGGAGGGGGCGAACACACTTGGGGCAACGCCCAGTCTGCCGGAGCCAGAAACGCAAAGCGTTTTCTGGTCGCCGGCAGACTGGGCATGGACGGGGGGCTTGATGGATGCGCTGCTGCCTTCGCTGTACTTCGGCCGTCCCATCGTCGCCTACAACGGCCGCTTCAGTCCCGAGCTGGCGTTCACGCTGATGCAGGAGCACGGCGTCACGCACACCTTCCTGTTCCCCACTGCGCTCAAGGCCATGATGAAGGCCTACCCCCAGCCGCGCAAGCAGTTCAAGCTGAAGCTGCAGGCGATGATGAGTGCGGGCGAGGCCGTGGGCGATGCGGTGTTCGCGTACTGCCAGAAGCAGCTGGGCGTGGTGGTCAACGAAATGTTCGGCCAGACCGAGATCAACTACGTCGTCGGCAATTGCTCGATGAACGGGGCCACCGGCCACGGCGTCGGTTGGCCGGCGCGCCCCGGCAGCATGGGCCGGCCGTACCCCGGCCACCGGGTCGCCGTGATCGACGACGAGGGCAACGAGTGCCCGGTGGGCGAGGCGGGCGACGTGGCGGTGAACCGCTTCGACATCCACGGCCACCCCGACCCGGTGTTCTTTCTGGGCTACTGGAAGAAGGACGAGTCCACGCGCAACAAGTACACCGGCGACTGGTGCCGCACCGGCGACCTCGCCACGCGCGACGCCGACGGCTACCTCTGGTACCAGGGCCGCGCCGACGACGTGTTCAAGGCGGCGGGCTACCGCATCGGGCCCAGCGAGATCGAGAACTGCCTGGTCAAGCACCCGGCCGTGATCAATGCGGCGGTGGTCCCCAAGCCGGACCGCGAGCGCGGCGCCGTGGTCAAGGCCTTCGTCGTGCTGGCGCCCGGCTTCGCGCCCGAAGCCGGGCTCATTGCCGAACTACAGGCGCACGTCAAGGGCAAGCTCGCGCCCTACGAGTACCCCAAGGAGATCGAATTCATCGACGCCTTGCCGATGACGACTACCGGCAAGGTGCAGCGAAGGGTGCTGCGGCTGCGGGAGGAAGAGAAGGAAAAGAGCCTGGGTCTGCCGTAGCGGTCCTGTGAAGCGGCGATGGAATTCGATTATTCTGGCCGGGTCAAACAACGCTTTCGAAGTCCTTCTTCCATGCAAACAGTTCAACTCGGCCAAAGTGGCCTGCACGTCACGCCCATCTGCCTGGGCACCATGACTTTCGGCGAACAGGTGGATGAAACCACCGCCCACGCCATCCTCGACCGGTCACTCGCCCGCGGCGTCAACTTCATCGACACCGCCGAGATGTACTCCGTGCCGGCGCGCGCCGAAACCTTCGGCGCCACGGAAACCATCATCGGCAACTGGTTCGCCAAGCATCCGGGCGCGCGCGACAAGCTGGTGCTGGCCACCAAGGTGGCAGGCCCGTCGCGCGGCATGCCCTGGGTGCGCGAAGGCGGCGGCATGACAGCGCGTGACATCGTCGCTTCGTGCGAGGCTTCGCTCAAGCGCCTGCGCACGGACACCATCGACCTCTATCAGATCCATTGGCCCGAGCGCAATACGCCGGCGTTCGGGCAGATCTACTACGACCCCACCAAGGAGCGCAGCACCACCTCCATCCACGAGCAGCTCGAGGCCTTCGCCCAGCTGGTCCGGCAGGGCAAGGTGCGCCATATCGGCCTGTCCAACGAGACGCCGTATGGTACGCACGAGTTCGTACGGCTGGCCGAGCAGCACGGCCTGCCACGCATCGCCACCGTACAGAACGTGTACTGCCTGGTCAGCCGCGCGCTGGAGAACGGGCTGGACGAAACCATGCACCGGCTGGGTGTCTCGCTGCTGGCGTATTCGCCGCTGGCCTTCGGCCTCTTGAGCGGCAAGTACGATGATTCCGGCACCGAAGGCCCGGATGCGCCCCAGAACGCCCGCATCGCCAAATACGAAACGGTGCGCAAGCAGCGCTGGGGCCGGCCCGAGGCACTGGCCGCCGCCCGCCGCTACAACGCGCTGGCCCGCGCCCATGGCATGACGCCTGCGCGCATGGCGCTGGCGTGGTGCTACACCAAATGGCAGGTCGCCAGCACCATCATCGGCGTCACCACCCTGGCGCAGCTCGACGAAGATCTCGATGCCTGGGGCACCACGCTCAGCCCCGAGGTGCTGGCCGAGATCGACAAGATCCGCTGGGAGATGCGCGACCCGGCGATGTGAGGATTCCCGGGTCTGAATGATGGCCAAGCAGCACGTCAGCGAAACGCCGGCCACGGCTCTGCTCAAGGCGAACAAGATCGCCTACACCGAGCACCCGTACGAGTACCTGGAGCACGGCGGGGCGCAGCACAGCGCCCAGGTGCTCGGCCTCGATCCCTTCACGGTGGTGAAGACGCTGGTGATGGAAGACGAAAAAGGCAAGCCGCTGCTGGTGCTCATGCACGGCAACCGCACGGTATCCACCAAGAACCTGGCGCGCCAGATCGGCGCCAAGTCGGTCGAGCCCTGCAAGCCCGAAGTGGCCAATCGCCACAGTGGCTACCTGGTTGGCGGCACCTCGCCCTTCGGCACGCGCAAGCCGATGCCGGTGTATATCGAGCAGAGCATTCTTTCGCTGCCGCGCATTGCCCTCAACGGCGGCCGGCGCGGCTACCTGGTGGGCATCGATCCGCAGGTCTGCGTGCAGCTGCTCGGTGCAAAGCCGGTGAACTGCGCGCTGGCAGAATAGCGCGACTGTAGCCGGAGGCCTGCTTGCAATCGATCTATCCCTTCCTCGCCACGCTCGTGGCCTATCTCGTTGGCTCGCTTTCGTTCGCCGTGATCGTCAGCCGCCTGATGGGCCTGAAAGATCCGCGCACCTTCGGCAGCGGCAACCCGGGCGCCACCAATGTGCTGCGCTCCGGCAACAAGGCCGCCGCCATCGTCACGCTGCTGCTGGATGCGCTCAAGGGCCTGCTGCCGGTGCTGGCCGTCAAGTGGTTCGGCAAGGATTACGGCCTGGGTGACGGCAGCCTGGCGCTGGTCGGTTTGGCGGCTTTCCTCGGCCACCTGTGGCCGGTGTTCTTCCGGTTCAAAGGCGGCAAGGGCGTGGCCACCTTCATCGGCGTGGTGTTCGGCATCGACTTGCTGCTCGGCCTGGCGACCGGGGCCACTTGGCTGATCATCGCCTTCTTCTTCCGGTATTCGTCGCTGGCCTCGCTGGTGTCGGCCGCTTTTGCCCCCGCCTATTACCTGATGGGCAACCGCCTGCAGTGGTACGCCGAGACGCCAGTCGCCCTGGCGCTGTTCGCCATGGCCATGCTGCTGGCCTGGCGGCACAAGGAGAACATCGGGCGGCTGCTGCAGGGCAAGGAGTCGCGGCTGGGGGCTAAAAGCGCGGGTAGGGTCAAATCGTAACGGGGCTCACCATCCACTTGGATGGTGTTAGGATGGCGTCATGCCAGCCCGAAGCGCCAATCTCATCCGCCAAGCCAAGCCCGTCGACGAAAAACTGACGATCAACATCGGCTGTGTCGACCTGGGGCAGATCGATCTGCTGGTTCAGGAGGGGTTCTACAACAACCGAACCGACCTGATCCGCACGGCCATCCGCAACCATCTGGCCACCCACCAGGAAGTGGTGCGCCAGGTGGTGACCCGCAAGACCCTGGTGCTGGGCATCCAGCACTACTCGGCCGATGACCTGAAGGCCGTGCAGGCGGCTGGGCAGATGCTGCAGATCAAGGTGCTGGGGCTGGCGTCGATCGGCACTGACGTGACCCCCGCGCTGGCGCTGGCCACCATCGAATCCATCACCGTGCTGGGCGCGCTCCATGCGAGCCCGGCTGTCAAGGCCGCCCTGCGGGACCGCACCGCCCAGGCCTGAACCAACCCCAATCGACCCATGACTTCTCCATTCCACCATCTTATGAACCAAGCCGCGCAGTTGACGCGTGGCGGCGACCTGCGAGCCGCGACAGCGGCCATCCAGGCCGCGCTCGCAGCCGGCCCAGGGGGCGCTGTTCAGGCGCGCGCCGGCGACGCGCCGGGCCACAACGACGGGATCGACGCCATCGACGTCGAGGCCCGGGAGGTGCCGAGTCAACCGCAGGCCCAGGACAGCCCGGCCTCCCCGGGCAGCTTCGTGGCCGGCAGCCAGGGGAGCGGCCCGGCGCGGCGGGACTTCAAGCTGTACATTCCGCCGGCGGCGGGCAGCAAGCCCTTGCCGCTGGTCGTCATGCTGCACGGCTGCACCCAGAACCCCGACGATTTCGCCGCCGGCACCGCGATGAACGAAGCCGCCCGGACGCAGGGCTTCTACGTGTTGTACCCGGCCCAGTCACGGCAAGCCAATCCGCAGGGGTGCTGGAACTGGTTCAAGCACAGCCACCAGCAACGCGGCCGCGGAGAGCCGGCGCTGCTGGCGGCCATGACGCGCCAGGTGATGGGCCAGCATTCGGTCGATCCGCAACGCGTCTACGTGGCGGGCCTGTCGGCAGGCGGTGCGATGGCGGCGATCCTGGGCGTGGCCTATCCCGATCTCTATGCCGCCGTCGGGGTTCATTCGGGCCTGGCGGCCGGTGCGGCGAGCGACTTGCCCTCGGCGCTGTCGGCTATGAAAGGCACAGCGGGCACCGTGCGCGGGGCCAGGCATGGGGTGCCGACGATCGTCTTTCATGGCGACGCCGACGCGACGGTGCACTCCGGCAATGCCGATCAGCTGATTGCGGCCTGTGCCGGACCCGCGGCCCCGGTCGAGTCACAGCGCCTGCAGCGCGGCAGTGAGCGCGCCTGTACCCGGCACATCTACTCGGACCCGGCCAGCGGCGAGGTGATTGCCGAAAACTGGCTGGTGCACGGGGCGCCGCATGCCTGGTCAGGCGGCAGCCCGCGCGGCTCGTACACCGACAGCCGCGGCCCGGACGCCAGTGCCGAGATGCTCCGCTTCTTTTTCGAGCACCCGCGCCGCGCACTGCAGTAATTCAGCGGCCTTCGTGGGCGAGGGCCGTACACCCGGTGAAGTCAAGCTCCTACAGCCGCGCTGCTGCGCCGGCGTTGAGAATTCATCTAGCTCGCCGCGCTGGTCCCAGTGGCCTTGCGCAGTTCGGCAGAGCTTATGTTCATCACTAAAGGGAGTTCACCATGATCAAAACCACACTCGCCATCGCCGCTGTTTCGCTGGGCGCCCTGGGACTGTCGGGCTGCGATGTCGACAAGACCCAGGAAGGCAACGTCACCGTGCCCAAGTACGAGGTCGAGAAAAAGCAGGCCGGCGACGTCACGCTGCCCAAGTACGACGTCACCACGCCGGACGTGAAGGTGGGTTCGGCCGAGAAGACCATCACCGTGCCGACCATCGAGACCGAGAAGAAGAAGATCGAAGTGCCGACCGTCACCGTGACGCCGGCCGACGAGAAGAAGTAACGCTGAGGTGGGGACCCCACCCCCGCCGAGGGCATCCGCGGCGCGCGGAGCTCCTAGCGTTCGATCAGGAAGCGCGAGACGCGCGGCGGCTCTTCGCCGATGTGGAACGCCAGCTTCCGGTCGCGCAGCTGCACGTCGGAGGCGGTCACGCGGTCGAACCGGCGCAGGTGCTCTGTCCACGACTCGTCGGTGATCTGCTCGACGACGCGGGACGGATCGTACAGGTCTAGCAGCACCTGCCAGTCCCGCGCGCCCTGGCTGATGCGGCTGCGCCGGCTTTCCTGCATCAACTCCATGAACTCGGCCGTGCGGGCCGGATCGATGCGGTACTCGATGTTGACCTGGATGCGGCCGGAGCGGGTCGGAGCCTGCGCCTGCGGCACCTTGAACGCGCGCGAGGGGCTCAGGTCTTCCTCGATGCCGCGGTCGATCACCAGCCGCTGCGCCAGTGCCATCAACACCACGCTGGTGCCGGCCGCGATCGCCAGGCTGTCATGGATGCTGGTCAAGTTCGCCACCTGGCCCCACAGCGCCGCGCCGATGGCCGTCGAACCCATCAAGGCCATCTGGTAGATGGACATGCCGCGGGCGCGCACCCAGTCGGGCAGCGCCATCTGGGCCGCCACCGTGAGGGAATTGGCCACCGTGATCCAGGCGATACCGGCCAGGAACATGGCCGGCGCCGCCACGTAGATGCTGGGGGCGAAGGCGACCGCCAGCATCGCCGCGGCCTGCAGCGCGGTGCCGCCGAGCACCAGCGGTTCCATCGGCAGCCACTTGCGGATCAGCTGGATCTGCAGCGCCGCCACGATCGCACCCGAACCCATGGAGGCCAGCAACACGGTGAAGGTACCGGCCGCTCCGCCCGGCAGCCCGCGGGCGACCAGGGGCAGCAACGCCAGCAGCGCCGTGGAGTGCAGGAAAAATAGCGAGATGCGCACCAGCACGGCCCGCAGCCGGCCCGATTGCCGAACGTACTGCACACCCACGCGCATGGCGCTGGCGAGCTTCTCGCGGCCCAGCGGGCTCTCCTTGTGAACGCGCCGCCAGCGCATCACGGTGAACCCGGCCACCAGCGACAGCACGGCGTTGAGGGCGAACACCCATTCGCTGCCGGCGCTCGCGATCACGGCCCCCGCCACCAGCGGCCCCACGATGCGCGACGCGTTCATCGAGACGCCGTTGAGTGCCAGCGCGGCCGGCAACTGCGTGCGGGGCACCAGTTCCGGCACGATGGCCGCGAACACCGGCCAACGCATCGCCAGGCCGACACCGTTGGCGAACGTCAGTGCCAGCAGCAGCGGCGCCGTCATCCAGCCCATCATGACGGTGATGCACATGACGATGGCGATGCCGGCCACCCAGAACTGGGTGACCATCAGGTAGCGGCGGCGGTCCAGGATGTCGGCCAGCGCGCCGCTGGGCAGGCCCAGCAGGAACACCGGCAGGGTGGACGCCGACTGCACCAATGCAACGAACAGGGGCGAGGGCGCGAGCGACGTCATCAGCCACGCCGAGGCAACGTCGTTCATCCACATGGTGGTGTTGGCGGCGAGCCAGGTGAACCACAGCATGCGGAACACCGGCTGGCGCAGCGGCGCCAACGCGGACAGCGAATCGTCGGAAGGCCGGGCGGCCGCGGTCTCGGGAGGACGTTCCGGCATCAAGCCGCGCATGCCTTCTTCAAAAGCGGCGCTCCAGCACCATCTGGTCGTTGTCGCGGCGCATCTGGAAACGGGTCAGGAAGCTGTTGCCCAGCAGCACATAAGGCATGGGCTGCGGCGAGACCAGGGCGTCCACGTTGTGCACTTCGACATCGCCGATGCGGACCGATGCCAGCGACATCTTCCAGGCGGCGGTGACGCCGTTGGCGGTGCTGACCCGGGCCGGCTGCCCGTCCTTGTAGTTCAACCCGAGCCGCTGGGCGTCGGCCGCACCCATCGCGATCAGGGTGGCGCCGGTATCGACCATGAACTGCACCGTCTGGCCATTGATGGCGCCCTGCGCCAGGAAATGCCCGCCGCTGCCGGCGGTGAGAACGATCTTGCTGCCGCGCGCACCGGCGCCCCCCGCACCGACGCTGGCCGGCGCATCGCCCACGCGCAGGGTATGGCGCCGGCCACCGATCTCCAGCACCGCCTGGTCGCCTGCGGTGGAGATGACCTTCACGCCCTGGTGGCTGTCGCCGGCCGCCACGCCTTTGGGCGCGCTGCCGTTGACAATCAGCAGCGCCTTGGCGCCCAGCATGCCTTGCAGCGCGACAGTCTGCGCCGAGGCACTCAGGATAGTCAGCGCCAGACCAGCGGCTAGAACGAGACGGGAGCCCACCTCAATCACGAAAGTTATCGAAAGACAGTGGCACGTCCTCGATTTCCTTTCGGATCAGGGCCATGGCGGCCTGCAGGTCGTCGCGCTTGGCGCCGGTGATGCGAACCGCGTCGCCCTGGATCGCGGCCTGCACCTTGAGCTTGCTGTCCTTGACCAGCCGGGTGATCTTCTTGGCCTGCTCGGTCTCGATGCCGTTGCGCACTTTCAGCACCTGCTTGACCTTGTCGCCGCCGATCTTCTGCATGTCGCCCTTGTCGAGGAAGCGCACGTCGACCCCGCGCTTGACGAGCTTGCCGGTGAGGATGTCCTCGACCTGGCTGAGCTGGAACTGCGCGTCGCCGAACAAGGTGATCTCCTTGTCCTTGAGTTCGATGGCGGCGGAAGTGCCCTTGAAGTCGAAGCGCGTGCCGATTTCCTTGGCGGCGTTTTCCACCGCGTTCTTCACCTCCACCATATTCGGCTCGCAGACTGTGTCGAATGACGGCATGGCCCTCCCTGCTAGATGCTGATGCGACAATTCTCCCATGATCGTGGAGCAAAACGTACCCCTGCAGCCGCACAACAGCTTTGGCATCGTCGCCAAGGCCCGCGCGCTGGTGCGGGTGCGCGGCGCGGCGGACGTGCAGCAGGTGCTGGCGGACCCCGAATACGGCGCCATTCCCAAGTTCGTGCTCGGCGGCGGCAGCAACATCGTGCTCACCGGCGACGTCAAGCCGCTGGTGCTCAAGGTCGAGGTGATGGGCCGGCGCGTGGTCGAGGACGGGCCCCGTGCCGTGGTGGTGGAGGGCGGCGCAGGGGAAAACTGGCACGATTTCGTGAGCTGGACGCTCGATGAGGGGCATGGCGGCCTGGAGAACCTGGCGCTGATTCCCGGCACCGTGGGCGCTTCACCCGTGCAGAACGTCGGCGCCTACGGGGTGGAGTTGCAGGACCGTTTCGAGTCGCTGGACGCGATCGACCTGTTCACCGGCAAGGCCTTCACCTTGAACGCCGCGCAGTGCGCTTTCGGCTACCGCGACTCGGTCTTCAAGCACGTGGCCAAGGAAGCCGAAGAGCCCGGCAGCATGCCTCGCGGCATGGGCCTGGGCGGGCGGGCGTTGATTCTGCGGGTGCGCTTCCGGCTGCCCAAACCCTGGAAGCCGGTGCTGGGCTACCTGGACCTGGCGCGCAAGATGCAGGAGACCGGCAACCGCGCGCCGTCGGCGCGGCAGATCTACGAGTGGGTCTGCGCCGTGCGCAGCGCCAAGCTGCCCGACCCGCGCGTGATCGGCAACGCCGGCAGTTTCTTCAAGAACCCCACCGTCACGCCCGAGCAGTGCCAGGACATCATCGCCCGCGAGCCGGCGATCGTGCACTACCCCATGCCCGACGGCAGCGTGAAGCTGGCGGCCGGCTGGCTGATCGACGCCTGCGGCTGGAAGGGCAAGTCGGTGGGCAACGCGGGGGTGTACGAGAAGCAGGCCCTGGTGCTGGTCAATCGTGGCGGCGCCACCGGCGGCGAGGTGGTGACGCTGGCGCGCGCCATCCAGACCAGCGTGTACGAGCGATTCGGCATCCGCCTGGAGCCTGAACCCGTGGTGGTGTGACCCCGGCGGTGGCCTGACCCCACGTTCGTGGGGTTGCCGCAGCGCCCCTTATAGCTCTACAGTACGTAGAACTTCTTAGGTCTGCTCACCATGCATCACAATTTCATGCGCACGGCCGCAGCGGCCCTGGTGGCCTTTCATGCTCTTCACGCCGCCGCGCAAAACGACGGTCAGCCGCCGGGCGCCACGACAGCCACTGATCTGGTTGCACCGGCGCAGCCGGCGGCGGCAATCGTGCCCGCGGCTCCAGCCCCCGCCACTCCATCGCCAGCCGCCGCTTCATCGGTGGCCGCCACCGATGCAGTGCCGACGCTGGACGCCGTCCCGCTGGCCAAGGGCAACCCGGTCCTGAAGGGCAAGCGCTTCTACATTGCCGAATACCGCCTGCTGTTCGAAGTCGGCGGCAAGGTCACGGCCAGCACCCGGGCCGCGTACTTCGGCGGGCGCGATTACGGCGCGACGCGTGTCACCGTCAACTACGAGATGCCCAAGCCAGACTTGGCCCTGCTGCAGGCCATCACCGACAAGGCCTACGCCGACTTCCTGGCGCGCATGGTGGTGGCGGGCATCAAGCCCGAGCCCACGGAGGCCTTCGTCAAGGAAAACGGCGAGGTCTACGAAGCCACCGTCGAAGCCAGCCGCCCGGGCGCCGAAGTTTACGAAGAGGTGGACCTGGGGTACGGCAAGCGCAAGTACCTGGTGATGGCGCCCACCGGCACCAGGATGGTTTCGCGTGGCTTCATCGGCATCGGCGCCGGCAATATCGGCAAGCGCATCGATTTCAGCAAGGGCGGCATGGAAGGCGTGTCGGTCGGCATGGCCATCAACCTGGCGGCGCAGGAGTCGTCGGGCGGCGGCTCTTCGATGTTCAAGCGCGGCTCCAGCGCCAACGCCTCGGCGGCGATGGAAATCACCATGGCCAAGGGCATGGGCGTGCTGCAGGCCCATGCCAACGGCGGCGCCGTCACGCTAAGCGGGCCACTGCCGGTGCCGGGCGAATTCGCCACCCTGCGCGAGGTCGGCGGCTACGACACCCAGAAAGACGCCGTCATGGCCGGCATCAACATGCTGGGCCGCCTGGCCCTGGGCGTGGCCGGCAACAATTCCAAGAAGGTCGACATGGTGCTGGAAGTCGATGGCGCCGCGCTCGCCCGGCAGTCGTTGCAAGGCATTGCCGCGATTAACCAGGCTGCGGTCTCGTCGATCCGCTGAACGCGGTCGCGCGGCTTCGCTGCCGTTGTCGGCGTTGGCCTACGCGCCGGCGGCCTTAAAACCGCCATAGTTCTACCTCGTTTCGGGGTGCGCACGGCATGGCATGGTTTTCCCTTAGATGGCCCGGATGACCGGGCCATGTTCTTCAAGGCAGCTGGCCGCGGCGACCTTTCTGGCTGCCTTCCTGCTCGGCCCGTTGGTCGCGGCGCAGGAGGCGTCGCCCGGTCCGTCTTTTTCCATCGACGTGCGGGCGCCGGCGTCGGTGCGCCCGCTGTTGGAGCGGCACCTGGAGCTGCAGCGCTATCGCCAGGTGAACGATCTCGATGACGTGGAACTCGCCCGGCTGATCACGCTGGCCGAGGCCAATGTGCGCGAACTGGTGGGCACGCTCGGCTATTTCAATCCGCGCATTTCGATTCGCCGCGAGCCGGGCGGCAGCGGACAACCGGTCATCGTGGTCGAAGTGGAGCCCGGCGAGATCACCCGGGTCTCGCAGGTGCAGATTGATTTCGAAGGCGACATCGCGCAGACCACCGAGCGGGCCGGCGTTGCGCAGCGCGAGGAAATTCGAGACGGCTGGCGGCTGCCCCGCGGCCATGCGTTTACCCAGGAAGCCTGGGATGACGCCAAGACCCAGGCCTTGCGGCAGCTGACGGCACGGCGCTTTCCGGCCGGCAAGGTGAGCTACAGCCTGGCCGACATCGATGCGCCGGCCGGGCGCGCGGAACTGGGCATCCGGCTCGATTCGGGTCCGTTGTTCCGCCTGGGGGGTATGCAGGTGACGGGCGTGCAGCGCTATGACCCGCTGCTGGTGCCGCGGCTGGCGCGCCTGCCGCCCGGCAGCGTGTACGACCAGGAAGCGATCGTCCAGGCCCAACTGCGATTGTCCGGCAGCGGCTACTTCGATTCGGCCTTCATCTTCGTGGACCCCGAAGGCGACCCCAAGGCGGCGACAGTGCAGGTCAACGTGCGCGAGGCCCCTTTGCACCGCGTGGTGCTGGGGCTGGGGCTGACGACCGATAGCGGGCCCCGGGCCTCGGTCGAGTACCGGCACAACCGCGTGCCAGGGATCGGCTGGCGCGCGGTGACCAAGGTGCAGGTGGAGAAAAAGTCGCCGTTCGTCGAGACCGAATGGACCGCCGTGCCGGGCGAGGATGGCTGGCGCTGGGGCGTGCTGGCGCGCGCCGAGCGGGTGGACGACGACGTGCTGCTCACCCACGGGCAGCGCCTGCGCATCGGGCGCAGCTGGTCCGGCGAGCGCATCGAGCGCAACGTGTATGCGCAATACGATCGGGCCAGCGTCCACCAGCTTGGCGCCGCCCCGGTGGCGCTGGCCGACACCGGCGACGGCACGGCGCTGAGCGTCAACTATGTCTGGACGGGCCGATATTTCGACCGCACGCCGTTCCCCACGCGCGGTTTCGGCCTGGGCTTCGAGCTCGGGGGCGGCCTGACGCTCACCGGCAGCAAGAGCCCGTTCCAGCGCACGGTGGTGCGCTGGCTGGGCATCCGGCCGCTGACGCGGGGCCGGATTCAGCTGCGCGCAGAAGGCGGGGCGGTGCTGGCGAAGGGCAGCGCCCGCGTGCCATCGACCCAGCTGTTCCGAGTTGGCGGCGACAACAGCGTGCGCGGCTACGGCTATCGCGACATCGGCGTCGAGCGCACCGGCGGGGTGGTGGGCCCGGGCCGATTCATGGCGGTCGGCAGCGTCGAATGGCAGCGGCCGATCCGGCGCAACGGGCTGGAGACCGACTGGGAAAGCACCTTGTTCGTCGATGGCGGCGCCGTGAGCGATCGCATCGGCGACTTGCGGCCCGTCTTCGGCGTCGGCGCCGGCGTGCGCTGGAAAAGCCCGCTCGGTCCCTTGCAGGCCGACCTGGCATACGGACTCGAAGCCCGGCGGCTGCGGCTGCACCTGACCATAGGCGTCACGTTTTGAAAGCCCAGTGGTTCACCCGCGGCGTCCGGCGCGCAATGGGCGTGCTGGTGGCGGTGCTGGGCGTGCTGGCGCTGCTGGCCGCGGCCTTGTGGTGGTGGGCCGGGACCGAGGGCTCGCTGGACTGGACCTTGCGGCAGGCCGCCCGCTGGCAGCCGCTCACCGTCGAAGGCGTGCAGGGTTCGCTGCGCTCGGGGCTGCGCGTGCAGCGGTTGCAATGGGAAAAGGACGGACTCAAGGCCGAGGTCTTCGATCTGCGGCTGGCCTGGCAGCCGTTGGCGCTGTTGCGCGGCGCGGTGCACCTGGACAGTGTCAGTGCGCAGCGGGTGCGCATCGAAGACCGACGGCCACCGCAACCCAGCGCCATGCCGCTGTCGTTGGCGCTGCCGCTGCGGGCCACGGTGGCCGAGGCCCAGGTCGGTCAACTGCAGTGGGTGACGGCGGCCAATTCCATCGAAGCCACCGGGCTGTCCGGCAACTACAGCTTCGACGGCGCGCGCCACCAGGCGCAGGTGGACAGCCTGCAATGGGCCGGCGGCGGCTACCGGGGCCAGCTCAGCCTGGGCGCCGGCGGCGCGATGCCGGTGGAAGCGACGCTCGAGGGTCGCCTGGAAACCGCCGTGCCGGGCAGCGGCAAGAAGCTGCCGCTCACCTTCAATGCGTCGCTTGCCGGACCGCTCGCCGACATGCAGGCCAAGGTCTTGCTTCAGACCCGCGTCTTCACGCCCACGGTGCCGACGCGAGCCAGCGCGACGGCCCGCCTCACGCCCTGGGGCGCGCACCCGGTGCCGGAGGCGAACGGCGATTTTCGGCAGCTCGACTTGCAGGCCTTGTGGGCGCAGGCGCCGCGCACCAGCCTGGGCGGACAGGTGCGCGTGCAGCCGGCGGGCACGGCCACCTGGTCGGTCACCGCCGACCTGCACAACGAGGTGCCCGGCCCCTGGGACCAGCAGCGGCTGCCGCTGGAGCGCCTGCGCGCCTCGGGTGAATGGCGTCAAGGCGGGCAGGCGCTGGTGCGCAGTCTCGACGCCCAGCTCGGCGGCGGGCGCGTGCAGGCCAGCGGCCAGTGGCAGGGCAACGATGCCTGGACGATCGCGGGCCAATTGGAAGGCGTCAATCCGGCCGCCGTGCACAGCCGCCTGGCGCCGCTGCCTTTGAGCGGGCGGGCCGAACTGGCGGGGCAAGGCCAAGCGGTTTCGTTCGACGTGGACCTGACGTCAGCCGGCGCAAAACGCAAGGAAGCGACCGGCGTGGTCGGCCAGCTCGAACTGCGCCAGGCGCTGGCCAAGGGTCGCTGGGCCAACGGTTTGCTGTCGCTGCCCACGCTCGAGGTGCACAGCGCCGACGCCGTGTTGCGCGCCGCCCTGGAGTTGAAGCCGGCAGAGCGGGCCGGCAGCGGCCGGGCTACGCTGGAAGCGCCTGGGCTGAATGCCCGGGTCGAGGGCCGACTGGCCGAGCGCAGCGGCGCCGGCACCTTGCAGCTCACCAGCGCCAATCTGGCCCAGGGACTGGCCTGGCTGGCGCGCGTGCCGGGGGTTCCGGCAATGCTGGGTGACCAGATCGCCGCGGGTCGGGGCGAGGCGAACCTGGCCTGGCAGGGCGGCTGGCGCGACCCGGCGGTGAAGGGCCGGCTGGCCGCGCCGCTGCTGCAGTTGCGTGCTGCCGCGCCAGCGGCGGGCCCGAAAGCGCAAGCGAGCCCGAACCCGGCCTGGGTCATTCGCGATGCGGTCGTCAGCGTGGACGGGCGCCTGAGCGACGCGGCGATCCAGGCCGGCGCGCGCGCCGAATTCGGCCAGCGTCGCCTGGCGATCGAGCTGTCGGGGCAGGGCGGCCGCCGCAGCGCAACCCCCGAGGTCTGGCAGGGCCAGCTGGCGGCCTTGCACGCCACCTTCAGCGATCCGGCCATGAGCACCGGCACCTGGGCGCTCACGCTGCGCCAGCCCGTCGATTCGCGCTGGGCTTCCGGCAGCCTCGACGTCGGGGCCGGAGAGGCCTTGCTGGCAGCGCCGGCAGGCGCCCAGCGGGAGCGTGCTGGCGGCGATGCGGCGGCGCTGGTCAGCTGGGAGCCGGTGCGCTGGCGCCAGGGCGAATTGCGATCCGCGGGACGAATCACCGGGCTGCCGCTGGCCTGGCTCGAACTCATCGGCGGGCCGCAGGTGTCGGGCTCGGCCTTGTCGGGCGACCTGGTATTCGATGGGCAATGGGACGCCGACCTCGGCGCCACGCCGCGGCTGCGTGCCTCGTTGACGCGCAGCCGCGGCGATGTCTCGGTGCTGGCGGAAGCCGCGGACGGCACCAGCACGCGGGTGCGCGCCGGCGTGCGCGAGGCCCGCGTGTCGCTCGCCACCGAGGGCGAGGACGTCACCGTGTCGCTGCGTTGGGACAGCGAGCGCGGCGGCACGGCCGAAGGCCGTTTGGCGACACGGCTCGCGCGCGGCGGCGCTGCCGGCTGGCAATGGCCGGACGGCGCGCCGCTGTCAGGCCAGCTGCGCGCGCAACTGCCGCGCATCGGCGTCTGGTCGCTGCTGGCGCCGCCCGGCTGGCGGCTGCGCGGATCGCTCGCGGCCGACATCGCCGTCTCCGGCACCCGGGCCGAGCCGCAACTGGCCGGCACATTGAGCGCCGACGACCTGGGCCTGCGTTCGGTCGTCGACGGCATCGAGCTGCAGGGCGGGCGCCTGCGGGCGCGCCTGGACGGACAGCGATTGCTGATCGACGAATTCGTGCTGAGAGGCCCGGGCGAAGGAAGCAGCGGCGGAACGCTGATTGCGGCGGGCGAAGGCACCTGGGCCGCAGGTCGCCCCCAGGTGAGGATGACAGCCGAGGTCAACCGCCTGCGCGCGAGCATCCGGCCCGATCGGCAGCTCACGGCGTCGGGCACGCTGGCTGGGAGGCATGACGCGCAAGGGACCGTGATCAATGGCAACCTGAAAGTCGATCAGGCGCACATCATTCTGCCGGACGAAACCGCGCCCAAACTGGGCGACGATGTGGTGGTGCGCGGCGCGCCCGGGCCGACGACGCGCAGCGAAGCGCGGGCTTCGAGGCCGGCCGGCCGCACCGCCGCCGCCCCGCTGACGCTGGCGATCGACATCGACCTGGGGTCGAACTTCCGCGTGCAGGGCCAGGGCATCGACGTGCGCCTGCGCGGGTCGCTGGCGCTGTCCGGGCAATCGCTCGCCGCGCCGCGGCTGGTGGGCAGCATCCGGGTGACCCGCGGCGAATACCGCGCCTACGGCCAGCGGCTGGACATCGAGCGCGGCATCGTGCGGTTCACCGGGCCCATCGACAATCCGGCCCTGGACATCCTCGCCATTCGTCCCAACATGGTGCAGCGGGTCGGGGTGCAGGTGACAGGCCGCGCGCTGGCGCCGCATGTGCGGCTCTACGCCGAGCCCGACATGCCCGACGCCGAAAAACTCTCGTGGCTGGTGACGGGACGCGCTTCGCCCAGCGGCGGCGCCGAGGCGGCCCTGCTGCAGCAGGCTGGGCTGGCGCTGCTGGCCAGTCGCTCGGGCGGCAACAAGGGCGGAAAGGGCATTGCGGGGGCGCTCGGGCTGGACGAGCTGAGTTTCAAGCGTGAAGGCAGCAACGGCCCCTCGGTCACGCTGGGCCGGCGCTTCGGGCGCAACTTCTACGCGGCCTACGAACGCAGCTTGTCCGGCGCGCTGGGCACGCTGTACATCTTCTACGACCTGACTCGGCGCGTGACGGTGCGCGCCGAAGCCGGCGAGCGCACCGCGGTCGACCTGATCTACACCTTCTCGTTCGACTGATCGCCGCCTGGCTGTTCCAGGCTCGGCAGCGGTGCGCCTTCGCCCGCGACCAGCAGCCCGGCCCTGGCGTAGATGCCCAGCTTCTCGCGGGTGTCCACGATGTCGAGGTTGCGCATCGTGAGCTGGCCGATGCGGTCCCTCGGCGAGAAGGTCGACTCACCCTTTTCCATGGTCAGGCGCTCGGGCTTGTAGGTGAGGTTGGGCGACTGCGTATCGAGCAGCGAGTAGTCGTTGCCGCGGCGCAGCTCCAGCGTGACCTCGCCGGTGACGGCGCGGGCCACCCAGCGCTGCGCCGTTTCGCGCAGCATGATGGCCTGCGAGTCGAACCAGCGGCCCTGGTACAACAGGCGCCCCAGCTTGCGGCCGTTGTCGCGGTACTGCTCGATGGTGTCTTCGTTGTGGATGCCGGTGACCAGCCGCTCGTAGGCGATGAACAGCAGCGCCAGGCCGGGCGCCTCGTAGATGCCGCGGCTCTTGGCCTCGATGATGCGGTTCTCGATCTGGTCGCTCATGCCCAGGCCATGGCGCCCGCCGATGCGGTTGGCTTCCAGGATCAGCGCCACCGGGTCGGCGAAGGTCTTGCCGTTCAGGGCGACCGGCTGGCCCTCTTCGAAGCGCACGCTCACGGTTTCGGCCTTCACCGGCACGTCGTCTTTCCAGAACGCCACGCCCATGATCGGGTTGACGATCTTGATGCCGCTCGCGAGGTGCTCCAGGTCCTTGGCTTCGTGGGTGGCGCCCAGCATGTTGGAATCGGTGGAGTAGGCCTTTTCGGCCGACATCTTGTAGCCGAATCCGGCGGCCGTCATGAAGGCCGACATCTCGGCGCGCCCGCCCAGTTCGTCGATGAACAGCTGGTCCAGCCAGGGCTTGTAGATGCGCAGATGCGGATTGGTGAGCAGACCGTAGCGGTAGAAGCGCTCGATGTCGTTGCCCTTGAAGGTACTGCCGTCGCCCCAGATGTGGACGTCGTCTTCCTTCATCGCGGCCACCAGCATGGTGCCGGTGACGGCGCGGCCCAGCGGCGTGGTGTTGAAGTAGGTCACGCCCGCGGTGGAGATGTGGAAGGCGCCGGCCTGCAGGGCGGCGATGCCTTCGTGCGCGAGCTGCAGGCGGCAGTCGATGAGGCGCGCCTTTTCGGCGCCGTACTGCATGGCCTTGCGCGGAATCTCGTCGTAATCGGGCTCGTCCGGCTGGCCCAGGTTGGCGGTGTACGCGTAGGGAATCGCGCCCTTCAGGCGCATCCAGTGCAGCGCGGCGCTGGTGTCCAGGCCGCCCGAAAAGGCGATGCCGACTTTTTGCCCGGCGGGGAGGTGTTCGAGGATGGTGGACATCTTTGGGGAGGGGGCTAGGGGCTGGGGTCAGCCGAAATGACAGACGTAGTGATAGGCCTCGTCCACGCGGATCTCGAAGCTGGAATTGCCGGGGACGCTGAACTGGTCGCCTGGGCGGCTGGTGCGCCATTCGTCGCTGCCCGCCAGCTTGTACTCGCAGGCGCCGGCGACGCATTCCATCACTTCGGGCGCCGCCGTGTTGAATGTCAGCTGGGCCGGCAAGACGACGCCGACCGACTTTCGGGTGCCATCGGCCAGCGTGACGGTGTGGCTGACGCACTTGCCGTCGAAATACACGTTGGCCTGGGTGGCGACGCTGGCGCCATCGATCTGGTGGGTAGTCATGGAAGGCTTTGCGGCGCCCGCGAGGCGCCTGGGTGGCTAAGCCCGCGATTTTAGCCAATGCGCACGAAAGCCTTCGCGGCTGCAGACGTCAGTGGCGGTGGCGATGCCCGTGACGATGGCCGCCGCGGTGCACGTACCCGAGATTCAGCGACAGCCCGATGGGCGCCTGGAAGTACGGGCGCGGATAGTAAGCAGGATGCACCATCGGGTAGGCCGGATAGGCGCCGGGATAGGCGCCCGGGTAGACCCCGGGGTAGGCCCCCGTGTAAGGCGCCGAATAGGTTCCCGAGTAGGTCACGTTGGGCTGGCCGACGATCACGCCCAGTGGCGTACCCGGCGGATAGGCGCCCGCGCTCGGTATGTTGTCGCCGTCGGGCGCCGTGTTGGCGCCCATCGGCGTGAGCTGCAGGCGGATGGTGGGCCCTGGGTCCTGGGGCATCTGCGTGTTGTATTCCTTGCCGCCGTATTCGTAGACCACGTTGTAGGCCACGGTGCGGTTTTCGTAATGGGTCTGGGTGGTGCATTGCGGCACGTTCTGCACGTACTGACCCGAGCCTTCGATGTTGTTGCCCAGCAAGGCGCCGCCGACCAGCCCGATCACGGTGGCCGCCGCACGGCCGCTGCCGCCACCGATGGCGTTGCCCATCGCGCCGCCGGCAATCCCGCCCATGACGGCGCCGGCGCCCGAATTGGGCTGCTGCACCACCATCGGCTGGTTGTTGCAGACCTGGCGCGGCACGGCCACCTGCTGCACCACCGGCGTGCTGGAAATCACCCGGCCGATTTCCTCGGCGCCGGCCACCCCGGCCAACGCGCAGAGCATGCCCATCGCTGAAAATGAAACAGCTTTTTTCATCGATGACTCCTTCTTCAATGCTCGATGCCCAAATTCTAGGCAAAAGCGCAGCGCGCGGGCCTGCCTCCGGGTAAAGCGCCGGTAAAAGATGGGCTTACGCCTGGTGTGCGCGCAACGCCCAGGTTTCCGGCTCGAAGCCGATCGTGGCGCCGCCGTCGGCCCATTCCACCACCGGCCGCTTGATGACGCTGGAATGGGCCTGCAGCAGCGCCTTGGCACTGGGCTCATCGGTCACTGCCGCCTGAATGCCGGGCTCGAGCTTGCGCCAGGCCGTGCCCTTGCGGTTGACCAGTTTCTCCCAGCCGAGCGCGGCGGACCAGCTGTCGAGCCGATCCGCAGGCACACCCTGCTTCTTGAAGTCGTGGAACCGGTGCTCCAGGCCCTGCGCAGCCAGCCAGGCGCGCGCTTTTTTCACCGTGTCGCAGTTGGGAATGCCGTACAGGACGATGGGTCGGGTCATGCAAACATCATAGTGCTGGGACAATGCCGGCCATGAAGACATTGCAAGACTGGCTGGCGCACTGCGAAAGCCTGCACCCCACCAGCATCGAGATGGGCCTGGAGCGCGTGCAAGCCGTGGCGCGGCGGCTGGGCCTGCGCTTCGCCTGTCCGGTGATCACCGTCGCGGGCACCAATGGCAAGGGCTCCACCTGCGCCATGCTGGAAGCCGTCGCCTTGCAGGCGGGTTATCGCCCCGGCGTGTACACCTCGCCGCATCTGGTGCATTTCGAGGAGCGCTGCCGCATCCACGGCGAGATCGTCAGCCCCGAGGCTCTGGTGGCGCACTTCGAGCGCGTCGAGGCCGCCCGTGAAGGCGTCTCGCTAACCTATTTCGAATTCACCACCCTGGCGATCCTGGGCCTGATGGCCGGCGCCGGGCTGGATGTGGCGATCCTGGAGGTCGGCCTGGGCGGGCGCCTCGACGCCGTCAACATCGTCGACTGCGACTGCGCGGTGATCACCAGCATCGATCTGGACCACATGGACCTGCTCGGCGCCGACCGCGAGAGCATCGGCCGCGAGAAGGCCGGCATCCTGAGGGCCGGCAAGCCCGCCATCGTCAGCGATCCGATGCCGCCGCAAAGCGTGCTGGACCGGGCGGCCGAAATCGGCGCGGACCTGTGGACCCTGGGGCGCGATTTCAATTTCTCCGGCGACAAGCAGCAGTGGGCCTGGGCCGGGCGCGGCCGGCGCTATGCCGGGCTGGCCTACCCGGCGCTGCGGGGCGCCAACCAGCTCCTCAACGCGTCGGGCGTGCTGGCCGCGCTGGAGGCCCTGAGAAGCCTGCTTCCGGTGACGGCGCAGGCCGTGCGCAACGGCCTGGCCATGGTCGAACTGCCGGGGCGCTTCCAGATCGTTCCGGGCCAGCCTGCGCTGGTGCTGGACGTCGCGCACAACCCGCACTCGGTGGCTGCTTTGGCGGCCAACCTCGATGCGATGGGCTTTTATCCCACCACCCACGCCGTTTTTGGCGCGATGGCCGACAAGGACCTGGCGCCGATGCTGCGCAAACTCGGCCCGCTGGTGGATCGCTGGTACTTCACCGACTTGCCCACGGCCCGCGCCGATTCCGCCGCCGGCTTGCTGGCGAAATGGCGGGCGCAGGAGACCCGCAAGGACGTGGACGCCAGCACCCATGCCGACCCCATGGCGGCGCTTGCGGCCGCCGTCGCGGCGGCGGACCCCGCTGATAGAATCGTCGTCTTCGGATCGTTCTACACGGTGGGGGGCGTTCTGAAGGACGGTTTGCCCCGCCTTCAGGCCAAACATCTGGGCAGCTAGCCACATTTCCGCGACGGGTTCCATGGCCTTCTTCAAAATGCGCAAAGGTGGCGACGAGTCGCCAGCCAGCCCCCGCCAGCCCGAGAGCATCGAGGCGATGCGCAAGCGCGCCAAGCACCGCCTGATCGGCGCCGGCGTGCTGGTGCTGCTGGGCGTGATCGGCTTCCCGCTGTTGTTCGACACCCAGCCACGGCCGATCGCCGTCGACATCCCTATCGAAATTCCCGACCGCAACAAGGCCAAGCCGCTCGCGCCGGCGCCCCAGCCGGTGGCCCAGGCGCCGGCGGCGTCCGGGCCGGTGACGGCGCCTCCGCTGGCCGCACCGCCGGTTGCAGCGGCTGCGGCCCCGGCCGTCCAGGCTGAAACGGCGCCCGTCGCCAAGGCAGAACCCAAGACGGAGCCCGAGCCTGCTGCCAAGCCGGAGCCGAAAGCTGAACCCAAACCCGAGCCTCAAGTCGCTGGCAAGGCCGAACCCAAGCCCGACGATGGCGCCAAGGCCAAGGCGCTGCTGGAAGGCAAGCCCGTCAAGACGGCGAGCGCCGCCGCGCCCGAAGGCCGGTTCGTGGTCCAGGTGGGTGCTTTTGCCGATGCATCGAAGGCGCGCGACGCACGCATGAAGCTCGAGCGGGCCGGCTTGAAGAACTACACCAACGTGGCGGAAACCAAGGATGGCAAGCGCACGCGCGTGCGCGCTGGTCCGTTCACCAGCCGAGCCGAGGCTGACAAGGCCGCAGCGACGATCAAGGGGCTGGAATTGCCGGCCGCCGTCCTCAGCTTGTAGATGGCCGCGCTCGATTGGGTTTTTGTGGCCGTCCTGGCCGCTTCGTTGCTGCTGGGCGCCTGGCGCGGGCTGGTGTACGAGGTGCTGTCGGTGATCAGCTGGATAGCGGCGTTCGTCCTGGCCCAGTGGCTGGCGCCCCAGGTGGCGGCGCTGCTGCCGATGAGTGGCGCGGCCGAGCCGGTCCGGTACGCGGCGGGTTTTGTGCTGGTGTTCATCGGCGTGGTCTTCGCCGGCGGCTTGCTGGCCTGGCTGATCAAGAAGGCAGTCGAAGCCGTCGGACTGCGGCCCATCGATCGCACGCTGGGGGCCGCCTTCGGGCTGCTGCGGGGTGCGGTGCTGCTGCTGGCGCTGGCCATCGTGGTCAACATGACGGCGCTGCAGCGCGCCGGCTGGTGGGCCGAGTCCAGGGGCGCCGACGCCGCCACCGCGGCGCTGGAAGGTTTGAAACCGGTATTGCCCGAGCAGTTCAGGCGATACCTGCCGGGTTAGCAAAGCGAGATCAACATGTGCGGAATCGTCGGCGTCGTCAGCAACGCCCCAGTCAACCAGCTGATCTATGACGCCTTGCTGCTGCTGCAGCATCGCGGCCAGGACGCGGCCGGCATCGTCACCCAGCAGGAACGCAAGTTCTTCATGCACAAGGCCAAGGGCATGGTGCGCGACGTGTTCCGCACCCGCAACATGCGTGCCCTGCCGGGTCATGCCGGCCTGGGCCAGGTGCGCTACCCCACGGCGGGCAATGCCTACAGCGAGGAAGAGGCGCAGCCCTTCTACGTGAACGCGCCGTTCGGCATCGTGCTGGTGCACAACGGCAACCTTACCAACGCGCAGGCGCTCAAGGCCGAGCTGTTCTCGACCGACCACCGCCACATCAACACCGAGAGCGACTCCGAAGTGCTGCTCAACGTGTTCGCCCACGAGTTGGAGAAGTCGACCCGCGGCGCCCAGCTGCAGCCCGAGGACGTGTTTACCGCCGTGCGCAACGTGCACCGCCGCGTGCGCGGCTCCTACGCCGTGATCGCCATGATCGCCGGCCACGGCGTGCTGGCGTTTCGCGACCCGTTCGGCATCCGGCCGCTGTCGATGGGCCGGTCCAAGGACGGCGCCGTGATGGTGGCCAGCGAGAGCGTGTCGCTGGAAGGCACGGGCCACGACTTCGACCGCCATGTGGCGCCGGGCGAGGCCGTGTTCATCGACCTGCAAGGCAAGGTGCATGCGCAGCAGTGCGCCGATGCGCCCAAGCTCTATCCCTGCATCTTCGAGTATGTGTACCTGGCGCGGCCCGACTCGGTGCTGGACGGCATCTCGGTCTACCAGGCCCGCCTGAACCTGGGCGAGACGCTGGCCAAGCGCGTGGTCTCCACGGTGCCGCCCAGCGAAATCGACGTGATCATCCCCATTCCCGAATCGAGCCGGCCGAGCGCGACGCAGCTGGCGCACCTGCTGGGTATTCCCTACCGCGAAGGCTTCGTGAAGAACCGCTATGTCGGACGCACCTTCATCATGCCGGGGCAGGGCGTGCGCAAGAAATCCGTGCGCCAGAAGCTCAACGTGATCGCCAGCGAATTCAAGGGCCGCAACGTGCTGCTGGTGGACGACTCCATCGTGCGGGGCACCACCAGCCGCGAGATCGTGCAGATGGCGCGCGATGCCGGCGCCCGCAAGGTGTACCTGGCCAGCGCCGCGCCGCCGGTGCGCTTTCCCAACGTCTACGGCATCGACATGCCGACCGCGAGCGAGCTGGTGGCGCATGACCGCACCGTGGACGAAGTGCGCGAGGTGATCGGTTGCGATGCGCTGATCTACCAGGACGTGGAGGGCATGAAGCGGGCCATCGGCTCGCTCAACCCCAAGCTCGACGGCTTCGACGCATCTTGCTTCGACGGCGTCTACGTTACCGGCGACATCAACGCCGACGACATCGCCCGCATCAACCAGGCGCGGATCGGGCAGGAAGATCCGCTGGAAGAGGATACGTCGCGCCTCGCCCTGCCCAACGCCCAGGACGCCTGAAACGGATATGCCAGTGAACAGCACCGACACCGCGGGCGGCCGCGTCCGCACCCGCTTCGCCCCGTCGCCGACGGGCTTCATCCACCTGGGCAACATCCGCTCGGCGCTCTACCCCTGGGCATTCGCGCGCTCGACCGGCGGTGACTTCATCCTGCGCATCGAAGACACCGACGTCGAGCGCTCTACCCAGGCCGCGGTGGACGTCATCATCGAGGGCATGGCCTGGCTGGGCCTGGATCACGACGAAGGCCCGTTCTTCCAGATGCAGCGCATGGACCGCTACAAGGAAGTGCTGGCGCGCATGGCGGACGAGGGCCTGGTCTACCCCTGCTACATGAGCGTGCCCGAGCTCGACGCCCTGCGCGAGCGCCAGATGGCCAGCAAGGAAAAGCCGCGCTACGACGGCACCTGGCGGCCCGAGGCGGGCAAGACGCTGCCGCCGGTGCCCGAGGGCGTGCAGCCGGTGCTGCGCTTCAAGAACCCGCTGGGCGGCGTGGTGGCCTGGGACGACAAGGTGAAGGGCCGCATCGAGATCAGCAACGATGAACTCGACGACCTGGTGATCGCCCGCCCCGACGGCACGCCCACCTACAACTTCTGCGTGGTCGTCGACGACATCGACATGAACATCACGCACGTGATTCGCGGCGACGACCATGTGAACAATACGCCGCGGCAGATCAACATCTTCCGCGCGCTCGGCAAGGAGCCGCCGGTGTATGCCCACCTGCCCACCGTGCTGAACGAGCAGGGCGAGAAGATGAGCAAGCGCAGCGGCGCCAAGCCCGTCACGCAGTACCGCGACGAGGGCTACCTGCCCGATGCCATGGTCAACTACCTGGCGCGCCTGGGCTGGAGCCATGGCGACGACGAGATCTTCAGCCGCGAGCAGTTCCTGCAGTGGTTCAACCTGGACCACCTGGGCAAGAGCGCCGCGCAGTTCGACGAGGCCAAGCTGCGCTGGGTCAACGCCCAGCACATGAAGGCCATGAACAACGACGAGCTGGCGGTGCCGGTCGAAGCCCAGCTGAAAAAGCGCGGCATCGAGGCCGACGCCCGCCTGGCCGCCATCTGCGCCCTGTTCAAGGACCGCTGCGACACCACGGTGGCGCTGGCCGACTGGGCCGCGAAGTTCTTCACCCCCGTGCAGGCCAGCGCAGAAGACCGGGCCGCCTACATCGTCGAGGGCGTGCGCCCGGCCATCGGCATGCTGGCGCGCATGCTGGAAGGCTGCCCCTGGAACAAGCAGGCGATCTCCGAGGCGATCAAGGAAGTGCTGCGGGCAACCGGCATGAAGATGCCGCAGCTGGCGATGCCGGTGCGCGTGCTGGTGATGGGCACGGCGCAAACGCCGTCGCTCGATGCGCTGCTGGAATTGTGCGACCGCGACACGGTGTTGGAGCGTCTGCGTTCGGCTTAGCCAAAAAACTGGCTATAATTCAAGGCTCGGAAATTGACGGGCTGCCGGAAACGGCGGGACGGAAATTTGGGGGGTATAGCTCAGCTGGGAGAGCGCTTGCATGGCATGCAAGAGGTCATCGGTTCGATCCCGTTTACCTCCACCACCGAAGATCAGTTTCAGGTTTTGACCCTATCGTCTAGAGGCCTAGGACATTACCCTTTCACGGTAAGTACCGGGGTTCGAATCCCCGTAGGGTCGCCAAGTTTTGGCCGGTTTGTCCGCAAGGGCAGGCAGGCACAGACAAGGCAACAAGCCGGCAGCACTTGGCTCGCAAGAGCGAAAGCAGCCTACCAGGAGTGGTAGTTCAGTTGGTTAGAATACCGGCCTGTCACGCCGGGGGTCGCGGGTTCGAGTCCCGTCCACTCCGCCAGATTTAGAGGGTTGGCAGATGAAAGTCTGCTGACCCTTTTCTCTTTTCCAGGTTATATGTCCCATTGGTGTCCTGGATTTTCAGCTGGATGAGACGATCAGGCATCGTTAGTCGGAACCCGACCCCGGCAGCATCGCGAAATACCGTTTGAGCGCATCCACAGCGACTCTCACTTTTGCCGGCTCGCCGCCGCGTCGCTGCGTAACCGCAGAAACCGGCATCGGCGTGAAGCGCCATTGCGGCAGCAATCGCACCAGGGTGCCGCGCGCCAGCGAAGGCAACACGTCCGCGTGAGCCAGTCGGGCAAGGCCCAGGCCCTGTTCGCACATCTGCTGCAGCGCAAGCTGGTTGTTACTCGCAATGCGCACGCCGACGCGCACGCGTTGGCGCTCTCCGGCTTCGCCGTGCATGTCCAGTGCCAAGGTCGGCAGTTGCGCAGGCGCATCCGCGGCGTTGTCTGGCGGCGAGTCCTGTGTTTCGCGTGCGGAGGCGACCCACTGGTGCGCGGCGAGGTCAGCCGGCGCTGCGGGCATGCCGTGGCGCTCGATGTAGGCAGGCGCCGCGCACAGGATCATCTCGAATTCGCACAGCCGACGCGCGATCCAGTTTGAATCGGCCAGACGTCCCACGCGGACAGCGATGTCGATGCGCGCGTCGATCAGGTCGATCATCTCGTCGTCGAACAACAGGCGCAATCGCAACTGCGGCGATTGCGCCAGCACCGGCGCCAGCGCGGGCGTGATGTGCGCCGCGAAGCCCACTGGCGCGGCGACGCGCAGATCGCCGGCAGGCGCATCGCGCGCATGCGCCAGCGAATCGGCCGCGGCGCCGGCCGCCTCCAGCAAGCGCAGGCAGTGCGGATAACAACGCTCGCCCGCCTCAGTCAGCGCGAGCTTGCGCGTGGAGCGGTGCAACAGGGTCACACCCGACTGCAGCTCCAGCGCGCGGATGGTTTGACTGACGGCCGAGGGGCTCATGCCCAACCGGCGCGCCGCCGCGCTCATGGAGCCGGCGGCGATGGTTTCGGCAAATACCGCATAGGGCTTCAAATCGTTCATCTGTTAGCACTGCTTCAAGGTGATAGCTATTTTGCCCGACTTATCGATCCATCGTGAAGTACATATCGTCGAAGCATCCCTTTCAACTATGGAGAAATCATGAAGATTGCACTCATCGGCGCCAGCGGATTCGTCGGCTCTGCCGTACTCGCCGAACTGCTTGCACGCGAGCACCAGGTCACGGCCATCGTTCGCGACCCTGCAAAAATCAAACGCAGGCCGGGCCTATCGATCACGGCGGCTGACGCATACGATGCGAACGCCATTTC
>JAKFEZ010000173.1:0-26720 GCA_036675435.1 Ramlibacter sp. | reverse complement strand
AAGCCGCGGTCCCAGCCGCCGCGCCGCCGCGCGCCGCGCAGTTGCATCCAGCCGCTGGCAAAGGCGGTCTGCGCATCGCCGAAGCGGCGCATCCAGGGGCTGGCCGCCGCGCTCGGCGGACAGATGACGAGTGCGCGCCGCAGGTCGGCCTTGTCCTGCACGTCGCCCACCATGCGCGTGGGAGGCAACGCGACCCCAGCCGCGCGGTAGGCCTGGTTGAGCGGCTCCACCGCGCCATGGACGATGATGGGGCCGATGGACGGGTCCACGCCCGAGAGGATGCGCTGGGCCTTGCCGAAGCTGTAGCAGGTGAGCACACTGGCGCGGCCGGCGACCACGTTGCGCGCCCACCAGCCGTTGATGTCGGCGAAGATGTCCTCGTCGTCGCACCAGCGGTAGATCGGCAGGCCGAAAGTCGATTCGGTGATGAAGACGTCGCATCGGACGGGCTCGAACGGCGCGCAGGTCTTGTCGGGCGCCACCTTGTAGTCGCCGCTGGCGACCCACACCTGCCCGCCGTGTTCGAGCCGCACCTGGGCCGAGCCCAGCACATGGCCGGCCGGATGCAGCGACAACCTGACGCCGTTGTGATCGATCTGCTGTCCATACGCCAAGGTCTGCAGGTCGATCGCCCCCAACCGCGTACGCAGCACGCCTTGCGCCGGCGCCGCGGCCAGATAGCTGCCATGGCCCATGCGGGCGTGGTCCGAATGGGCATGGGTGATGACCGCCCGGTCGACCGGCCGCCAGGGATCGATGTAGAAGTCACCCGGCGGGCAATACAAGCCCTGCGGCCGCTGGACGATCAAGTCCTGCTGCATGGCTATAGGTATTTATGGCCCTGGATCGCCAGTGCCAGCCGCATCAGCCCGAACGCGACGTGCTCCTTGACACGCTGGCGCCAGGGCCGCCTGGCGTATTCCTCAGGGTCCATCGTCTTGCCTCCCAGCTGCATGGCCCGCACCAGGTGCTGGCGCAGCTCGCCGGCAAATCCCGCGTCCTCGACCACGACGTTGGCCTCGCGCGCCAGCAGCAGGCTCAGGGGATCGATGTTGGACGAACCCACGGTGGCCCAGCGGTGGTCGATCACGGCCACCTTGGCATGCAGGAAGCTGGGCGCGTACTCGTGGATTTCCACGCCGGCCCGCAGCAGCGCGCCATAGATCGGGCGCGCGCCGTAGTACTGCATGAAATACTCGTAGCGCCCTTGCAGCAGCAGCCGGACTCTCACCCCGCGCCGCGCGGCGGACACCAGCGCCTGGCGCATCTTCCGGCCCGGCACGAAGTAGGCATTGGCAATGATCACCTCTTCGCGCGCCTGGCCGATGGCCCGGTGGTAGGCGCGTTCGATGTGCCCGCGATGGCGCAGGTTGTCGCGCAGCAGCAGGCCGGCCTTGGACAGCGGCCGGTCCGCTGCCGTGGCGGGCGGCTGGGGCAGCCAGCGCGAGCGCGACTGCCGCAGCGACCCGATGGCCTGCGCCAGGCGTGAGCGAATGTCGGGGCCTTGCTTCACCCGCAGCCAGAGCCGTGCCATGGCGGCTTCGACGTCGGCGACCAGCGGGCCGGTCACGCGGACGGCGAAATCAAGCCGCGGGGATTCCAGGGCGCCGTGCGTGGGATCGTGGAAATCGTCGAGGATGTTGATGCCGCCACAGAAGGCGACGACTCCGTCTACGACGCAGAGCTTGCGGTGCAGTCGGCGCCAATTGCCAGGCCAGAGCATGCCCAGTGGACCGGGCGGCGCATAGACCCGCCACGCCACCCCGGCCTGCGCAAAGCGCTCCTGCCATTCGGGCGGGGGCGACCCCGTGCCGAAGCCGTCCACCAGCACCCTGACCGCCACCCCGCGCCGGGCGGCCCGCTCCAGCGCGCCCGCGACATCGGCGCTGTCGCCGGTGAAGTCGAAGATGTAGGCCTCCATCCGCACTTCCCGCACGGCGGTTTCCAGCTCCTGCACCAGGGCCGGGAACAACGCTACCGTCCCCTGCAGCAACTGCAGCTCGTGGCCACCGCGATAGACGGGAGGATTCGCCATGGCGCCCGACCTAGACGTTGAACTCCGCGATCAGGGGCAGGTGGTCCGACATGCGCCACCAGATGCGCCCGCGCGGGATCTCCACGCCCGTCGGCTTGAGGCCGCGGGCATACACATAGTCCAGCTGAGTCAACGGCAGGCGCGAAGGATAGGTCAGCAGCCGGGGCGCCACGAAGTCGCGCATGCCGATCCGGCCCATGGCGACGCGCAGCTTGCCGCCCCAGTCGTTGAAATCGCCGGCCACCACCAGTGCTTCGCCGCGCGGCACCTCGCGCTCGATGAAGCGCCCGAGCTGCTCGATCTGGCGCAGCCGGCTGCCCGCGATCAGCCCCAGGTGCAGCACGACCACATGGATGGGCCGCCCGTGCGCAAGCACCTTCACATGCAGCAGGCCGCGTTGCTCGAAGCGGTGGTCGGACATGTCCTCGTGCCCGCGCGAGATCACCGGCCAGCGCGACAGCAGAGCGTTGCCGTGCTCGCCGTAACGGGTGGTGGCGTTGGTCTGGTAGACCGCTTCATAGCCCTCAGGCGCCAGAAACTCCGCCTGCGGCAGCTCGGGCCAGCGGGTGAAGTATTTTTCCTCTTGCCGATGCAGCTTGCGCACCTCCTGCAGGCACACGATGTCGGCGTCGAGCTGCTCGACCGCATGGCCGAGGTTGTGGATCTCGAGTCTGCGTGCCATGCCCACGCCCTGCACGCCTTTGTGGATGTTGTAGGTGGCGACGCGAAGTACTGCGCTCATCGGGGCAAAGGGCTCATCGCGTAAATTGTGGCAGCAACAGTATCGCCTCGGCGTTGGACGGCGAAAAGCAGGCATCCGCGGCGTCGCGCCAAGGTAACCAGCGGTATCCCGTGTGCTCGCGCGCATTGAGCGTGACGGTGGTGCCATGCGGCACGCACAGCCCGAAGACATGTTCGGTGTTGCGGGTCACGCCCGGCGCATAACGGTGCTGCCAGCGCGGGTAGATGTCGTAGATGTTCTCCAGGCCCCAGTCCACCAGGCCCGCATGCAGCGCGGTGCCGGGGCGGCAGTCGATGCCGGTCTCCTCCATCACCTCGCGCGCGGCGGTGTGCGCCAGCGTCTCACCGAGGTCATCCTTGCTGCCAGTGACCGATTGCCAGAAGTCCGGCGCGTCGGCGCGGTTGATCAGCAGCACGTCGCGCTGCGGCGTGTGAATCACGACCAGCACCGATTCGGGGATCTTGAAGGGCCTGTCCATCATGGAAAAGGGCGCCCGCGGGCGCCCTTTGATTCTGCCCCAACCGGCATCACGTCACGCAGCCGGGACGGTGCGCAGGCGGATATGCAGCTCGCGCAGCTGCTTCTCGTCCACCGGGCCGGGGGCCTGGGTCAGCAGGTCCTGGGCGCGCTGGGTCTTGGGGAACGCGATCACGTCGCGCAGGCTTTCAGCCCCGGTCATCAGCATGACGAAGCGGTCCAGCCCGATGGCAATGCCGCCGTGCGGGGGCGCGCCGTACTGCAGCGCATCGAGCAGGAAGCCGAACTTCAGCTGGGCCTCTTCGGCATCGATCTTCAGCGCGCGGAACACCTTGCTTTGCACATCCTCGCGGTGGATACGCACCGAGCCGCCGCCCAGCTCGATGCCGTTGAGGACCGCGTCGTAGGCCTTGGCGATGCAGCGGCCCGGGTCGGTCTCGAGCCAGTCTTCATGGCCATCCTTGGGTGAGGTGAACGGATGGTGCACCGCGTTCCAGCGCTGGCCGTCGTCGTCGAATTCGAACATCGGGAAATCGACCACCCACAGCGGCTTCCACTCGCCTTCGATCAGGCCCCGCGCCTTGCCGAATTCGCTGTGGCCCACCTTCACGCGCAGGGCGCCGATGGCGTCGTTGACCACCTTGGCCTTGTCGGCGCCAAAGAAAATCAGGTCGCCGCTGGTGGCGCCGGTGCGCTTGAGGATTTCGGCGAGGGCGGCATCGTGCAGGTTCTTGACCACCGGCGACTGCAGGCCCTCGCGGCCCGCCCCGGCGTCATTGACCTTGATCCAGGCCAGGCCCTTGGCACCGTAGATCTTCACGAATTCGGTATAGCCGTCGATCTCGCCGCGGCTCATTTCGCTGCCGCCCGGCACGCGCAGGGCGACCACCCGTCCGTCCTCCGCGTTGGCCGGCGCCGAGAACACCTTGAAGTCGACATCCTTCATCACGTCGGTCAGCTCGGTGAACTCGAGCTTCACGCGCAGGTCGGGCTTGTCCGAACCGTACAGGCGCATCGCGTCGGTGTGGGTCATCACCGGGAACGCCGGCATGTCGACCCCGATCACGTTCTTGAACGTGCTGCGGATCATGCCTTCGAACATGTCGCGGATTTCCTCTTCGGTGAGGAAGGACGTCTCGACGTCGATCTGGGTGAACTCGGGCTGGCGATCGGCGCGCAGGTCCTCGTCGCGGAAGCACTTGGTGATCTGGTAGTAGCGGTCGTAGCCGGCCACCATCAGCAGCTGCTTGAACAGCTGGGGCGACTGCGGCAGCGCGAAGAACATGCCGTCGTGAACGCGGCTGGGCACCAGGTAGTCGCGCGCGCCTTCGGGCGTGGACTTGGTGAGCATGGGCGTCTCGATGTCGATGAAGCCGTTGGCGTCCAGGAACTTGCGAACCTCCATGGTCACCTTGTAGCGCAGCATCAGGTTGTTCTGCATGTAGGGCCGGCGCAGATCCAGCACGCGGTGCACCAGGCGGGTGGTTTCCGAGAGGTTCTCGTCGTCCAGCTGGAACGGCGGCGTGACCGAAGGGTTGAGCACGACCAGCTCGTGGCACAGCAGCTCGATCTTGCCGCTCTTCAGGTTCTCGTTGACAGTGCCCGCGGGACGGGCGCGCACCAGGCCGCGGACCTGCACGCAGAACTCGTTGCGCAGGCCCTCGGCGATCTTGAACATGTCGGCGCGGTCCGGGTCGCACACGACCTGGACGTAGCCCTCGCGGTCGCGCAGATCAACGAAAATCACGCCGCCGTGGTCGCGCCGGCGGTTGACCCATCCGCACAGGGTCACGGTCTGGTCCAGCAGGGCCTCGGTGACGAGGCCGCAATAGGTGGTACGCATTTTCTGGAGCATGGCAAAACTTCCGGTGAGGGCACGGGCGCGAGGCGCCGGCTTATCGATTGTTGATCGTGGCGCTGCCGGGTACGACGACGCCCATCGAAATCACGTATTTGAGCGCCTCGTCGACGCTCATCTTCAGTTCGATGCAGTCGCTCTTGCGCAGCATGACGAAGTAGCCGCCCGTGGGGTTGGGCGTGGTGGGGACGTAGACGCTCAGGTAGTCGCCCACGAGGTAGTTGGAGACATCGCCGCCGGGCGAGCCGGTGACGAAGCCGATGGTCCAGACATCGGCGCGCGGCCACTGCACCAGCACCGCGGTGCGAAAGGCGTTTCCGCTCTCGGAGAACAAGGTGTCGGACACCTGCTTGACGCTGGAGTAGATGGAGCGCACCACCGGGATGCGGCTGACCAGGTGGTCGCCCCAGCTCACCAGCTTCTTGCCCATGAAGTTGCTGACCACCGCGCCGACGGACAGCAGGATGACCAGTGTCAGCAGCACGCCGAACCCCGGAATATGCACCCCGATCAGCCGATCGGGCTGCCACGCCTCGGGCAGGATCAGCAGCGTGTGGTCGAGCGTCCCGATGATCCATTGCAGCACACCGATGGTGATGGCGACTGGCACGATGACCAGGAGGCCGGCCAGAAGCCACTTGCGAACGGCGTGCATGGTTTTCCGGTGTCAGGCGCCGGCCGAAGCGGCGGGCGCGTCCGGCTTCTTGGCCGGGGCGCTGGTCTCTGTGGACTTGGCCACATTGTCGGAAGGCTTGGCCGCGCTGTCGGAGGGCTTGGCCGCGCCGTCGGTCTTGGCCGCGTCAGCGGATTTGCCCGCCTCGGGCGCCTTGCCGTCGTCGGCCGCTGCGGGTGCGGGGGCGCTACCGGAGCCGCGGAAGTCGGTGGCGTACCAGCCGGACCCCTTCAGCTGGAAGCCGGCCGCGGTGACTTGCTTGCTGAAAGCGGGCGCGCCGCAGGCCGGGCACTGGGTGAGCGGCGAGTCGCTGAGTTTTTGCAGCACGTCCTTGGCATGGCCACAGGAGCCGCATTTGTACGCGTAGATGGGCATGGCGCTCGCAGTTATGGAGGGTGCAAAGCCCTCGATTATAGGCGGTGCAACCCCCTGCCCGCGCCGCCATGCCTCCGGGGCAGCGAACGAAAGTGAGCGTGGGGCGAACGTCAGACCACCGCCGGGCCGCTCCCAAGGTGGGCTGGCCCCCCTCGGGGGGCAGCGATCGAAAGTGGGCGTGGGGGCGAACGTCAGACCACCGCCGGGCCGCCCCCAAGGTGGGCTGGGCCCCCTCGGGGGGCAGCGAACGAAAGTGAGCGTGGGGGCAATAACCTCAGACTGGCGCGCTGCCCTGGAAATGGTGCACATGGCCCTTGTGGTCACCCATCCACTGGGGCAGCAGCGAGCCGGCGATCATTCCGGCCAGCGCGGCCAGCAAGCCCGCCAGCTGCTGGGGGAACGCCTCGGCCAGCGCCGGCGTGGCCATGAACACCAGCCAGGTGCCCAGCCCCAGCACCACCGACGCCAGTGCGCCCTGGGTGGTGGCGCGCTTCCAGTAGAGGCCGAACACCAGCGGGGTGAAGGCGCCGACCAGTGGCACCTGGTAGGCGCCGGACACCAGCTCGTAGATCGAGGTGCCCTGCATGCCGATGGCATAGGCCAGCACGACGGCGGCGAACACCAGCACCGACAGGCGCATCGCCTTGAGGGTGGCCGCGTCGCTCATGCCCGGAACGATATTGCGCAGGATGTTCCCGACGAAGGCCGTGCTCGGCGCGAGCAGCGTGGCAGAGGCCGTGGACATGATGGCGGACAGCAAGGCGCCGAAGAAGGCGACCTGCAGCATCACCGGCATCTTGGTCATCACCAGCGTCGGAAGGATCTTCTGCGGATCGTCCTTGAGCAGTTCCTGGGCCTGCGGCCCGAGCACGATCACGCCGGCCGTGACAACGAACATGGGAATGAGCGCAAACAGGAAATACAGCGTGCCGCCGATCACCGGGCCGCGCACCGCGATCTTTTCGTTCTTGGACGCCATGACGCGCTGGAACACGTCCTGCTGCGGGATCGAGCCCAGCATCATGGTGATGGCGGCGGCGAAGAAAAACACCCATTCCTTGGCGCCTCCGGTGGGAAAGAACTGGAATTTGCCTTCCCGCGCTGCGTAGTCGAATACCTGGCCAGCGCCGCCGGCCAGGTCCGCGGCGAACCAGGCAATGGCAATCAGGCCCAAGGCGATCACGATCATCTGCACGAAGTCGGTGAGCGCGACCGACCACATTCCGCCGAACAGGGTGTAGACCAGCACGATGCTGGTTCCGATGACCATCCCGGCCGGCACGGAGATCGCGCCTTGCGTGAGCAGGTTGAACACCAGGCCCAGCGCCGTGACCTGCGCGGCAACCCAGCCCAGGTAGCTGAAGATGATCATCACCGAGCAGAGCACTTCGACGGTGCGCCCAAAGCGCTGGCGGTAGTAGTCTCCCAGCGTGATCAGGTTCTTCTGGTACAGCTTGTAGGCGAAGAACAGGCCGACCAGCACCAGGCACATCGAGGCGCCGAACGGGTCTTCGACCACCGAGCCGAGCCCGCCGGAGACGAACCGGGCCGACACGCCCACGACGGTCTCCGAGCCGAACCAGGTGGCGAAGGTGGTGGCGACCACCACCGGCAGCGCCAGGTTGCGGCCAGCCACCGCGTAGTCGGCCGTGTTGTGCACGCGGCGTGCCGCATACAGGCCGATGGCCAGCGATGCCAGGAGGTAGAGCACGACGAATGTGATCAGCATGGGTTCTCCGTATATGACCTTCTAGATTGAGCCTTGCCGCCTCGTCGCCCGGGCGGATGCCCGGCATTATCGGCAAAAAAGCGGCGGCTTAAAACAACCGGATACGGACCACGACCTGCATCACGATCAGGCCCAGGGCAAAACCGATGCCCCCGTAGATCAGGCTTTGCAGCAGGCGGTTGGTCCGCTTCTGTTCGGCCAGCAGCTCCAGCAGTTCCTGCCGATGGTCCGCCGGCTTGTGTTCGAGGAACTGGTGCAGGAGGCGCGGCAAGTCCGGCAGCAGCTTGGCGTACCGCGGCGCCTGGTCACGCAGTTCAGCCAGCAGCTTTTGCGGGCCGATCTGTTCAAGCATCCATTTTTCCAGGAAGGGCTTGGCGGTGTTCCAGAGATCCAGCTCGGGGTCGAGCTGGCGCCCCAGGCCCTCGATGTTCAGCAAGGTCTTTTGCAACAGCACCAGCTGCGGCTGAATCTCGACCTGGAAGCGGCGCGAGGTCTGGAACAGGCGCATCAGCAGCAGGCCCAGCGATATTTCCTTGAGTGGGCGGTCGAAATAGGGTTCGCACACGGAGCGCACGGCGGCCTCGAGTTCGTCCACGCGGGTGCCCGGCGGCACCCAGCCGGATTCGATGTGCAGCTGGGCGACGCGCTTGTAGTCGCGCCGGAAAAAAGCCGTGAAGTTCTGCGCCAGGTATTCCTTGTCGTGCTCCGTCAGGGTGCCGATGATCCCGAAATCGAGCGAGATGTAGCGTCCGAAGCTGGCCGGATCGACGCTCACCTGGATGTTGCCGGGGTGCATGTCGGCATGGAAGAAGCCGTCCCGAAACACCTGCGTGAAAAAGATGGTGACGCCGTCGCGGGCGAGCTGGGGAATGTCGACGCCGGCCTGCCTCAGCCGCTCGGTCTGGCTGATCGGAATGCCGTACATCCGCTCCATGACGATCACTTCGGGATGGCAGTAGTCCCATTGCATTTCCGGGATCAGCACCAGGTTCAGCCCGGCCATGTTGCGCCGCAGCTGCGCCGCGCTGGCGGCCTCCCGCACCAGGTCCAGCTCATCGTGCAGGTACTTGTCGAACTCGGCGACCACCAGGCGCGGCTTGAGCCGGCGTCCGTCGGCCGACAGCCGCTCCAGCCAGCCGGCCATCATGCGCATCAGGCTCAGGTCTTTCTCGATCACCGGCAGCATGCCCGGGCGCAGCACCTTCACCGCGACGTCGCGCAGCGTGCCATGCCGGTCCTTCAAGGTGGCGAAGTGAACCTGCGCAATGGAAGCGCTGGCCACCGGCTCACGCTCGAAACTGGCGAAGATGGTGTCCACCGGCCGCCGGAACGCCCGCTCGATGGTGGCAATGGCGATACTGCTGTCGAACGGCGGAACCCGGTCCTGCAGGCGCGCCAGTTCGTCGGCGACGTCGGCCGGCAGCAGGTCGCGTCGGGTCGACAGCACTTGCCCGAACTTGACGAAGATCGGCCCCAGATGCTCCAGCGCTTCGCGCAGGCGCTGGCCGCGCGGCGCCCGCAGGTTGCGCCCGACCGACACGATGCGGGCCAGAGAGCTCAGCCACGGCCTCTGAAAACTGTTGAGTACCAGCTCGTCCAGCCCATAGCGCAGGGCCACCCAGACAATGACGATTCCGCGCAGGTAGCGCGTCATGCGCCGGCCTGGCCTTCGGGCGCCCGCCCGGCAAATTGGCGCAGGGCCTGGGCCATGGCCCGCCCTGCCTGGCCGGCGGCATGCGCCGGGGCGTCGCCGATCAGCCTTGACAGGTCCTCCTCCAGGTCCCACCGCACATGATCGACCAGCCAGTTGATGTCGGCGGCGAGCTGCACGTCGCCCGCGATGCGCACCGGCGGCTTGTCGCCGCGCAAGGCCGCCTGAGCCAATTGCAGCGGCGATTCCTCGGTCAAGGTGAGCGTCAGGTCGGGCGGGGTGGCCGTTGCTGCCAGTTCCAGAAGTCCCGCCGGCGTGAGGGCCAGCCGCATCACGAAAATGCGCCATCGTGCCTCGACAACACGATGGGGCTGGCGCGCCAGCCGGGCCTGGGCCTCGGGCTCCTGCATCAACACATGGTTGATGAGCAAGACCAGCCGGCGCTGGATTTCCTCCACCATCCAGGGCGGCGGCTGCAAGCCGCCGGCCACCCTCGTGAAGAGGTCGTCCAGAAAAGGAAAGGGGGACTGTGTTGCCATAGTCCCCCGATTATTCCCGATGCGGGTCAACTCACTGCAGAGCTTGCACCCCCGCGACCAGCCAGCCGCTGTTGCCGGCCTTGGGCTTGGTCATGTTCCAGACCTCGCGGAATGGACTGGGACCGGCGGAAGGCTCCTCGCGGATCATGCCCGAGAACTCCACGCTGGCCATGTAGTCGCCGCCCAGGTCTTCGATGCCCAGCAGCTGCGCGTCGAGCATGACCACTTCGGTCCTGTTCGCCTGGCCGGCCATCTGGTTTTCGCGCTCCCCCAGCTGCGACTTGATCTCGCCCAGCATTTCGTCGGTCATCATGGCCCGCAGCGCGGGAATGTCGGAGCGGTCCCAGGCGTCCTGCAAGGTCACGAAGTTGCGCTTGGCCGCGGCCACGAAGCCCTCGGCGTCGAAGCCGGCCGGCACACCCCATGACTGCGACCCCGACAGGGCCGAGCCGATCTGCACGCCGCTGCCCTGGCCGTGCTTGCCGGCCTCGAAAGCCATGCTGTTGCGCTCCCAGGGCCGGGCCGATGCGTCATTGCCCACGTTGTCAGGGCTGTACTGGCGCGGCGGCACGGCGCGTTCGGCGGCCGGCGCCCCGGCGCCTTCGAAGGCGAATGGCCGGTTGGGCTGCGCCGTGCGGCGCGAGCGCATGATGAAGCCGATCACCATCATCGCCACCAGCACCAGCAGTGCGATCAGCAGGAATTGCCCGAAGGCCGCGCCCAGTCCGAGCGAATTGGCCAGCCAAGCCAGGCCCAGGCCGGCCGCCAGCCCGCCCAGCATGGCGCCCCAGGGGCGCTTGGGCGCAGCCGCCGCAGCATTGGCGCCGGGCTGCGCCGCAGGTGTGGCCTGCTGGTTCTGCGCAGGGGCCGCCTGATTGGGGCGCGCCGCCTCTCGCTGCGTCACGTTGCCGGACTGCCGGCCCATGGAACCGCCGCCGCCCAGCCGGCGAGCCGCCTCGGACTCGAAGCTGGCCAGTGCCAGCACTGCCACCAAAGCCAGTGACCACAGTTTCATATTGCCTCCTTCAGGCCAATGGCCTCAACACTTGATTCCAACATGCAAAGCCACCACGCCGCCTGACAAATTGTGATAGTCCACATGGCCGAAACCCTCTTTCTTCATCAGGTCTTTCAGCTCTTGCTGGTTGGGATGCATGCGGATCGACTCGGCCAGGTACTGGTAGGGGGCGCCGTCGCCCGCCACCAGCCGGCCGAGTTGCGGCAGCACCTTGAAGGAGTACCAGTCGTAGGCTTTGGCCAGGGGCTTGGCGACCTTGGAGAACTCGAGCACCAGCAGCTTGCCGCCCGGCTTGAGCACGCGGTTCATCTCGGCCAGCGCCAGATCCTTGTGCGTCATGTTGCGCAGGCCGAAAGCGACGCTCACCACGTCGAAGCTGTCGGCGGCAAAAGGAAGCTTCTCCGCGTCGCACACCAGGGTGGGCAGCGCCACCCCCGCGTCGAGCAGGCGGTCGCGGCCGGTGCGCAACATGGCCTCGTTGATGTCGGTGTGCACCACCCGCCCCGTGGCGCCGACCTTGCGGGCGAAGGCCAGGGCCAGGTCGCCGGTGCCGCCCGCCAGGTCCAGCACCTGATGGCCGGGCCGCAGGCCTGCCACCAGCACGGCATAGGCTTTCCAGGCCCGGTGCAGCCCCAGCGACATCAGGTCGTTCATCAGGTCGTAGCGCGGCGCGACGGCGTCGAACACGCCGCGCACCCGCCGGGCCTTCTCGCGCTCGTCGATCGATTCGAAGCCGAAATGGGTATTGCTCATGGCGGGGCGAGACTCAATGGCCGCAGGCATGGCCGGCCTTGCCGGGCATCTGCGCATCGCGTTCAACGCCGGCCGCCTGCAGCCGCCGTTGGTAGTCGTCCCACAGCTGCTGCTGCTGAGCGCCCAGGAAATACAGGTAATCCCAGGAGAAGATGCCGCTGTCGTGGCCGTCGGAGAAGGTCGGCTGCACGGCGTAGTTGCCCACCGGCTCCAGCGCGGTGATATCGACCTCGCGCTTGCCGGTCTGCAGCACTTCCTGGCCGGGCCCGTGGCCCTGAACCTCGGCCGAGGGCGAGTAGATGCGCATCAGCTCGAAGGGAATGCGGTACTCGGCGCCGTCGGAAAACGCCACCTCGAGCGTGCGTGACTGCCCGTGCACCGTGAGGGAGCGCGGGGTCGGACTGTCGGAACTTAGGCCTGCCATGGCCTGATTCTAGTAGTCCGGTGGCGCAGCCGCACTAGAAGCGCAACGACAGGTTGATGTAGAGCCTGTCGTCGCCGCTTTGCGGCGAGCTGGCATTCAGGGTTACGGGAACCCGGCTGCCGGTGACGACCCGGCCATAGTCCAGCGACAGGGCGAACGGCTCCTTGGCATAGCGCAGGCCGACCCCGACGCTGGCGAGCCGGTCGGACGACGGCTTGTTGGCGCCGTTGGGCCGGTTGTTGCCCAGCCATCCAGCATCGACGAACCCCAGCAGCCTCAGCCCGCTGGTCAGCTCGGGAGTGGTGACTTCGAGCGAGGCGGACAGGCCGTTGTCACCGGTGATCGGTCGATCGATGCTGGTGCCTCGCACAGAACCGAGGCCGCCCAGCCCGAACTGTTCGCCCGAGATCAGGACGTCCGGGCTGTACTGGAACTGCCCTCGCACCGACCAGAGCCAGGTGGTGGCCAGCGGAGCGGTATAGCTGGCGCCGCCGCGCAGGGCCTTCCAGTGCTCGGTCGTGATGCGCGGATCTTCGTTCTGGTAGGACAGCAGGTCGTTGGCACGGCCGCTGCCGGTGTTGGCGGCCAGATCGACGTTGTAGCCCCACACGGACGTGTCGGAGTCGGTCCGGGCTGTATAGCCCAGCACGATCGGACGGCTGCGTCGGTCCATGCCGATGACGACGCCGCTGATGGTGGTCGCATCGAACACCTTGTCTTCGAAGCCCACGGTGACGTAGCTGCGGCGCCCGCCCTGGGGCGCCAGATAATGGGTGTAGCTGGCGCCGAAGGTGTGGCCAGCGCCGGTGCTGGTGAACGTGCCGAAGTTCCCGACCACGTCGGAGCGCGTGTAGCTGGCGCCGACGACTCCGCCCAGGCTGTAGAGCGGTACCTTGTAGGAAAGACCCAGCTGCTTCACATCGCTGGTGCGCTCGATGGAGGTGGTGTAGGCGCCGACGAACTGATGGTCGAGATTGAACAGGTTGGTGTGGCCGCCCGACACGGTGAGGCGGTCTTCGCCGGACGACTCGGAGCCTGCGTTCGACAGGCCCACCCCGAACGTCCACGGCCGGCTCTCCTTGACGGTGATCGTCGCGTTGATCTTGTCCGGCTCGTCGGCCTCGCGCAGCCCGACCTGGATCTGCTTGTTGGGGTTCTCGTTGGCAATGGCGGTCTGGACGGCCAGGCGCTTGAAATTGGGGCTCTGGCCCTCCTGCAGCTCGGGCAAAGTGCGGCGGACGTTGCCCTCGTCGTAGAGGCTGCGGCCTTCGATGAGCACCTTGGAAATGCTGAACTTGACGATGTTCAGCGTGACCTGGTCGCCCACTTCCTGCGGCGGCAGGGCCACGCGGTGCAGGCCGAAGCCGCGCTCGCGCAGGGCCGCTTCGAGCGCTGCCGTGGCCTTCTGGAGCGACTCGATGGTCGCGTCGCCACGCACATACGGCGCCAGCACGCGAGCCGTTTCGGCATCGCCCAGCGGATTGTCGCCGGTGACCTTGAAGCCCTTGATGGCGAACACCGCGGCCGGCGCAGGCTTGGCCATGGGCGCGGCTCCCGGCGCCTGGGCATAGGCAGCGCCGGCGGTGGCGATGGCCGCGGCGGCCACCAGACCCAGCCGTACACGTGCGCCGCTGCGTGAGCGGGGCTCGCAAAACCCTGTGACCATATTGTTGTCGCCCCTCGTTGTCAGATGCGGATGAGCTGGGATTGTCTCACCCGTGTAACCGTCTGTCACCCCGCCGTGCTACCGGCACTGATTGTTGGGTCGGATGCCGGACTCCGCCAGCACGTTCACGAGCAGGGGATTGGTCGCGCTGGGCATCGGCATCCGGTCGAACTCGATGAACTTGGGAATATTGGTGGGCCGCTTGGTTTCGCCGCCCTGGCCGGCAAACCCCGCCTCACCCTTGCCGAGGTGCAGAATTTCCCCGGCCGTCGCGATCTCGATGTGGCCATCGCGCACGAAGACGAACAAGCCTTGCTCGGCGTCAGATACCGTGTCGCTTGAAAACAACTTTGACGGCACGTCGACGGTGTCCGGGCGCGGGCCTTCGAATGCGGGCGAGTTCGTGATCGGCAGGATCCCACTGGGCGAGATGAACAGCCCCTGGCCGGCCATGAGCACCTGCAGGGCCGTCTGCCCCGACGGCGTGACGACGATCGAGCCGAGCCACGTGAACAGCGTCAGCCCCGAGCTCGCATCGCCCGGTTCGCCTGCACAGGCCCCCGTGCAATTGATATCCAGTCCGGTGCCCCGGATGCCGATGGTGGCCGTGGCGGTGCTGAAACCGACGTTGCGGTTGTTGGCCTTGGCGATCAGGCCCGTGAGCGCGCGCACCGAGCCCTTGAGCACGGAGACCAGGAAACGGCCTTCGCTGGCATTCTTCTGGTCGTAGATGAAATTGTCGACCCGGAACCGGGTGGTCGAGCCGAGCGTGATGCGGGTGTCGTCGCGAAACGCCAGCACGGCGCGGGTTGCCGGGCCGGTTTCCACCAGGTCGCCCGGATAGATGCTGCCGCCGTCGACCACGCGGCGGCGCTGGCCGGCGGCATCCACGGCAGTGACCACGCCCTGCGAGGTGACGACCTTCGCGCTGGCCAGCACCGCGTTCGGCCGGGCCGTGGCGGTTTCGCGCGCCGACTCGGCCCCGCAATCGCCAGTGCAGACCCGGGCGTCGAAATCGGTACCACGGATCCCGATGGTCGCGGTGTTCGTTTGTATTTTGGCGGCGTTCGGCGAGCCCTTGGCGATCAGGCCGGTCACCGCGCGAAAGCCGCCCCGCACCAACTGCATCAGCATGCTGTTGTCGGGCGCGTTCTCCTTGAACTGGTACTGCTGCAAGACCAGCTCGGAATTGGGCCGCACGGTCATCCGCGTGCCGTCCTGCATCTTGATGATGGCCGAAGCGCCGTCGGACGTTGTGAGCCTGTCCCCCTGGCGCAGCGGCAGGCCCTTGCCCAGGGTGCGCGGGGTCTCGCCCGGGGTCTGGGCGAACCCGACGCCACGGGAGAATTCGACTTCGCCGGCGGACTGGGCGCCGGCAGCCGCGGCGGCGGCCAGCAGGCAAGCCCCCAGCAGGGCGCGCGCCAGGGGCAACTGGGGAATTTGGGGGGCGACCATGGCTAAACCTCCGGAAACCATTCTTTCCTCTGAATACGTCTGCTCATCAGGGTTATACACGGTTGTGCAGGTCTCACCTACGCCTACTTCCCCGATGGGCCGCAGGCCAGCGTGCGGGAATTCACGATGGCGCGCCATTTGCGGGCGGCGCCGGCGCCGTCCGGCCGCTGGGGTACGAGAAAAACGCAAGGTCGCGCTGGAAAAAAGCGGGCGGACGAACTAGCCTGTGCAGGTTATGAACCTCGTTCTCTTCTGGAGCCTGTCGCCGGGCGTGCCGGAGTTTCCTCGAAGGAGCTGGTGATGATGCATACGGTTGCCGTTTGGGTGCTGCTGGCCGCGGCTTCGGGCTTGGCCCTTCCAGTCACGGCCGCTCCCGATGTCTCGGGCACCTGGACCGGGGCCACCCAGTGTCCGCTAGGGCGGGTGGTGTTCAAGGTGGACATCCAGGGCACTTCGGGGACGGTCAATCACAGTGGCTACGACCCTACACGGCGAAAGAGCGAGCACATTCCGGTCCAGCTGCGGTTCATGACAGGGCACCAGGGTGAATGGGTGTACTTCGTAAACCAGCAGCTGCGGAAGTCCTTCAACGGCCTGCTGTCCGGCGACGGTCGCAAACTGCAGATGAGCCGAATCGGCGACTGCGTCCCCCTGGTCCTGATCCGCACCGGCAGCCCGCCTGCACCGGATGCGGCAAGCGCCGGCACGGCGCCGGGTGAGGTCGGGCCGACGCAGGCGCAAATGCGTGCCGCCATAGAGCGCGAGCGGGCGAGCAGGGCTGGTGGCGGCCAGGGCCCCAACAATGAGGTCCGCCTGGAAAACGGTGTGAGCGGTATGTCAGTGCAGATCCACGATTTCAAGAAGCTCGCCTGTGAGCGTGCGCGTGGACGCCCCGGCTACGTCTGCGATTACAGCATCACCCAGGGCATGCAGATGTACGCGCCCGACGGCACGGCCGCCGGCAGCGCTCATGCCGGTGCCGTCAACAAGATGATGGAAGTTCTCACCGGTGGCGTCTCGCGGTCGGCCAAGACCGACGGAACCGCGCGCTTCGTACAGACCAGGGGTGGCTGGCAGGTGCTGCGCGACTGACGCCGGGTCGCCACCCGCGAGCAGGGTGAGGTGTGTAGCTGGCGCTTGAGAGATTAGCTGGTCAGGCCGTCACGTAGATGCAGGTCATGTTCATCTCAGCTGATCCCATCAAACCAGCACGCGCTCGATGCCGCCGTGGTTGGCCGCCTGCACGTAGTCCGGCATCCAGTTCTCGCCCAGGATCTGGTTGGCCATCTCCACCACGATGTAGTCGGCCTCCAGCAGCCCGTTCTGCAGATCATCGCCGTAGCGCGTCAACCCCTGCAGGCAGCTCGGGCAGCTGGTGAGAATCTTGATGTTGTCCTTTTCGCCCACGGCGCCGCTGGCGCGCAGGGCCGCCTCGTCCTTGCGCAGCTCCTCTTCCTTGCGGAACCGGACCTGGGTGGAGATGTCGGGGCGGGTCACGCCGAGGGTGCCCGATTCGCCGCAGCAGCGCTCCGACTTGCGCACGTTGTCGCCGATCAGCGCCTTGACGGTGCTCATCGAATCTCCCAGCTTCATCGGGTTGTGGCAGGGCTCGTGATACAGGAAACCCCCCTGCCCGGCCGGCAGCGTAATGCCTTTCTCCAGCAGGTACTCGTGAATGTCGATGATGCGCGAGCCCGGGAAGATCTTGTCGAACTCGTAACCTTGCAGCTGGTCGTAGCAGGTGCCGCAGCTCACCACCACCGTCTTGATGTCCAGGTAGTTGAGCGTGTTGGCGACCCGGTGGAACAGCACCCGGTTGTCGGTGATCATCTTCTCGGCCTTGTCGAACTGGCCCGAGCCGCGCTGCGGGTAGCCGCAGCACAGGTAGCCGGGCGGCAGCACCGTCTGCACCCCGGCGTGCCACAGCATCGCCTGGGTCGCCAGACCCACCTGCGAGAACAGCCGCTCCGAGCCGCAGCCCGGGAAGTAGAAGACCGCCTCGGTCTCCGGGTTGGTGGCCCGCGGGTCGCGGATGATCGGAACGTAGTCCTTGTCCTCGATGTCCAGCAGCGCACGGGCGGTCTTCTTGGGCAGTCCGCCGGGCAGCTTCTTGTTGATGAAGTGAATCACCTGCTCTTTCACCGGGGCCGTGCCATGGGTGGACGTCGGCCGGCTCACCTGCTTGCGCGCCGGGGCGCGCAGCACCTTGTTGGCGAACCGCTGCAGGCGGAAGCCGACGTCGACCATGGCCGAGCGCATGAACTTGATGGTTTCGGGGCTGGTGGCGTTGAGCATCAGCATCGCCGCCGCGTTGCCGGGACGAAAGCTCTTCTGGCCCATCTTGCGCAGCAGGTTGCGCATGTTCATCGAGACATCGCCGAAATCGATCTTCACCGGGCAGGGCGACTCGCACTTGTGGCAGACCGTGCAATGGTCGGCGACGTCCTCGAACTCCTCCCAATGCTTGATCGACACGCCGCGGCGGGTCTGCTCCTCGTACAGGAACGCCTCCACCAGCAGCGAGGTGGCCAGGATCTTGTTGCGCGGGCTGTACAGCAGGTTGGCGCGCGGCACGTGGGTGGCGCACACCGGCTTGCATTTGCCGCAGCGCAGGCAGTCCTTGATGCTGTCGGCGATGGCACCGATATCCGACTGCTGCATGATCAGCGACTCGTGGCCCATCAGCCCGAAGCTCGGCGTGTAGGCGTTGGTCAGGTCGGCATAGACGCCCAGCCCCGGATCGGAAGCAGCCTGTCCTGTGACTGCCGAAGGCGCCTGCGCGTGGCGCAGCAGCTTGCCCTTGTTGAAGCGGCCCTCGGGATCGACCCGCTGCTTGTAGTCGGCAAACGGCTGCAGTTCCTCGTCGGTGAGGAATTCGAGCTTGGTGATGCCGATGCCGTGCTCGCCCGAGATCACGCCATCCAGCGAACGCGCCAGCACCATGATGCGCTTGACGGAGGCATGCGCCGACTGGAGCATCTCGTAGTCGTCACTGTTCACCGGGATGTTGGTGTGCACGTTGCCGTCGCCCGCATGCATGTGCAGCGCGATCCAGACCCGGCCCTTGAGCACGCGCTTGTGGATGGCGCTTGCTTCAGCCAGGATGGGCGCAAACGACTGGCCCGCGAAGATGTTCTGCAGGGGCGCGCGGATCTGGCTCTTCCAGCTCGCCCGCAGGGTGTGATCCTGCAGTTGCGGAAACAGCGTTTCGACGTTGGCCAGCCAATCCTGCCAGAGCGCGCGCACCCGGCGCACCAGCTCCAGCGCCTGGTTGACGCGGTCCTCCAGCAATTCCGCCGAGGGAATCTCGCCGGCGTCGTCCTGCTTGCCCAGCGGCAGGTTGCCGCGGCCGAAGAACGCCTCCAGCTCGCCCGCCAACTTGATCTTGTTGGCCAGCGACAGCTCGATGTTGATGCGCTCGATCCCGTCGGTGTACTCGGCCATGCGCGGCAACGGGATCACCACGTCCTCGTTGATCTTGAAGGCGTTGGTGTGCTTGCTGATCGCGGCCGTGCGCTTGCGATCGAGCCAGAATTTCTTGCGCGCCTCGGGGCTGATGGCGACGAAGCCCTCGCCGCTGCGCGAATTGGCGATGCGCACCACCTCGGAGGTGACCCGGGCCACGGCGTCTGCATCGTCGCCGGAAATATCGCCCACCAGGACCATCTTGGGCAGGCCCGACGAATGGCCGCCCCTGGCGTCGGCGGCGCGCTTCGACTTGGTGGCGTAGCCCACCGCTTTCAGGTAGCGGTCGTCCAGGTGCTCCAGGCCGGCCAGCACTACGCCCGAGCGCTTTTGCTCGGCGAACATGAAGTCCTTGATCTCGACGATGCTGGGCACCGCGTCACGGGCATTGCCGAAGAACTCCAGGCAGACAGTGCGGGTGTGCGCCGGCATGCGGTGCACCACCCAGCGCCCGCTGGTGATCAGGCCGTCGCAGCCTTCCTTCTGGATGCCCGGCAACCCCGACAGGAACTTGTCGGTCACGTCCTTGCCCAGGCCCTCCTTGCGGAAGGTGCGTCCGGGAATGGCCAGTTGCTCGGTGCGCACCGGCGTCTTGCCATCGGCCTCGAAGTATTTGAGCTCGAAGGTCGCCACCTCGGCATCGTGGATCTTGCCCAGGTTGTGGTCGAGCCGGGTGACTTCGAGCCACTGCGCCTGCGGCGTCACCATCCGCCAGGACACCAGGTTGTCCAGCGCGGTGCCCCACAGCACGGCCTTCTTGCCGCCGGCGTTCATGGCGATGTTGCCGCCAATGCAAGAGGCTTCGGCCGAGGTCGGGTCGACCGCGAACACGAACCCGGCCCGCTCGGCCGCGTCGGAAACCCGCTGGGTGACCACACCGGCCTCGGTCCATACGGTGGCGACCGGTTGCGCATGGCCAGGAATCGAAACCATCTCGACCTCGGTCATGGCTTCGAGCTTTTCGGTATTGATCACCGCGCTCTTCCAGGTCAGCGGCACCGCCCCGCCGGTGTAGCCCGTGCCGCCGCCACGCGGAATGATGGTGAGGCCCAGGTCGATGCAGCCCTTGACCAACCCGGCCATCTCCGTCTCGGTATCGGGCGTCAGCACGACGAACGGGTATTCGACCCGCCAGTCGGTTGCATCAGTCACATGGGAGACACGCGACAAGCCGTCGTACTTGATGTTGTCCCTCGACGTATAGCGCCGCAGCGCGCGCAGCGTCTGCCGGCGCAGCTCGGCCACCTCGCGGAAACCGGCGTCGAAGGCCCGGACTGCGGCGGCAGCCGCCTGCAACAGCTCGACCACGAGCGCGTCGCGCTCAGGGTCGGTGTCGGGCGTGCGTCGCCTTTCCACCTCGGCCAGCCGGTGATCCAGCGCGTCCACCAGCAGGCGGCGGCGCTTGGGGTTGTCCAGCAGGTCGTCCTGCAGGTAGGGGTTGCGCTGCACCACCCAGATATCGCCCAGCACCTCGTACAGCATCCGGGCGGAGCGACCGGTATGGCGCTCTTCGCGCAGGCGGTTCAGCACGTCCCATGCGCGTCCGCCCAGCAGCCGGATCACGATCTCGCGATCGGAAAAAGAGGTGTAGTTGTAAGGGATCTCGCGCAAGCGCGGTGTATCGTCGGCCGCGGCCAGCAGCTGGGTGATTGTTGTAGGTGCGTTCATCTGGTGCGTCGGTGGCCGAATGGAGCGGAGCGCTCCATCTAGTCAGCCAAACGGGGTGCATGCAGCGGCTGAAGAGAGATGTTACCGCAGTGCAGCATCGCTCATCTTTCTTATGGAAACCCCGCTTGTCGGCAAAACGCCACCCCGGTTAAATCCGCTGTCACAAATTGCTTGTAACCTCTCGCCTTTCAGGAGTTCTCATGAAATTACAACTTTCCGCTGCAGCGCTGGCGCTCGCCTTTGCCCTGCCCGCCCAAGCCCAGACCGAGATCCAGTGGTGGCACTCCATGACCGCCGTCAACAACCAGTGGGTCAATGACCTGGCCAAGGAATTCAACGAAAGCCAGAAGGACTACAAGGTCGTGCCGACCTACAAGGGCAGCTATGACGAGTCCATGACGGCCGCCATCGCCGCGTTCCGCTCCGGCAACTCGCCGCACGTGCTGCAGGTGTTCGAAGTGGGCACCGCCACGATGATGGCCAGCAAGGGCGCCACCGTCCCGGTCGGCAAGATCATGAGCGACGCCAAGCTGGCGTTTGATCCCAAGGCCTACATCCCCGCGGTTGCCGGCTACTACACGGCCCCCAATGGCCAGATGCTGAGTTTTCCGTTCAACAGCTCCACCACCATCTTCTATTTCAACAAGGACGCCTTCAAGAAGGCCGGCCTGAACGCCGACAAGGCACCCGCCACCTGGCCTGAAGTGTTCGCCGCCGCGAAGAAGCTCAAGGAAAGCGGTCACAGCTGCCCCATGACGCTGGCCTGGATGGGCTGGACCCAGCTGGAAAGCTTCTCCACCTGGCACAACGTCGAGTTCGCCACCAAGGGCAACGGCCTGAACGGCATGGACGCGCGCATGAAGGTCGATTCGCCGCTGCATGTCAAGCACATCGACAATCTGGCCAAGGCCGCCGCCGCGGGTGAGTTCATCTACAAGGGCCGCGGCTCCACCGCCCAGGCCTCGTTCACGGCCGGCGAGTGCGCCATGATCCAGACCTCGTCCGGCTTCTACGGCGATGTGTCCAAGAACGCCAAGTTCGCATATGGCCTGGCCCCCATGCCCTACTACGCCGACGTGAAGGGCGCACCGCAGAACACCGTGATCGGCGGCGCCTCGCTGTGGGTCATGGCAGGCAAGAAGGCGGAAGAATACAAGGGTGTGGCCAAGTTCTTCGACTTCCTGTCGCAGACCAAGGTGCAAGCCGCCAGCCACCAGCGCACGGGCTATCTGCCCATCACCATGGCCGCCTACGACCTGACCGAAAAGTCGGGCTTCTACCAGAAGCATCCCGGCACCGACGTGGCCGTGCAGCAGATGGTGCGCAAGGTCACTGACAAGTCGAGGGGCATCCGCCTGGGCAACTACGTGCAGATTCGCACCATCGAGGACGAAGAGCTCGAACAGGTCTGGTCCGGCAAGAAGTCGGCCAAGGATGCCCTGGACGCTATCGTCAAGCGCGGCAACGAGTTGCTGGCCCGGTTCGAGCAAGCCAACAGCGCGTCGAAGTAAAGCCTGAACCCGCCCGTCCCGGCGAAGCAGCGGACGGGCGGAGGGCCGGCACCCTCTACACTCTGGCTGGCGTCGGGCCCCGCATCGTGCGGCATTCCCGTCGCTTGCCGTCACCTGCTGCGCACCCACGCCAGCACCCCGCCTCCGCGGCTCCACCAGGGCTCCGGCGGTTTTTATAGTTTTGATTGCTCATGGAAAAACGCGTACTTTTCCGCTCACGATGGCTGCCCTGGGTACTGATCCTGCCCCAGATGGTGATCATCGGCATCTTCTTTTTCTGGCCGGCGAGCCAGGCCCTGCTGCAGTCCCTGCAGCTGGAAGACGCATTCGGCATGAGCCGCGAATTCGTGGGGCTGGACAATTTCCGCCGCCTGTTCAACGATTCCTCCTACCACGCCTCGTTCGCGATCACCGCGCAGTTCTCCGTACTGGTGGCGGTCATCGGCCTGTCGCTGTCGCTGCTGCTGGCCATCTTTGCCGATCGCGTGGTGCGCGGCGCCATGGCCTATAAGACGCTGCTGATCATGCCGTACGCCGTGGCGCCCGCTATTGCCGGCGTGCTGTGGATCTTCATCTTCTCGCCTTCCATCGGCGTGCTGTCGTATGGCCTGGGCCAACTTGGCTACAACTGGAACCACCTGATGAATGAAGGCCAAGCGATGGCGCTGATCGTCATCGCCTCCGTCTGGAAACAGATCTCCTACAACTTCCTGTTCTTCCTGGCCGGCCTGCAATCTATTCCCAAGTCGCTGATCGAGGCCGCATCGATCGACGGTGCCGGTCCGTGGCGGCGGTTCTGGACCGTCCAACTGCCACTGCTGTCGCCAACCACCTTCTTCCTGCTGGTGATCAATATCGTCTACGCGTTCTTCGACACGTTCGGCATCATCGATGCCATGACCTCGGGCGGGCCGGGCCAGTCCACCTCGATCCTGGTCTACAAGGTCTACCTCGACGGCTTCAAGTCGCTGGACCTCGGCGGCTCGGCCGCTCAGTCCGTGATCCTGATGATGATCGTGATCTCGCTTACCGTGGTGCAGTTTCGCTACGTCGAAAAGAAGGTGCAGTACTGATGAGGCCCCCACGTTCGCGCACTTCGTGTCGCTCTCTGCCCCCCGAGGGGGCGCATTTCCCTAGGGGCGGCCCGTCGGGAAATTCCGCATTAGCCCTCGTCGCTTTTAATTCCTGTGTTGGGGGCCACCATGGTTGACCGCAGCCGCTGGCTCGCCGTTCTGTCCCACACCGTGATGCTGCTCGGCGTGCTGGTGGTGGCTTTCCCCCTGTACCTGGCGCTCATCGCTTCCACCCATACCGCCGACGCCATCGTGCAGGCGCCCATGCCGCTGCTGCCCGGCGGCAACATGTGGGAGACCTATAAGGCGGCCCTGTTCGGTGGCGGCAAACTGGGTTCAACGACCTCGGTGGCCCATATGATGTGGGTGAGCTTCGTCACGGCCATGGTGATCACGGTCGGAAAGATCTCCATCTCGCTGCTGTCGGCCTTTGCCATCGTCTACTTCCGCTTCCCCTTCAAGATGCTGTGCTTCTGGGCCATCTTCGTGACCCTGATGCTGCCCGTCGAAGTGCGTATCCTGCCCACCTACAAGGTGGTCGCCGACCTCGGCATGCTCAACAGCTACGCAGGCCTGACGCTGCCGCTGATCGCGTCGGCCACAGCCACCTTCTTGTTCCGCCAGTTCTTCCTGACGGTGCCGGACGAGCTGGTGGAGGCCGCGCGGATGGACGGCGCAGGCCCCATGCGCTTCTTCAAGGACGTGCTGATACCGCTGTCCAAAACCTCCATTGCCGCGCTGTTCGTGATCCAGTTCATCTATGGCTGGAACCAGTACCTGTGGCCCCTGCTCATGACCACCTCGGAGGACATGTACCCGGTGGTCATCGGCATCAAGCGCATGCTGGCCGGCGGGGAGGCCGCAAACGACTGGAACATCGTGATGGCCACCGCCATCCTGGCCATGCTGCCGCCGGCTCTGGTTGTGATGCTGATGCAGAAGTGGTTCGTCAAGGGCTTGGTGGATACGGAAAAGTAAGAACCTTGGGGGCAGATCTTCAGCTCTGTCCCCAACTGACTAGAAAACCTTGGGGGCAGATCTTCAGCTCTGCCCCAACTGACCAAAAAACCTGGGGGCAGATCTTCAGCTCTGTCCCGGACTGACTGATTAGAGCAACCTAGAAGAACTCATGGCTTCCATCCAACTCAAGAACGTCATCAAGCGATACGGCAAGGGCAAGCACGCACTGCAGGTCATTCACGGCGTCAACGCCGAGGTGGCCGATCGCGAATTCATCGTCATCGTGGGGCCTTCCGGCTGCGGAAAATCGACCCTGTTGCGCATGGTCGCGGGCCTGGAAGAGATCACCGACGGCACGATCTCCATCGGCGACCGCGTGGTCAACAACCTTGAACCCGCCCAGCGGGACATCGCCATGGTGTTCCAGAATTACGCGCTCTATCCCCACATGAGCGTGTTCGACAACATGGCGTACGGCTTGAAAATCAAGAAGATGCCTATCGCCGAAATCAAGCAGCGTGTCGACAAGGCAGCGGGCATCCTGGAGCTGGGACCCCTGCTCCAGCGCAAGCCGCGCGAGCTGTCGGGGGGCCAACGCCAGCGCGTCGCCATGGGTCGCGCCATCGTGCGCCAGCCCCAGGTCTTCCTGTTCGACGAGCCGCTGTCCAACCTCGACGCCAAGCTGCGCGCCCAGACCCGCCTGGAGATCCAGAAGCTGCACCGCGAACTGGGCATCACCTCGCTGTTCGTCACCCACGACCAGGTCGAGGCGATGACCTTGGCCGAGCGCATGATCGTTATGAATGCCGGTGTGATGGAGCAGTTCGGCACGCCTGAAGAGGTGTATCACCGCCCGGCTTCGACCTTCGTCGCCAGTTTTATCGGCTCACCGCCGATGAACCTGCTCAAAGACGGCCCCGGCGGCCGGCCGGGCGCCATCATGGGCGTGCGTCCCGAGCATCTGGACATCGGCACGGCCGGCTGGGAGGTACGGGTGGAAACCACCGAACTGCTGGGAGCCGAGCGGCTGATCTACGGGCGCATCGCCGGCGAGCAGATCATCATCCGCAGCGAAGAACACCAGCCCACGCCGGCGCCCGAATCCACCATTCGCGTCGCACCCCGGGAAGACCGCGTGCACTGGTTTGACGCCACCAGCGGCAAGAGGCTGTAGCGTGAGCGACGCGAGGCTTCCAGACTGGCCCTACCCGCGCTGGATAGCGCACCGCGGCGCGGGCAAGCTGGCGCCGGAGAACACCTTGGCGGCTTTCCGCCTCGGCGCGAAGCACGGCTTTCGCATGTTCGAGTGCGACGCCAAACTATCCGCCGACGGCGTGCCCTTTCTGATGCACGACGCCACCCTCGAGCGCACCACCAATGCCCTCGAGATTTTTGGCGAAGGCGCCAGCGCCACCGGCGGCGAGCATCCCTGGAGCGAACTGGCACGGCTCGACGCGGGCGGCTGGCACTCGCGGGCTTACGCCGGAGAGCCGTTGCCCACACTTGAAAACATCTCGAGGTTCTGCCTGGCCAACGGGCATTTCCTCAACATCGAGATCAAGCCCACGCCTGGCCTGGAGCAGCACACCGGTGAGGTGGTGGCCCGGCATGCGGACCGGCTTTGGAACGACGCTGCCGTAGCACCGCTGCTCACCTCATTTCGGCCCGAGGCCCTGCAAGGTGCGCTAGCGACCGCGCCGCGCCTGCCGCGCGGCCTTCTGCTGGATACGCTGTGGAAAGGCTGGCTCGAAACTGCACTGATGCTGGAATGCACGGCCATCGTCTGCAACCAGGCGTTGTGGGATGCCAGCACGGTCACCCAGGCCCAGAGCGCCGGCTTCAGGTGCCTCAGCTACACCGTCAACGACGAATGGGCCGCACAGCGGCTGATCGACCTGGGCACCGACGGCATCATCACCGATCGGGTCGACCTTTTCCGGCCGGCCTGAGTCAGCGCAGATCGCCCGCCAGCGAGGCCAGGGCTTCTGGAGCAATGGTCGTGTGGGCCGGGTAGTTGCGATGATCGCAGCCGAGCTTGACGGCGGCGCCCGCCTTGATGGCCGCCGCCATGGCCGGCGTGAACTCGAAACGCACGAAGTGCACGGCCGAGGTTTTCTCGTCGTTCTCGCGGTCGAGATCTTCGTCAGCGATGGCATATACGCGCTCATGGCCTTCGACCTCGACGAACATGCGGTCTTCCACACCGATCAGCCGCGCCAGTTCGCGCCGGCGCTCGTTCTCGTCGGGGTACTCGATCATCAGGGTGGCTTTCCAGTTACTGCCGTCGGGCATCAACGGCGCGTAAGCCTCGATCTCCTGCAGGATGCCTTCTTCCTCGAAGATCTTCTCGATGCGCAGCATCTCCTGGATCTGGTAGCGGATGCTGGTTTCGCTTTCGAACTGCAGCGTGACGTGATCGCCCAGGGGAACGCTGCGCAGCTTGCGGTGCGCGATGACTTCGGCCTTGTGGGCCTTGCGGTACTTGCTGTACGCCTCCAGCGTCATGAGGCTGTCGCGCGTGATTTTTCCGGTGAGGTTCATTTGATCAGTGGGGGACAGAGCTGAAGATCTGTCCCGCAGTCCTTACGTTAGCCCATAGGCAATCCGCACCAGCGACAGCGGATGCGCGAGTTTAGGCGTGCCCAGCG
>JAKFEZ010000287.1:0-27051 GCA_036675435.1 Ramlibacter sp. | reverse complement strand
ATCGGCATCGCCACGGCGACCGCCGGCATCATCGTGGGCGGCATCACGCTCACCGGGCTGGGGCTGCGGATGACCGACTTCGTCGAGTTCGTCTCGCAAGGCAACGTGATCGTGATGCTGCTGTTCATCGCTTTCGTCTGCCTGGTGCTGGGCCTGGGCGTGCCGACCACGGCCAACTACGTGCTGGTGGCCACGCTGATGGCGCCGGTGGTGGTGGAACTGGGCGCCCAGTCGGGGCTGGTCATTCCCCTCATCGCCGTGCACCTGTTCGTCTTCTACTACGGCATCATGGGCGACATCACACCGCCCGTGGGGCTGGCTACCTTCGCCGCCGCGGCAATTTCGGGCGAAGACGCCATCGAGACCGGCGTCCAGGGCGCGCTCTACGCCCTGCGCACCGTCATCCTGCCGTTCATCTGGATCTTCAATCCGCAGCTGCTGCTGATCGGCGTGAACGGCACGGCGGAACTGGTGCGCGTGGTCGTCGCCTGCACGGTTGCAACCCTGATCTTTGCCGCCCTCACGATGGGGTGGTTCCGCATCAAGCTGCGCTGGTGGGAAGGCCTGGTGCTGGCGATGGCCGTGGCGCTGCTGTTCCGGCCCGACTTCTTCATGGACCGCATCACGCCCGAACACCGGGAGGTGCCGGCAGCGCAGGTGTTCGAAGTGGCCAAGGCCGCCGGGAGCGAGCAGTCGGTGGTGATGATCATCAAGGGCACCACGCTGGAAGGCGAAGACATTTCGAAGACCGTGGCCGTTCGGCTGGGCGAGGCCGGCGCCGATGGCCGCAAGCGGCTGGCCGACGCCGGGCTGCAGTTGGTGCCCCTGGGCCAGGAGGTGCAGATCGGCGCCGTGAAGTTCGGCTCGCGCGCCAACAAGAGCGGCTTCGAGCCGGGCTGGAGCGTGCAGGCCCTCAAGGTGCCGAACGACCGGCCCTCGCCGCACTGGTTCTATCTTCCAGGCTTGCTCCTGATCGGCCTGGTCTGGTTCACGCAGGGCCTGCGCATGCGGCCGCGCCGTGCAGGTGCGAATTCGCCTTCTCCCGGGTGAGAGCTGGGCGGACGATAGCTGGCTGACGGTACTGTCTCAGGCTCCCTTTCCCTCCGGGAGAGGGCCGGGGTGAGGGCAGACAGCGCTACGACTTGCCATCCTCGTCCACCGACGCACTCCAGCGGTCGCCCCAGCCGTGTCGCGCATCGTCGAGTTCGCGGCGGCCGCGTTTCGTGGGGCGCCCCTGCTCGATCGACAACGCCGGCTCGCGCGCGTAGCGGCGCTGCTCGGCCGCCGCCTCGCGCGCCTTGAGGCTTTCCGCTGTCTCTTCATAAAGCTGCTGGGCTACCGGCGCCGGGCCGCGCACGCCCGACAGTCCTTTGACCACCACCACCCTGGTGATTGGACCCTGCCTCAGCGAAACCGTGTCGCCGACCTTCAGCTCGCGGGCCGGCTTGACCTCCTGGCCATTCACTTCGATGCGGCCCTTGCCGATCTCTTCGGTGGCCAGCGTGCGGGTTTTGTAGAACCGGGCAGCCCACAGCCATTTGTCGACGCGCAATCTTTCCATCAGGCCGAATTCTCCGCCAAGGGCAGCCGGACCGTGGTATCCAGACCTTCGATGCGGCCGTGCACTTCCCGGTTGTCCAGGTGGATGGTGCCGCCCAGCGCCCGGACGATCTCCTGGCAGATCGCCAGCCCGAGGCCTGAGCCGCTCTGGGCATTGCCGGCGGAGAAGGGCTGGAACAGGCGGTTGCGCAGCTCGGCGGGGATGCCCGGCCCGCTGTCGGACAGCGTCAGCGCCACCGAAGTGCTGTCGGCCACCACTCGCACCGACAGCGCGCCCGCCGCTGGGCTGTGCTTGATGGCGTTGTGCAGCAGGTTGCGGGTGAGTTCGCGCAGCATCCATTCGTGCGACCGCACGGGCGCAGGTTCGGTGGTGATCTCGAAGTCGAGCTCCTTGTCGGCGATCAGGGCAGAAAGCTCCAGCGCGACCTCCCGGGTCGTCTGCGCCAGGTCGTTCACCGCCGCGTCCGGCTGCTGGCGCAACTGTTCGACCTTGGCCAGCGACAGCATCTGGTTGGCCAGCACGGTGGCGCGCTCCACGGTTTCGTTGATCTCCTGCAGGGCCTGGCGCGGCTCGACATCGCCACGCAGGGCCGACTGCACCTGGGTCTTGAGCACGGCAAGCGGCGTGCGCAGCTGGTGCGAGGTGTCGCGCACGAACCGCTTCTGGTTGTCCAGCAGGTGCTGCAGCCGTGACATGACGTGATTGGTGGCGTCGACGAGAGGCAGCAGTTCGCGCGGCGCGTCCGCTGCCGCGATCGGTGTCAGGTCGCCCTCTGCCCGCGCCTGCAGCTCGTCGCTGAGCCGCCGCACCGGCCGCGTGGCCCGCTGCACCACCACCACCGCGACCAGCACGATCACGGCCACCAGCACCGCCTGCCGCCACAACGTATCGATCAGGATCTTGCGGGTGAGGGTCTGGCGCAGCTCCAGTGTCTCGGCCACCTGCACCACTGCCATGCCGCGGCCGTTTTCGCTGGCTACCGGTTGTAGCAGCACCGCCACGCGCACCGGCTCGCCGCGAAACGAGTCGTCATAGAAATCCACCAGCGCGGCATAGGTGCTGCGGTCGGGCAGGGTGCCGCGCCAGAACGGCAGCTCGGCGAACCCCGAGACCATTTCCCCATCCAGCGCCGAGACCCGGTAGAACATGCGGCTCTGATTGTCGGCCTCGAAGGCCTCCAACGCCGCATAGGGAACGGTAGCGCGCAGCACCGCCGCATCGTCGAAGCCCTGCACGTCCAGCAGCTCGCCGATGGACTTGGCCGAAGCCAGCAACGTCCGGTCGTAGGCGGTGTTGACGGCGCCGAGTGTCTGGCGGTAAAGGCTCACGGCATTGACCAGCACGAACAGCCCCACCGGCAACAGAATGCCCAGCAGCAGGTAGCGGCGCAGCGACATGGATCCCGCGCGCGTGACGAAGCCCGCCTGTGGCTCGGCCGGTGTCATTCGCCGGCCTTGAGCAGGTAACCCAGTCCGCGCAGCGTGATCAGTTTGGCGCCGGTCGCCGCCAGCTTCTTGCGCAGCCGGTACACCACCACTTCCACCGCCTCGTACTGCACATCGGCTTCCCCGGGAAAGACCAGCTCGAACAAACGCTCCTTGCTGACCGCATGGCCGGGCCTGGCCATCAGCGCCTGCAGCAGCGCCAGCTCGCGCGGGGTGAGCTCCAGCACCTCATCGCCGTGGTAGATAGCGCCGCTGTCGCGCTCGTAGCGCAAGGCGCCGACGCTGTGCGAAGGCGTCTGGCCGGCGGTCGGCGGCCGGCGCCGGTGCAGCGCGCGCAGCCGCGCCTCGAGCTCGTCCAGGTCGAACGGCTTGGGCAGGTAGTCGTCGGCGCCGGTGTTCAGGCCGATCACCCGGTCGCCGACGGTGCCGCGCGCGGTGAGGATCAGCACCGGGGTTTCCAGCCCGCCCCGGCGCGCCTGCTCCAGCACCTGCAGCCCGTCCAGGCCGGGCAGGGTGAGGTCGAGCAGCACCACATCGGGCTGCGATGCCCGCCAGCGCTCGAGCGCCTGGCGCCCGTCGCCGCAAGCGGTCACCTCCAGGCCGCGCCGGCTCAACGAGCGCTGCAGCGTGGCCTGCATCGAGGGGTCGTCTTCGACGAGCAGCAGTTTCATGTTCTCTCGAGCGTAGCGCCCGGGCGCAAGCTCGGCCGCCGCCCTCGGTTCAGTAGTTTCCCCAATACGCCGGACAGCCGATTGACAGGGAGGCGGCGCATGATGGCGAGGCCTCGAAAACCCAAGGAGACTTTTTATGCGTCGCGATACGTTCCTCAAATCCCTGGCTGCGCTGGCCGCGGCCGGCGCCCTGCCGCTGAGCGCCCGGGCGGCTGCCAGCGTCAAGATGATGATTCCGGCCAACCCCGGCGGCGGCTGGGACGCGACGGGGCGTGCCCTCGGCAAGGCCCTGCAGGATGCGAAGGTCGCCGACAGCGTCACCTACGAGAACAAGGGCGGCGCGGCCGGCGCGCTGGGCCTGGCCCAGTTCGTCAATGCCAACAAGGGCGACCCGAATGCGCTGATGGTGATGGGCGCGGTGATGCTGGGCGGCATCATCACCGGCAAGCCGCCGGTCAGCCTCACCCAGGCCACCCCGATCGCCCGCCTGACCAGCGAATACAACGTCTTCGTGCTGCCGGCGAACTCGCCCCTGAAGACCATGGCCGACGTCGTGGCGCAGCTGAAGAAAGACCCGGGCAGCGTCAAGTGGGGTGGCGGCTCGCGCGGCTCTACCGAGCACATCGCGGCCGCGATGATCGCGCAGAAGGTCGGCGTCGATCCGTCCAAGATCAACTACGTCGCTTTCCGGGGCGGCGGCGAGGCCACGGCGGCCATCCTGGGCGGCAACGTCACGGTGGGCGGCAGCGGCTACAGCGAGTTTGCCGAGTACATCAACACGGGCAAGATGAAGGCCATCGGCGTGACCTCGGGCGAGCGCCTGAAGGGCATCCCGGTGCCCACGCTCAAGGAGCAGGGCATCGACGTGGAGATCGGCAACTGGCGCGGCGTCTACGGCGCCCCCGGCATCACGCCCGAGCAGCGCAAGCAGGCGACCGAGATGGTGCTGGCAGCGCTGAAGTCCAAGAGCTGGGCCGAGGCGCTCGAGAAGAACAACTGGACACCGGCGGTGCTGTCCGGCGAGGCCTTCGAAAAGTTCGTCGAGGCTGATTTCGCCAGCCTGCGCGAAACCATGACCAAATCCGGCATGCTCTGAACGGCCACCGAAGTGTCAGCGGCGCCCGGTTCCGACCGGGCGTTTCTATTCGGGGGCAGGAGAACCTATGAATCAAAGTCACAAGATGCAGGTGGCGGTGGGGAGCGGGGTGCTGCTGCTCGGGCTGGCCCTGGCGGCAGGGGCGGTGTCCATTCCGTCCGCCGCGGGCTACGGCGGCGTCGGCCCCAACTTTCTGCCCTGGGTCGTGGCCGTGTCGCTGACCGGCTGCGGCGTGATGATCGTGCGCGAGGCGCTGACCGGCGGCTTTCGCGCGATGGACACGCCGACCGGGGCCGAGCGGGCGTTCTGGCCGTCGTTCGCCTGGGTCTCGGCCGGGCTGCTGGTCAACGCTGCGCTGCTCACGACCATCGGTTTCATCCTCAGCTGCACCCTGTGCTACATGCTGGCGGTGCAAGGCCTGAAGCGCGCCGCCGGGGTGCACGCCACGCGGCCGCGCGATCTGCTGATGGACCTCGCCACCGGCGCAGCCATCTCGGCGCCGGTGTACTGGGCCTTCACCAAGTTCCTCTCCATCAGCCTGCCGGGCTTGACGAAAACCGGGTGGCTTTAGATGACCGCCCCCACGTTTGCGGCTTCGCCGCTGCACTGCCCCCCAAGGGGGCCCAGGCCTCCTAAGGGCGGCCTGTCGGAGTCCTGACATGGAAGTCCTCAACGCGCTGCTGCAGGGTTTTGCCACCGCTATTTCGCCGGCCAACCTGGCCTGGGCCTTCGTCGGCTGCGTGCTCGGCACGGCCGTGGGGGTGTTGCCCGGCATCGGCCCCGCCGTCGCGGTGGCCATGCTGCTTCCGATCACGGCCAAGGTGGATGTGACGGCCTCGATGATCTTTTTTGCCGGCATCTACTACGGCGCCATGTATGGCGGCTCCACCACCTCCATCCTGCTGAACACGCCCGGCGAGACCGCCACCATGGTCACGGCGATGGAAGGCAACAAGATGGCCAAGAGCGGGCGCGCGGGCGCCGCGCTGGCCACAGCGGCCATCGGCTCGTTCGTGGCCGGCACCATCGCTACCGTCATCGTGACCCTGTTCGCCCCCGTGCTGGCCGAGTTCGCGGTGAAGCTGGGGCCGCCGGAATACTTCATGCTGATGGTGCTGGCCTTCACCACCGTGAGCGCGGTGCTGGGCAAGAGCACGCTGCGCGGCATCACCGCGCTGATGCTCGGGCTGGCGATCGGCTGCATCGGCCTCGACCAGATCACCGGCCAGCCGCGCTACACGCTGGGCAAGGCCGAACTGCTGGATGGCATCGAGATCGTGCTGGTCGCGGTTGGGCTGTTCGCTGTGGCGGAGGTGCTGTACGCGGCGATGTACGAGGGCCGCGTCGATCAGAAGCAACACGCCGTCAGCAAGGTCTACATGACCGGGCGCGACTGGCGCCGCTCGATCCCGGCCTGGCTGCGCGGCACTGCCATTGGCGCGCCGTTCGGCTGCATCCCGGCGGGCGGCACGGAGATCCCAACCTTCCTCAGCTACGCCACCGAAAAGAAGCTGGCCAAGGGCGAAGACCTTGAGGAGTTCGGCACCGCCGGCGCGATCGAAGGCGTGGCCGGCCCCGAAGCAGCCAACAATGCGTCCGTGACCGCAGCGCTGATTCCCTTGCTGACGCTGGGCATTCCGACCTCGAACACCACGGCCATCCTGCTCGGCGCCTTCCAGGGCTACGGCATTCAGCCCGGGCCGCAGCTGTTCACCAGTTCGGCGGCGTTGGTCTGGGCCTTGATCGCCTCGCTGTACATCGGCAACGTGATGCTGCTGATCCTGAATCTACCGTTGGTCAAGTTGTGGGTGCAGTTGCTGAAGATCCCCAAGCCCCAGCTCTACGCCGGCATCCTGATCTTTGCCACGGTGGGTGCCTACGGCATGCGCCAGAGCGCCTTCGACCTGGTGCTGCTGTACGGCATCGGCGTGCTCGGCGTGGTGATGCGGCGCTTCGACTTTCCCACTGCCCCGGTGGTGGTCGGCATGATCCTGGGACCCTTGGCTGAAGCCCAGATGCGCAACGCGGTTTCGATCGGCGAGGGCAGCTTCACCGTGTTTCTGCAACGGCCGATGTCGCTGGCCCTGCTGGGGGTGGTGATCGCCATCCTGGTGCTGCCTCGCGTGGCCAGGGCGCGCTCGCGCCGGCGCGAAGCGCTGGCCGCGCATTAGCGGTCTCGGCAGAAGTGGCTCTACTCCCTCTCCTTTTGGGAGAGGGCGGGGGTAGGCAGGGCGCGCTTCGGGTACTCGCGGGGCCTCCTGGGACAAACCCGGATTCGGCCCGCTCGCGCCGGGTTAGCATGACGGCGATGTCAGTGCCCCATCCTTCTCCCCAATCGTTGCCGCGCGATGCCCAGAGCATCCTGGAGCTGGCCGCGCGATCGATGTTCGACCTGTTCGCCAATGCGAGCGAAGGCATGCTGCTGGTGGACCGCGAAGCGCGCGTGGTCTGGATCAACGACCAGTACCGCCGCTTCCTGCCGGCGCTGGGCTATGAGCGTGAAGCCGATTTCGTCGGGCACTCGGTGGCCGAGGTGGTGCAGAACACCCAGATGCACCAGGTGCTGCGCACCGGCAAGCCGATCCTGATCGACCTGCTGACCAACCGGGCCGGCACCTTCATCGTCAGCCGCATTCCGCTGCGCGACAACCAGGGCGAGGTGATCGGCGCACTGGGCATCGTGCTGGTCGACCATCCCGAAACCACGCTGCAGCCCTTGATCAGCAAGTTCGCCAACCTGCAGCGCGACCTGGACGACGCCCGGCGCGAGCTGGCCAGCCAGCGGCGAACCAAGTACACATTGGCGAGTTTCGTCGGCGGCAGCCCGGCCGCAGTCGAAGTCAAGCGCCAGACGCGCCGGGCCGCGCTGTCGACCAGCCCGGTGCTGCTGCTGGGCGAGACGGGTACCGGCAAGGAACTGCTGGCCCACGCCATCCATGCCGCCTCGGCGCGAGCAGCCGGGCCGCTGGTCAGCGTCAACATCGCGGCAGTGCCCGATACGCTGCTGGAGGCGGAATTTTTCGGCGTCGCGCCGGGCGCTTTCACCGGCGCCGATCGCAAAGGGCGGGATGGCAAGTTCAAGCTGGCCGACGGCGGCACGCTGTTCCTCGACGAGATCGGCGACATGCCGACCAGCCTGCAGCCCAAGCTGCTGCGCGCGCTGCAGGAAGGCGAGATCGAGCCGCTGGGTTCGAACAAGGTCATCTCGTTCGATGCGCGGGTGATCGCCGCCACTTCGCGCGATCTGGCGGCGCTGGTGCGTGAAGGCAAGTTCCGCGAAGACCTGTACTACCGGCTCAACGTGCTGCCGATCCGCGTTCCCCCGCTGCGGGAGCGCCGGCCCGACATTCCGGCACTGGTCGAGGTGCTGGTGGAAGACATGGCGCTGCGCAGCGGCTCCGCACCGCCCGAGGTCAGCCCCGATGCTCTGGCGTTACTGGCGGCGCAGAGCTGGCGCGGCAACATCCGCGAGCTGCGCAACGTGCTGGAGCAAGCTGAAATGCGCAGCGACTCGCACCGCATCGAGGTGCCGGAGGTAGAGGAGGTCCTGCGCGAGTCGGGGATCAAGCAGATTGCGCCGTCCGAGGTGGCCGCTGAACCAGCTGTTGCTGCGTCGTCTGCCGCCGCGTTGCGGCCTTTGGCCGAGCAAGTGGCCGAGCTCGAGCGGCGCGCCATCGAGGCGGCGCTGAAATCTACCGGCGGCAACAAAGTGGCGGCCGCGCGGTTGCTGGGAATTTCGCGCGCCAAGCTGTACGAGCGCCTTGAAATTATTGCCTGAAATTCAGGCAATGTCTGATTTTTAGACAGCTTGTTCTGTACAAAAATCAGACAAACCCATTCGGCCAGCAAAATTACTCAATGAAATCAATGCGTTGCAGTCTGGCACGTCTTGTGCTTAGAAATGCCCGACCGTCATCGTAGTCCATAAAAGGAGACATCAAAATGCAACGTCGCACCTGGGTCGCGCTCGCCGCGCTTGCCGCTTCGGCTTTCACCGTCCCCCTGGCTTTCGGCCAGGCCAAAGACATCAACATCGCCCACATCTACAGCCGCACCGGTCCGCTCGAGGCCTACGGCAAGCAGACCGCCACCGGCTTCATGATGGGCCTGGAATACGCGACCAATGGCACCATGACGGTGGCTGGCCGCAAGATCAACGTGATCGAGCGTGACGACCAGGGCAAGCCCGACCTGGGCAAGTCGCTGCTGGCAGCCGCCTACTCCGACGACAAGGTCGACCTGGCGGTCGGCCCCACCTCGTCGGGCGTGGCCCTGGCCATGCTGCCGGTGGCCGAGGAATACAAGAAGATCCTGCTGGTCGAGCCGGCCGTGGCCGACGCCATCACCGGCGAGAAGTGGAACAAGTACATTTTCCGCACGGGCCGCAACAGCTCGCAGGACGCGATCTCCAATGCCGTGGCGCTGGACCAGCCCGGCACCACCATCGCCACCCTGGCGCAGGACTATGCCTTCGGCCGCGACGGCGTCAAGGCTTTCAAGGAGTCGGTCAGCAAGGCCAAGATCGTCCATGAAGAGTACCTGCCGCCGACCACCAACGATTTCACCGCAGGCTTCCAGCGCCTGATCGACAAGCTCAAGGATCAGCCGGGCCGCAAGGTGGTGTGGGTGGTCTGGGCCGGTGCCAACAACCCGTTCAACAAGTTCGCCGACCTCGACCTGAAGAAGCGCTACAACATCGAACTGGCAACCGGCGGCAACATCCTGCCGGCCATGGTGGCCTACAACAACTACCCGGGCATGGAAGGCGCCAGCTACTACTACTACGGCTTCTCGAAGAACGAGGCCAACCTGTGGCTGGTGACCAACCACTACACGAAGTTCAAGTCGCCCCCGGACTTCTTCACGGCCGGTGGTTTCTCCGCCGCCATGGCGGTGGTGGCCGCGCTGAAGAAGACCAATGGTGATACCAACACCAACAAGCTCATCGCCAGCATGGAAGGCCTGACCTTCGACACGCCCAAGGGTCCGATGACCTTCCGCAAGGAAGACCACCAGGCCATGCAGTCGATGTACCACTTCCGCGTGGCGCCCGGCGCCCGGCCCGGCGCGATGGCCGACCTTCATCTCGTGAAGGAAATCAAGCCGTCCGAGATGAACGTTCCGATCCGCAACAAGCGCTGACGGACAGCCGGCCGGGGGCGCTCGCCCCTGGCCCTTTTCTTGAGCAGTAACAACCTCCGGGGCACACGGAGGAGGGGTCGCGTTCGCGTCAACCACCCACTGGAGACACTCAATGAATATGAAACTTGTTCGCGCCATTGCAGCATGCGCCGCTCTGGCGTGCGGCACGGCTGTTGCCGCCGTTAACCTGCCTCAGCTCAACGTCGACAAGACCCAGACCAGCGTCTCGGGCCTGTCCTCGGGCGGCTTCATGGCCGTGCAGATGCACGTGGCTTTTTCCGCGACGTTCAAGAAGGGCGTCGGCGTGGTCGCCGGCGGGCCTTTCTATTGCGCCCAGGGCTCGATCGTCAACGCCACGGGGCGCTGCATGGCCAGCCCCGCGGGCATTCCGACCAGCACGCTGGTCAGCACCACCAACAACTGGGCCTCGCAGGGCCTGATCGATCCGGTCGCCAATCTGCAGCAGTCCAAGGTGTACCTGTTCTCGGGCTCCCTGGACAGCACCGTGAAGCCCGGCGTCATGGACGCGCTGAAAACCTACTACAACAGCTTCGTGCCGACGGCGAACGTGGTCTACAAGAAGGACATCGCCGCCGAGCACGCGATGATCACCGATGATTTCGGCAGCACCTGCTCGACCAAGGCCAGCCCGTACATCAACGACTGCAACTTCGACCTGGCCGGCGCCATCCTGGGGCAGATCTACGGCACGTTGAACCCGCGCAACAACAACGCGCTGCCGGAAGCCAATTTCGTCGAGTTCAACCAGAGCCAGTTCATCACCAATCACGGCATGTCGCCGACCGGTTGGGCCTATGTTCCGGCGGCCTGCTCCGGCGGGCAGCAGTGCCGCGTGCACGTCGTGTTCCACGGCTGCCAGCAGAATTACACGCTGGTGGGCAACAAGTACGTGCGCAGCACCGGCTACAACCGCTGGGGCGACACCAACAAGATCATCATGCTGTACCCGCAGACCAGCACGGCAGCCACCAACAGCTGCTGGGACTGGTGGGGCTACGACAGCGCCAACTACGCCAAGAAATCCGGGCCGCAGATGGCGGCGGTCAAGGCCATGGTGGACCAGCTCTCCAACGGCGGCACCACCCAGCCGGATCCGACGCTGCCGGCGCCGACGGGCGTTGCCACCTCCGGCGCGACGACCAGCACGATGAACATCAGCTGGAATGGCGTCACTGGCGCTTCCGGCTACAACGTCTACCGTGCTGGCAACAAGGTGAATGCGCTTGCCGTCAGCGCCACCCAGTACCAGGACACCGGCCTGGCGGCAGGCACCTCGTATTCATGGACCGTGAAGGCGGTCGACGGCAACGGAGACGAAGGGGCGGCATCGGCGGCTGCCTCGGGCACCACCGCCGGCACTCCGCCATCCACGGCCACCTGCTACACCTCGAGCAACTATGCGCATACCACCGCGGGCCGCGCGACCGTCTCGGGCGGCTACACCTATGCCAAGGGTTCGATGCAGAACATGGGGCTGTGGAACGTGTTCACCGTCAAGACGCTGAAGCAGACCAGCCCGGGCTACTACGTTATCGGGACGTGTTCTTGATCAGTTGGGGACAGAGCTGAAGATCTGTCCCCAAGTTCGTTGATCAGTCGATTTCAAGTTGTTCATCCAGGGAGACCATGAGCCTACTCGCTACCCAGGACCTGACCATCCGCTTCGGCGGCCACGTGGCAGTCAATGCCGTGACCTGCGCCTTCCAGCCGGGCACCTTGACCGCCATCGTCGGCCCCAACGGCGCTGGAAAGACCACCTATTTCAACCTGATATCGGGCCAGCTCAAAGCCAGCGCCGGTCAGGTGACGCTCGACGGGCGCGACCTGTCCGGCTTCTCGGCATCCGAGCGCACCCGCGCCGGGCTGGGCCGCGCGTTCCAGCTCACCAACCTGTTCCCACGCCTGACGGTGATGGAGAACGTGCGCCTGGCGGTGCAGGCGACGCGCGCGGGCAAGCATCGGCGCGGACTGAACCTGTGGAGCGTGTGGAGCGACCACAAGGCGCTGATCGAGCGGGCCGACGAGATCCTGGTGGCCGTGGCCATGGCTGACAAGGAAGACGAACTGGTGGCGAATTTGCCGCACGGCGATCAGCGCAAGCTGGAAGTCGCGCTGCTGATGGCACTCGATTCGCAGGTATTCATGTTCGACGAGCCCACCGCGGGTATGAACGCGGCGGAAGCCCCGGTCATCCTGAACCTGATTCGCAAGCTCAAGGAAGACTCGAGCAAGACGATCTTGCTGGTGGAGCACAAGATGGACGTGGTGCGCGAACTGGCCGACCGCATCATCGTGCTGCACAACGGCAGCCTGGTGGCCGATGGCGAGCCCGCGGAAGTCATCGCCTCGCCCATCGTGCAGGAGGCTTACCTGGGCGTGTCGGCCCAGGACATCGCCAAGGAGGCCACGGCATGAGCGACAACCTTCTCACGCTGAAAGGCGTGCACACGCACATTGGCGCCTATCACATCCTGCATGGGGTCGATCTGGCGGTACCGCGCGGCAAGCTCACCATGCTGCTGGGCCGCAATGGCGCCGGCAAGACGACCACGCTGCGCACCATCATGGGCCTGTGGCGCGCCTCCAAGGGCCGCATCGAATTCAACGGCCAGGACGTCACCGCCCTGGCGACGCCTCAGATCGCCGCGATGAACGTTGCCTACGTGCCCGAGAACATGGGGATCTTCTCGGACCTCACCGTGAAGGAAAACATGCTGCTGGCGGCCCGCAGCGCACGCAGCACGGCGCAGATCGACAGCCAGCGGCTGCAGTGGATCTTCACGCTGTTCCCGGCGGTGGAGAAATTCTGGAACCACCCGGCGGGCAAGCTGTCCGGCGGGCAAAAGCAGATGCTGGCCGTGGCCCGGGCGATCGTCGAGCCGCGCGAGCTGCTGCTGATCGACGAGCCCAGCAAGGGCCTCGCGCCCGCCATCATCAACAACATGATCGACGCCTTTGCCCAGCTCAAGGCCAGCGGCGTGACGATTCTGCTGGTCGAGCAAAACATCAATTTCGCGAAGCGCCTGGGCGACACGGTCGCCGTCATGGACAACGGCGTCGTGGTGCATGCCGGCTCCATGAAGGAGCTGGCCGACGACGAGGCCTTGCAACATTCACTGCTGGGGTTGGCCATATGAAGATGAACGACGTACCGCTGCCCGGCCTGAAAGGCTCGCCACGCGGCAGCATGGCCGGCGCGGCAGACCGAAGGGCGATGTGGCAGGACCTCGACTGGAAGCCCCTGGCCCTCGTGCCGGCGCTGGCGCTGCTGGTGATGCCCTTCATCGGCTCGACCTCGACCTGGCTCACGCTCACCGTCGCCGGGCTGGCGATGGGCATGATCATCTTCATCATCGCCTCGGGCCTGACGCTGGTGTTCGGCCTGATGGACGTGCTGAACTTCGGCCATGGCGTGTTCATCGCACTGGGTGCCTTCGTGGCCACCAGCGTGCTGGGCAGCATGGGCGACTACACCTCCTCCGAAAGCCTATGGGTCAACCTGCTGGCGGTGCTGCCGGCCATGGTGGTCGCCATGCTGGTGGCGGGCGGCGTCGGCCTGGCCTTCGAGCGCTTCATCGTCCGGCCCGTCTACGGCAACCACCTCAAGCAGATCCTGATCACCATGGGCGGCATGATCATCGGCGAAGAGCTGATCAAGGTGATCTGGGGCCCGCTTCAGATTCCGCTGCCCTTGCCCGAAGGCATGCGCGGCGCGCTGCTGGTCGGCGACGCGGCGGTGGAGAAATACCGGGTGATCGCGGTGGTGGTGGGGATTGCGGTGTTCGCCGTATTGCTGTGGGTGCTGACGCGCACCAAGATCGGCCTCCTGATCCGCGCCGGCGTGCAGGACCGCGAGATGGTCGAGTCGCTCGGCTACCGCATCAGGGTGCTGTTCATCGGCGTGTTCGTGGTCGGCAGCGCCCTGGCCGGCCTGGGCGGGGTGATGTGGGGGCTCTACCAGCAAAACGTCATTCCGCAGATGGGCGCGCAGGTCAACGTGCTGATCTTCATCGTGCTGATCATCGGCGGCCTGGGCTCGACCACCGGCGCCCTGATCGGCGCCTTGCTGGTGGGCCTGATGGCCAACTACACCGGCTTCCTGGTGCCCAAGGTGGCGCTGTTCTCCAACATCGCCTTGATGATGGCCATCCTGCTGTGGCGGCCGCAAGGCCTCTACGCGCTCAATAAGTAAGGCGAAAACCATGACAACCCCCACGCTCACCGTGTTCGCTGCCCCCCGAGGGGGCCCCAGCCGCCTTGAGGCGGCTCTGCGGAGGCTGGCGTCATGCTGACTCGCCTCTTATCCAACGATTTCCCGCGCAACCGGGTGCTGGCCGTGCTGCTGGTGGCGCTGTTCCTGGCGCTGGCCTTGATGCCGTTCATCTTCCCGGGCGTGAAGGCCCTGAACGTCGCGGCCAAGGTGCTGGTGTTCATCGTGCTGGTGGCCAGTTTCGATCTGCTGCTGGGCTACACCGGCATCGTGAGCTTCGCCCACACCATGTTCTTCGGCATCGGCGCCTACGGCGTTGCCATCGCGTCCAGCCGGATGGGGCCGGGCTGGTCGTCGATCGCCGTCGGCGTGGCCGTGGCGCTGGTGCTGTCGTTCCTGCTGGCCCTGGCGATCGGGCTGTTCTCGCTGCGGGTGAGGGCGATCTTCTTCTCGATGATCACCCTGGCGGTGGCTGCTGCCTTCCAGACGCTGGCGTCGCAGCTGTCCGAGCTGACCGGCGGAGAAGACGGCCTGACGTTCAAGATGCCTGAGCTGCTGTCGCCAAGCTTCGAGCTGAGCGACACACCCTTCCTGGGCGTGGACCTCGACGGCCGCCTGATCTGCTACTACCTGCTGTTCCTCACGGCCGTGGCGCTGCTGCTGGCAATGCTGCGCATCGTCAACTCGCCGTTCGGCCGCGTACTCCAGGCCATTCGCGAGAACGAGTTCCGCGCCGAGGCGATCGGCTACCGCGTCGTGGTGTATCGCACCACGTCCAGCATCCTGTCGGCTCTGTTTGCCACGTTGGCAGGCGCCATGCTGGCGATCTGGCTGCGCTACAACGGTCCGGACACCTCGCTGTCATTCGAGATCATGCTGGACGTGCTGCTCATCGTGGTGATCGGCGGCATGGGCACCATCTACGGCGCGGCCATCGGCTCGGGCATCTTCGTGGTGGCGCAAAGCTACCTGCAGGACCTGCTTCGGCTGGCCAGTGACGCAGCTTCCAGCCTGCCCTGGCTGTCGGCGCTACTGTCGCCCGACCGCTGGCTGCTGTGGCTCGGGCTGCTGTTCGTGCTGTCGGTCTACTACTTCCCCACGGGTGTCGTGGGCCGCTTGCGCGCGATGCGGGCGCGCAGTTGATCTCGATACCGCTTTTTTCACCAGGAGACCCAAGTTGAACACCAGAAGAAGACAAGCGAAGCTGGCTTCGGCCATGACGCTGGGCGCCATCGCGCTCGCCGGTTGTGGCGGCGGGGGCGGCAGCTCACCCACCAACGATTTGCCGCAGGGCGTGACCCAGCATTCCATGACCGCCTATTCGGCCACCACGGTCGGCACAGGCACCACGGCGGCTGGCCAGGACCTGCTGACCGGCGGCATCGGCAAGACCGGCCTGGGCGCGGCAGCCGCTCCAGCCTACGCCGATCCGCTCAATCCGACGGTGCTCGAACTGCGCCGCAACGCGCTGTACTCCAACTACCGGGGCATCCTCGACCCCAGCGTCAACGGCGGCTATGGCAGCCTGTATGGCCCCAATGTCACGGTGGCGGGTGCGGTAACGGCCGGCGAAGGCCTGATCCCCGGCCGCGAATACCTTGCCTCGCTCGATGACGGCACCGGCCGCAAGCGCGTGGTGATGGCGGTGCAGGTGCCCGACAGCTTCAACGTCGCGGCTCCCTGCGTCGTGCTCGGCCCGTCTTCGGGCTCCCGCGGCGTCTATGGCGCGATCGGCACGGCCAGCGAATGGGGCCTGAAGAACGGCTGCGCCGTGGCCCTGACCGATGCCGGCAAGGGCATGGGCCTGTACGACATGATGGACGACACGGTCAACACGGTCGATGGCACCCGTGCCACCCGCACGGCTGCCGGCGCGCTGAATTTCTTCGCGGCCAACATCACCGATGCTGCCCGGACCGCCTACAACGCACTGTTCCCGAACCGGTTGGCGCTCAAGCAGGTGCACTCCCAGCTGAACCCCGAAAAGGACTGGGGCTCCGACACCCTGGCAGCCGCGCGCTACGCGCTGTTCGTGTTGAACGACCGCTACGGCAACGCCGACAACCCGGTGCGCTTCCGACCCGACAACACCCTGATCATTGCCGGCTCCGCCTCGAACGGCGGCGCCGCCGCGATCCGCGCGGCCGAACTCGACACCAGCGGCCTGATCGACGGCGTGGTGGCCTCTGAGCCGGTCCTCGAAATGCCCCACGCCAATGGCTACGGCATCCAGTTCGCAGGCAATGCGGTTGGCACCTTCGGGCGCACGCTGGCCGACTTCACCACCTTCGGCAACCTGTACCAGCCCTGCGCCGCGTTGTCCGCCCCGGCCGCGCTGAGCGAGCTCAGCGTGTTCAACTTCATCGGCATCGGCGGCATGACGGCTCGTGCCGCTGCCCGTTGCGATGGTCTGGCCGCCAAAGGTTTGGTCAGTGGCGCCGACACGGCCGCCCGCTCGCTGGATGCGCTCAACAAGCTGCGCAACTACGGCTGGACGCCGGAACACGACCAGATGCACAACGCGCACTACGCGCTGGGCAACGGTCCCATCCTTTCGGCGATGTACCCGGTGAGCTACGGCCGCTTCTCCGCGGTCGACAACGTCTGCAATACCAGCTTCGCCCAGGTGGACGGCACCGGCGCGCCGGTGGCAGTCAGCCCGGCGCTCAAGGCACAGAGCTTCGCAGTGGGCAACGGAACGGCCAACGGCACGCCGGCCACCGTCGTCTACAACGACTCGGTGGGCGGTGCGCGCTCCTGGCAGCTCGCCACCTCGGCTTCGACCGGTGTGGCCGATTTCGGCCTGGACAACGCGCTGTGCCAGCGCGCCCTGGTCACCGGCACTGATCCGGTGACGGGTGCGGCGCTGACAGCCAGCACCGTGCCGACCGCAGCGCAAAGCGCCGCCGTGCGTGCAGGCATTGCCGAGGTGGTCGCCAACGGCAACCTGCGCGGCAAGCCCACGATCATCGTCAGCGGGCGCAGCGATGCGCTGGTGCCGGTGAACAACAATTCGCGCGCCTATGCCGCGCTCAACCGGGTGGTCGAGGGCTCTAACAGCAAGCTGCGCTACATCGAGATCACCAACGGCCAGCACTTCGACGCCTTCCTGCCGTTCGGTGGCTTCGATACACGGTTCGTTCCGCTGCATCCTTACTTCAACCAGGCGATGGACTCGATGTTCGCCCACCTGAAGACCGGCGCGGCGTTGCCGGGCAGCCAGGTCGTGCGCACCACGCCGCGCGGCGGCACACCCGGCGCGGCGCCGGCCATCACGGTGGCCAACGTGCCGCCGTACAGCGTTGCGCCGGTGGCGGCCAACCAGATCGGCTTCGCCGGCACCTCGCTGGCCGTGCCCGAGTAAGGCAGTAACGCAGAAACGTCGTCGCTGCGGGCAGCACAGGGGCTACCAGCTCTTCCTGCGAAAGCAGGCTGCCTCGCAGGGCGACGACAGGGATCGAGAGAAATCAAAGCATGTCATACAGCTCCCGTTACGCGACCTGCGCGGGCCGCGAGATTCATTACACCGAGTGGGGCTCGCAGCACAGCCGCACCGTGATCGCCTGGCATGGGCTGGCGCGCACCGGGCGCGACATGGACGAGCTGGCCGAGCACCTGTGCGGGCGCTACCGCGTGATCTGCCCCGACACCCTGGGGCGGGGCCTGAGCCAATGGAGCGCCGATCCGCACAACGAATACACGCTGGCCTTCTATGCCCGCCTTGCCGCCGACCTGTTCGAGCGGCTGGACATCGACCAGGCCCACTGGGTCGGCACTTCCATGGGCGGCGCCATCGGCACCGTGTGCGCCGGCGGCCTGGTCGAGCCGCGGCTCAAGGGCCGCATCCAGAGCCTGGTGCTCAACGACAATGCGCCGCGCCTGGCGCAGGACGCAGTGGCCCGCATCCGGGCCTACGCCGGCAATCCACCGGCTTTCGATACCATGGCCGAGCTGGAGGCCTTCTTCCGCGAGGTCTACAAGCCCTATGGCTGGCTCAGCGATGTGCAGTGGCGCCGGCTGGCCGAGACCTCGGCGCGGCGCCTGCCCGATGGCCGCGTCACGCCCCACTACGATCCGGCCATGGTGCGGCAGTTCATCGACCACCCGGACGACTACGACCTGTGGGCGCACTATGACGCGATCGAGATTCCCGTGCTGTGCCTGCGCGGGGCCGAATCCGACCTGGTGCTGCGCGACGCCACCGAGGAGATGAAGCAGCGCGGCCCCGGGCTGCGAGGGCTCGCCCGCATCGTCGAAGTGGCGGGCTGCGGCCATGCTCCGGCGCTGAACGTTCCGCAGCAGCTGGACCTGGTGTCGTCGTTCATCGACCAGCACGACCAGGATGCCGCGCCGGCCACGCCGCGCGCCGCGACCGCAGCGCTGTCATAGGCGCGAGTGCTACTGCGCGGCGCCCATGGCTAGTGCCCGTTCGCGCGAGCCGGCCAGGCTTTCCGGCTCTGGGGCTTCCTGCGTGGGCCAGCCCGACAGATGGCGCTCCGTCAGGGTGCCCAATGCCGCAATCCAGGCCATGTCGTCGTTGAGGCAGGCAATGTAGTGAAAGCTCTTGCCGCCGCTGGTCATGAAGGCCCGGCGGCCTTCGATGGCAATTTCTTCCAGGGTCTCCAGGCAGTCGCCGGTAAAGCCCGGGCACACCACGTCGACGCGCGCCACGCCGCGCCGCGCCAGCTCGCGCAGCGTCGGCTCGGTATAGGGCTCCAGCCACTTGGCCTTGCCGAAGCGCGATTGGAAAGCGACCGTGTACTGCTCGCGGGCGAGCCCCAGGCGCGAGGCCAGCATCCGTGCGGTCTTCTGGCATTCGCAGTGATAGGGATCGCCCAGGCGCAGCGTGCGCTCGGGAACACCATGGAAGCTCATCAGCAGATGGTCGGGGCGGCCGTGCTCGCGCCAGTGGGCCTGCGTCCGCCGGGCCAGGGCCTGCAGGTAGCCCGGGTCGTCGTGGTAGCGATTGACGAACCTGAGTTCCGGCACGGTCCGCACGCGCGCTGCCCAGGCGCCGACGGCATCGACAAGGCTGGCTGTGGTGGTGCCCGAATACTGCGGGTAGGCCGGCACGATCAGGATGCGCGTGGCGCCGCCCGCCTTAAGCTCGTCCAGCTGTGAGGCGATCGAAGGGTTGCCGTAGCGCATGGCGTAGCGCACCTGCACACGATGGCCATGCTCGCCCAGCCACCCTTGCAGCAGCCGGGCCTGCTTGTCGGTCCACAGCTTCAACGGTGAGCCTTCGCCGGCCCAGATGCTGGCGTACTTGGCGGCGGACTTCGCCGAGCGCAAAGGCAGGATCACCCCGTAGAGCAGCGGCAGCCAGGCCAGGCGGGGTATCTCCACCACGCGCGGGTCGCTCAGGAATTGCGCGAGGTAGCGGCGCACCGCAGCAGGGGTCGGCTCGTCGGGCGTGCCCAGATTGCAATACAGGACGGCGGTGCCGGATTCCTGGCCATGGGCGAACGGCGGTTCGTTCTGAAATGCGGAGGAGGGCATGAGGTATTCTCACCGAATGAGCTTCTGCGTTCACTATCGTACTCAGCCCGCCGAGCGGCCGCATGCCCGTCAGAGGCCGGCGCGTCGGATTGCCTGACATGCTGGATATTTCAAGAATCAAGGCCATCACGCTGGACCTCGACGACACGCTCTGGCCCATCTTGCCGACCATCGAGAATGCCGAGAAGAAGCTGCACGACTGGCTGGTGGAACATGCGCCGATGGCCGCCGCGCTGTTCTCCAGTCCTTCGGCCCTGCGCGAGATCCGCGACCACATGGCCGCCAGCCGGCCCGATCTGAAGAACGACCTCAGCTCGGTTCGGCGCGAGTCGATCCGGCTCGCGCTCTACCGGGCCGGCGAGAACCCGCTGCTGGCCGAGCAGGCGTTCGACGTGTTCTTCGCGGAGCGCCAGAAGGTGACGCTGTTCGACGATGCGCGGGCCTCGCTCGAGTTTCTCTCGGCCCGCCTGCCGCTGGTGAGCCTGTCCAATGGCAACGCCGACCTCGCACTCGTGGGCGTGGCGCCTTTTTTCAAGGCGGCCGTTTCGGCGCGCGAGTTCGGTGTCGGCAAGCCCGACCCGCGCATCTTCCATGCCGCGGCGGGCGCGGTGGACCTGACGCCCGAGGACGTGCTGCACGTAGGGGACGATGCAACCCTGGACGCGTTGGGCGCGCTTAACGCCGGAATGCAGGCGGCCTGGGTCAACCGATCCGATCACCTGTGGCCGCACGAGCTGCAGCCGACCGTGACAGTGACCAGCCTCACGCAGCTGTGCGACCTGTTTACCTAAAATTGCGGCCCCCACGCTCACGGCGTTCGCTGCCCCCCGAAGGGGGCAGCGATCACAGCCGTCCCAGCGCCTGCACCTTCCAGGCCAGCCAGAACTTGCGCAGGGGCGTGAGGCTCACCCGCTGGTGCAGCACCTGGAAGCCGTCGCGCTCGATCTCGCGCAGCAGTGTGCGGTAGATGCTGGCCATCATCAGCCCTGGCTTCTGGCTGCGGCGGTCGCCCTCGGGCAGCAGCGCCAGGGCCTGGTCATAAAGGTCCTGCGCCCGGTCGGCCTGGAATTTCATCAGGGCCGTGAAGCGCTCCGAGTATTTGCGGTCAAGCACCTCGTGGGACTTCACGTCGAACCGCTGCAATTCGCTGACCGGAATGTAGATGCGCCCGCGCAGGGCGTCCTCGCCGACGTCGCGAATGATGTTGGTGAGCTGGAAAGCCAGCCCCAGCTTGTGCGCATAGTCGGTCGTGGCCGGGTCAGACTGGCCGAAGATGCGGGCCGACACTTCGCCGACCACGCCGGCCACTAGGTGGCAATAGCGCTCCAGGCCCGCGAAGTCGAGATAGCGGGTCTGCTCCAGGTCCATCTGGCAGCCGTCGATGACGGCCTGCAACTGCCGCTGCTCGATGCCGAAGTCTCCGGCGCAGGGCATCAGCGCCTTCATCACCGGATGGCTGGCCTCCCCGCGAAACGACTTCGCCACTTCGGCCTGCCACCACGCCAGCTTGGTGCGCGCCACACCCGGGTCCGTCACCTCGTCGACCACGTCATCGACTTCGCGGCAGAAGGCGTAGAACGCGGTGATGGCGGCGCGCCTCGGCTTGGGCAGGAACAGGAAGGCGTAGTAGAAGCTGCTCCCCGACGCAGCCGCCTTTTCCTGAACGTACTGTTGAGGTGTCATGGCGCAGGATTGTCCCATCCGCCGCGCGGCCCCGGAACGACCAGGCGGGCGTACAGCGCCTGCATCGGCGCGCGCCCGGCCAAGGTCCACGCAAGGCGGGCCATCATGGCGCGAACTTCACGACGCGGCACCTTCACCTTCTGCGGCGCACGCTGCGGCCCGGTTTCTCCCAACAGGGCCAGGGTCCGGGCAGCCAGCAGGGCCGGCATCGCACTCGCGGCTCGCACCCGGCGGCTGGCCACGGCGTCGGCGTAGCGCATGCCCAGCGCCACCTGGCGACCGGCCTGCGCGTGCCAGCGCGCCCAGACTTCGCCCAGGCGTGCAGGATCGTCCTTCAGGCCGACGGGGTCGACCCCGATCGCTGCCAGTTCATCGGCCGGAAAATAGCAGCGGCCCAGCGCCAGGTCTTCGCCGGCGTCGCGCACGATGTTCACCAGTTGCAGGCCCATGCCGTAGGCGCGCCCCAGTTCGCGCATCTCCTGGCGGGGCCGGTCGGCGAAGGCCGGCAGGTGGCGGAAGCACAGGTCGGTCCAGAACTCGCCGACGCAGCCCGCCACCAGATAGGTGTATTCATCGAGTTCTTGCGCCGTGGCCAGCGCCCGCAGCGGCAGGTCAGGCGCGAATCGCTCGATGTCCAGGGCCTGGCCCCGGGCAATGCTGCGCAGCACGCCGCGGACGTCATCGCGGTCTTCTGGCTCCAGCGCTTGCAGCCACTGCAGGCACTGGCCGAACGATTCGATGAGTGCGCGTTCCTTGGGATCGTGCTGCAGCGGCGCGAAGCGCTCGGCTTGCGCGGCCGCGTCCTGCGCCGCAACGCGCCCTTCGATGGCCGCGGCCAAAGTTTCCAGCATTTCCCGTCGCGGGGCGGTGGCCAGCTCGGCGGTGTCGGCCACCGTGTCGCAGGCCCGGGCCAGCAGGTAGGCCACCGCGATCGGCCGCCGCAGCGGGGCCGGCAGCAGCCGGATGGAGACATAGAACGACCGGGAAACGCCACGCAGGAGCGCCAGCATGTCGGGTGCGAAACGGGAAGGCTGAGGCATGGTGGTATGGCGTGGATTGTCGCTTGACAAGCCTAGGTGATTCCCCTAGATTACTAACCGGTCAGTCATTAGTGACTTTTTTAAGCGTACTTTCAGCTCAGGTGTGCCATGCCGAAACCGTCCTTGGTCTTCAGTTCGACCGCTTTCTCCAGCCTTGCGCTGGCAGCCCTCCTGGGGCTTTCCGCCTGCACCCAAGCCGAACCGCCGCAAGAGCCGATTCGCGCCGTGAAGGTGACAGCGGTCGGCGTGGACAGCTTCGAATCGGGCCATGAATTCGCCGGCGAGGTGCGGGCGCGCGTCGAGTCCCGGCTGGGCTTTCGGGTCGGCGGCAAGATCGTCAAGCGCCAGGCCGAACTGGGTCAGCGCGTGGCGGCAGGCCAGGTACTCGCACAGCTGGATCCACGAGACTACCAGCTGGCCGCCGATGCGGCACGCGCGCAGGTGGCTGCGGCCAGCACCAACCGCGATCTGGCAGCGGCCGATTTCAAGCGCTACGCAACGCTGAAAGACCAGAACTTCATCAGCGGCGCCGAGCTGGAGCGGCGCGAGGCGACGCTCAAGGCGGCCCAGGCCCAGCTGGACCAGGCCCGGGCGCAACTGGCGTCTCAGGGCAACCAGGCCAGCTATACCAGCCTGCTGGCCGATGCAGCGGGCGTGGTCACCGCGATCGAAGCCGAGCCGGGCCAGGTGGTGACGGCGGGCATGCCCGTGGTGCGCATCGCGCGCGACGGCCCGCGCGATGTGGTGTTCTCGGTGCCGGAAGACAAGGTGGGCGCCATCAAGGCCGGCTCGGACGTCGCGGTGCGGGCCTGGTCGGGCAATGCCGCGCTGCACGGCAAGGTGCGGGAGATTTCGGCCAGCGCCGACCCGGTCACGCGCACCTACCCGGTCAAGGTGTCGCTCGACGCCTCGGCAACACCGTCGCTGGGCTCCACCGTCTCTGTCTCGCCTCAGTCCCTGAGCCAGATCGGCACGCCCGTGATCAAGCTGCCCACCAGCGCGCTGCGCAAGGAGGGGCAGGGCACCGCCGTGTGGGTGCTCGACCAGCCGACCATGACCTTGAAGTCACAACCGGTGCAGATCGCCACGGCCGACGGCAACGAGGCCGTGATCGCGGCAGGATTGCAGCCCGGCATGCTGGTGGTGTCGGCCGGGGTGCATGTGCTGTCGCCGGGCCAGAAAGTCTCCATCTACCAGGACAAGCTTTCGGCTCCCAAGCTGCCGCCGGCGGCGCCCGGCGCGGCCCAGGCCGCCATGCTGCCAATCGCAAAGTGAGGCAGCCATGAGAACCCCGCAGGATCCATCCGCGCAGGCTCCCTCCGTACAGGTACAGCCCAAACAGACGTTCAACCTTTCCAGATGGGCGCTGGACCACCCGGCGCTGACACGCTACCTGATGGTGGTGCTGATGCTGCTGGGGTTCGCGGCGTACTTCCAGTTGGGGCAGGACGAAGACCCACCGTTCACGTTCCGCGCCATGGTGGTTCGCACCTACTGGCCCGGCGCCACGGCGCAGCAGGTGGCCGAGCAGGTGACCGACAAGCTCGAGCGCGCCCTGCAGGAGGCGCCCTATGCCGACAAGATCCGCAGCTACTCCAAGCCGGGCGAGTCGCAGATCATTTTCCAGATCAAGGATTCGTCCAAGCCGGGCGACGTGGCCAACGTCTGGTACACCGTGCGCAAGAAGATCGGCGACATGCGCTTCCAGTTGCCGGGCGGCGTGCAGGGGCCGTTTTTCAACGACGACTTCGGCGACGTCTACGGCGTGATCTACGCGCTGGAGTCCGATGGCTTCAGCTACGCCGAGCTCAAGACCTTTGCCGACGACGTGCGCCAGCAGCTGCTGCGCGTGCCCGATGTCGCCAAGGTCGAGCTTTTCGGTGCGCAGGACGAGAAAGTCTATGTCGAGGTGTCGCAAAAGCGGCTGGCGCAGCTGGGCCTCGACCTGAACCAGGTGCTGCAGCAGCTGGGCCAGCAGAACGTGGTGGAGTCGGCCGGCGCCGTACAGACGCCGCTGGATGTGGTGCAGGTGCGCGTGGGCGGCCAGTTCAAGGCGGTGGAAGAGCTGCGGGCGATGCCGATCCGCGGCGCCGGTTACGGCCCCGGCACCAGTGCCGGCGGCAACCAGCTTCGCCTGGGCGACATCGCCACCATCTCGCGCGGCTATGTCGACCCGCCGGTGGTGAAAGTGCGCCACCAGGGCAAGGAGGTGATCGCTCTGGGCGTCTCGATGGCCAAGGGCGGCGACATCATCCAGCTCGGCAAGTCGCTCAAGACGACGTTCAACCGCATCGAGGACGGCCTGCCCGCCGGCGTCAAGCTGGTGCAGTTGCAGGACCAGCCGCGCGCGGTGGCCAACTCCGTCAACGAATTCGTCCGCACGCTGGTCGAGGCCGTGCTGATCGTGCTGGCAGTGAGCTTCATCGCGCTCGGCCTTCACAAGCGCCCCGACGCGGCTCGCCTGCCATTGTGGAAGCGCTGGTACGTCGACATGCGGCCGGGCCTGGTGGTGGGCATCACCATTCCCCTGGTGCTGGCCGTCACCTTCCTCGCGATGGACTACCTGGATATCGGGTTGCACAAGATATCGCTGGGTTCGCTGATCATCGCCCTCGGTCTGCTGGTGGACGACGCGATCATTGCCGTGGAGATGATGGTGCGCAAGATGGAGGAGGGCTACGACAAGGTGCGCGCCGCCACCTTTGCCTACGAGATCACGGCCATGCCGATGCTGACCGGCACCCTGATCACCGCCGCGGGCTTCCTGCCGATCGGCATGGCGAAATCGACGGTAGGCGAGTACACCTACGCCATCTTCGCCGTCACTGTGATCGCGCTGGTGCTGAGCTGGCTGGTGTCAGTGTATTTCGTGCCCTACCTCGGGACCTTGCTGCTGAAGGCCAAGCCGCTGCCCGCAGAGGGCGAGCCCGACCACCACGAGCATTTCGACACGCCGTTCTACCGCACCTTCCGCCGCACGGTCGACTGGTGCGTGGAGCACCGCTGGATCACCATCGGCGCCACCGTCCTCACGTTCGCCCTCGGCATCGTGGGCATGGGGCAGGTGCAGCAGCAGTTCTTCCCCGATTCCAGCCGCCCCGAAATCATGGTGGACATCTGGTTTCCCGAAGGCACGTCTTTCGCCGCCAACGAGGAAGCCACCCGCCGCGTCGAGCAGCGCCTGCGCAACGAGCCCGGCGTGACCGGCGTCAGCACCTGGGTGGGCTCGGGCGTGCCGCGGTTCTACCTGCCGCTGGATCAGGTCTTCCCGCAGACCAACGTTTCGCAGTTCATCGTGATGCCGGCCGACCTGAAGCTGCGCGAGTCGCTGCGCGTCAAGCTGCCGGCATTGCTGGCCCAGGAATTCCCCGAGGTGCGCGGCCGCGTCAAGCTATTGCCCAACGGACCCCCCGTGCCTTACCCGGTGCAGTTCCGCGTGGTCGGACCCGACCCCATCGCCCTGCGCGAACGCGCCGACGAGGTCAAGGCGGTGATGCGCGCCAACGCCAACACGCGCGGCGTCAACGACAACTGGAACGAATCGGTAAAGGTGCTGCGGCTCGAAGTCGACCAGTCGAAGGCGCGCGCGCTGGGTGTCACCAGCCAGTCGATCGCGCAGGCCTCCAGGACCATCCTGGCGGGCACCAACGTGGGCCAGTTCCGAGAAGGCGACAAGCTGATCGACATCGTGCTGCGCCAGCCGCTGGACGAGCGCAACGCCATCACCGACATCGCTAACGCCTACCTGCCGACGGCATCGGGCCGGTCGATCCCGCTGACGCAGATCGCCAAGCCGGTGTTCAGCTGGGAGCCGGGCGTGATGTGGCGCGAGAACCGCGATTACGCGATCACGGTGCAAGCCGACATCGTGGAAGGCCTGCAGGGCGCCACCGTGACCGAGCAGTTGCTGCCGCAGCTCAAGACGGTGGAAGCCAAATGGCCGCTGGGCTACCAGATCCAGGTGGCCGGCGCAGTGGAAGAAAGCTCCAAGGGTTCGTCGTCGATCGCGGCGGGCATCCCCATCATGCTGTTCATCACCTTCACGCTGCTCATGCTGCAGTTGCACAGCTTCAGCCGCGCCATGCTGGTGTTTCTCACCGGCCCGCTGGGCATCGCCGGCGTCGCGGGCGCGCTGCTGCTGCTGAACCGGCCCTTCGGTTTCGTTGCGCTGCTGGGCGTGATCGCCCTCATGGGCATGATCCAGCGCAATTCGGTGATCCTGATCGACCAGATCGAGCAGGACCGCGCCAAGGGCATCCCCGCCTGGGACGCGATCGTCGAATCGGCCGTGCGGCGCGCGCGCCCCATCGTGTTGACGGCGGCCGCGGCGGTGCTGGCAATGATTCCCCTGTCGCGCTCGGTGTTCTGGGGGCCGATGGCCGTGGCGATCATGGGCGGGCTGATCGTGGCGACGGTGCTTACATTGCTGGCGTTGCCGGCGATGTATGCGGCGTGGTTTCGGGTGACGCGGGATGAACGTTCTCCGGTCGATGCTTCTCCCTCGGTGGATGGGGTGCCGGCATTGGCTTAGTTGGTTTGCGCGGCGAGTGCTTCTGGGGCAGACCTCGCGGCAAAGTCGGGGCCGGGCGTGCCGCGTCGCATCGACAAGGCGGGTGGCGCTTCGCGCCACCTTCCCTGTGTTTGCTCGATTTCGAGGCCCGTCGTACAACTCACTGCGCGCCC
>JAKFEZ010000124.1:0-5687 GCA_036675435.1 Ramlibacter sp. | reverse complement strand
TCCAAGCCGGTGATGGAAGGCAAGGGCGTCCTGTTCAAGAAGTTCGCCGGCATCGACGTCTTCGACATCGAGATCAACGAAAAGCACGACCTGGACAAGCTGGTCGACATCATCGCGGCGCTGGAGCCCACCTTCGGCGGCATCAACCTGGAAGACATCAAGGCGCCCGATTGCTTCTATGTGGAGCGCAAGCTGCGCGACCGCATGAAGATTCCCGTCTTTCACGACGACCAGCATGGCACGGCGATCTGCGTCGGCGCGGCCATCATCAACGGCCTGAAGGTCGTCGGCAAAGACCTCAAGCAGGTCAAGCTGGTCACCTCCGGCGCCGGTGCCGCGGCGCTGGCCTGCCTGAACCTGCTGGTCAAGCTGGGCATGCCGCGCGAGAACATCTTCGTCACCGACCTGGCCGGCGTGGTGTACGAGGGCCGCAAGGAGCTGATGGACGAGGACAAGGCTCCGTTCGCGCGGCAGACTGCGGCCCGCACCTTGGCCGAAGTGATCGAGGGCGCCGACGTCTTCCTGGGGCTGTCGGCCGCCGGCGTGCTCAAGCCCGACATGGTCCGCACGATGGCGGCCAGCCCGATCATCCTGGCGCTGGCCAACCCCAATCCCGAGATCTCGCCGGAAGACGTCAAGGCGGTGCGCCCGGACGCCATCATCGCCACCGGCCGCACCGACTACCCCAACCAGGTCAACAACGTCCTGTGCTTTCCCTACATCTTCCGCGGCGCGCTCGACTCGGGCGCGACCACCATCACGGTGGAAATGGAGATCGCGGCGGTGCATGCCATCGCCGAGCTGGCGCAGGCCGAGCAGAGCGAGGTGGTGGCCGCCGCCTACGCCGGCCAGCAGCTGGCGTTCGGCCCGGAATACCTGATCCCCAAGCCCTTCGATCCGCGGCTGATGATGAAGATTGCGCCGGCGGTGGCCCAGGCGGCAGCCGATAGCGGCGTGGCGCTGCGGCCGGTCAAGGACATGGACGCCTACCGCGAAAAGCTGCAGAGCTTCGTGTATGCCTCGGGCACGGCCATGAAGCCGATTTTCGCGGCCGCCAAGATAGCCGCCAAGAAGCGCGTGGCGCTGTGCGAGGGCGAGGAAGAGCGGGTGCTGCGGGCTTGCCAGATCATCGTCGACGAGGGCATCGCCCGGCCGACCCTGATCGGCCGGCCGGCGATCATCGCCCAGCGCGTTGAAAAGTTCGGGCTGCGCCTGAAGGAAGAACTGGACTACGACGTCGTCAACGTCGAGCACGACGACCGCTACCGCGACTTCTGGCAGACGTACCACCGCATGACCGAGCGCAAGGGCGTCACCGCCCAGATGGCCAAGATCGAGATGCGCCGGCGCCTGTCGCTGATCGGCGCGATGCTGCTGCACAAGGACGAGGTGGACGGCATGATCTGCGGCACCTGGGGCACCACGGCGATCCACCTGCAGTACATCGACCAGGTGATCGGACGGCGCACAGGGGTCTGTACTTACGCCTGCATGAACGGACTGATGCTGCCCGGCCGCCAGGTCTTCCTGGTCGACACCCATGTCAACTACGACCCCACGGCCGTGCAGCTGGCCGAGATCACCGTGATGGCGGCCGAAGAGATGATGCGCTTCGGCCTGAAGCCCAAGGCCGCGCTGCTGTCGCACTCCAACTTCGGCTCCAGCAACCAGCCCAGCGCGGTGAAGATGCGCGACACGCTCGAGCTGCTGCGCAGCCAGGCACCCTGGCTGGAAGTGGACGGCGAAATGCACGGCGACCTGGCCCTCGACGGCGCCGCCCGCAACCTGATCATGCCGCACAGCAGCCTGGCCGGCGACGCCAACCTGCTGGTCCTGCCCAACATCGATGCAGCCAATATTTCTTACAACCTGCTCAAGACGGCGGCCGGCGGCAACATTGCCATCGGCCCAGTGCTGCTCGGCGCGGCCAAGCCGGTGCACATCCTGACCGCCAGCACGACCGTGCGGCGCATCGTCAACATGGCGGCTTTGACGGTGGCGGACGCGAACGCGGCGAGATAAGCGCGTTTTAGACAGCTGGCGCTAACTTAACGAACGTACGGCCGAGCGCAAAGGCCCTTCCGCGGTGCCCAAAATTTGGGCATCCGCTTGCGTTCCAGGGCCAGATACGTCACACTAGCGCCTGAATTTTCCGGGTTTACCCGAGGCTCCTTGGGAGCCCTGAAACCCGGAATGGCGTCCCCGAAGGTCACCGAAGAAGGTCCGTTCATGGCGCGCGTTGCGGCTATCAAGTTTGCACTTACTAGCTTCTTTTTGGCAGCCGCGATCACCGTGCCCCTGGCGCAAGCCAGGTCGCCAATGGATCGCCAAGCGACTAGCCAGCCGGCCATCATCCAGATGGCCGAGCTGCCGTCGCAAGGCCGGGCAACCTATGAACTGATCCGTCAGGGCGGACCGTTTCCGTACGGGAAGGACGGCGCGGTGTTTGGCAACCGGGAGCGTTTGCTGCCGGGCAACCGACGCGGGTTTTACCGCGAGTACACCGTGGCCACGCCTGGATCACGCGACCGGGGCGCCCGGCGCATCGTGTGTGGCGGCCCCGCAAGGGCGCCGCATGCGTGTTATTACACCGCTGACCATTACGCCAGCTTTCGAAAGATCGTGGAGTGAACCCCCAATGAAGCGGGACCTGTTTGTGACTATGGAAAGAGACGCGGAGATGGACATGCCACTTCGTCGAGAACCCACCGAAAACGCGCTAAAGGGCGTGCGGACCAACATCGTGCAGTCGATCCGGGCCTTCCGGGTCCAGGAACTGCAGGATGCGGCGAGCGCGCTGGGCCAGCATTTCCTGTATGCCAACCTGGCCACGGCCCAGAGCAAGCAGGACGTGCTGGACCTGCTCGCCCAGCAGTTCATTCTGCCCGCGCACTTCGGAAAAAACTTCGACGCCCTGTACGACTGCATGACGGACCCGGTGCACAAGTCGGGCCCGCAACCCGGCTTCATCGTGGTGCTGGAGCAGATTCCGGCCAACGCCAAGTTCGACAAGGAAGCACGCGAGCAGCTGCTCGACATCTTCCGCGACACCGCTGATTACTGGGCCGAACGGAAGATACCGTTCCGGTGCTTCTATTCTTTTCTGTAGCCCGTTCTGCACACACCAGCCAAGCAGAACGGGCGAAAGAGGCTCAAGGAACCCCAGAAACCGCCGCCGGCGTCCCGGCGCTGACCGAGAACGGCGAGAAGATGCCCACCGACAAACTGGTGGACGTCTCCCCGCTGGCGCTGCGAATGAGCAGCCCCTTCAACGCGGGGTACTGGCTGACAGCGGCTTAACTCAAAAAACACTGCGTGTTTTGTTGAGTTGCTAGCTACGTAAAAAGGCCGGGAAACCCGGCCTTTTTGTTTGGAAGCGCGCTCCATGTTATTGCGCGCGGCGCGCCGGAGAGGTTTGTTTCGGGGTTGCCTGCATTACTCCCTCTCCCTATGGAAGAGGGCGGGGGTGAGGGCTAGCGCGAGGTACTCCTCCACAGCAACCTCTTCGGCACGGCGCTGGATGTCGAACTCCCCCGCGAAGTTTCTTTGCTCCAGCCACTTCCCCAGCGTATGACGCAGGATCTTGCGACGCTGGCTGAATGCCACCTGGACGATCTCGGACAACAGGTTGTCGTCGACTGCAGCGGGGCGGGCGCGCGGCACCATGCGCACCACGGCGCTGTCCACCCTGGGCGGCGGGTCGAACGATTCGGGCGGCACGAACAAGACGTTCTCCATCTCATAGCGCCACTGCAGCATCACCGAGAGCCGCCCGTAGTCGCCGGTCGCAGGCCGGGCGACCATTCGGTCGATCACTTCCTTTTGCAGCATGAAATGCTGGTCTTCGATGACGCCGACAAAGCCGAGCAGGTGAAACAGAATCGGCGTGGAGATGTTGTAGGGCAGGTTGCCGACCACTCGTATCCTGGGGGCGTGCAGGGAAGCGGCCAGCTCGGCGAAATCCACCTTCAGCACGTCGGCCTGGGTCACCACCAGCTGCGGGTGCTCACGCAGGCGCGCAGCCAGATCCCGATCCAGCTCGATCACGGCGAGCCGGCCGAGCCGCTCCACCAGCGGCTGGGTGAGTGCCGCCAGGCCTGGGCCGATCTCCACCATCGCCTGCCCGGGCTTCGGGTCGATGGCCCGCACGATCGCCTCGATCACCGACTGGTCGGCCAGAAAATGCTGGCCGAAGCGCTTGCGCGGGATGTGCCTGGCTGTCATTGCGGGCTTGACCCGCAGTCCATATGTCGCCCGCCACGCGGGTACCCGGCGAGACGTGGATCCCGGGTCGAGCCCGGGATGACAGGCATGGAACTCACTGCGGCGGTTCTCGCAGCTCGACGTAAGCCCGTCCGCGCACCTCCTGCGCCCATTGCGCGTAGGCTTCGTCGAGCTTCTTCTCGCGCAGCACGTTGCGGGCGATTTCGCGCTGCTCGCGCGGGGTCAGCGCCGCCTGCCGGCGCTCCACCAGCTGGATCAGGTGGACGCCGAAACGCGACACCAGCGGGTCGGCGATCTGGCCTGGCGACAGGTTGTTCACCACCTCTTCGAATTCCGGCACGAACAGGCCGGGTCCGGCCCAGCCGAGGTCACCGCCGTTGGGCGCGCTGGCATCCTGGGAATGTTCCCGCGCCAGCTGCTCGAAGGTCGCCTGGCCGGCCTGCAGCCGCCGCTTGAAATCGGTCAGCCGCTGCACCGCCGCGGCCTGGCTCAGCTGCGGGCTGGGGCGCAACAGGATGTGGCGCGCCCGGTTCTGCACCACCTGGCCCGGCAGGCCGGCCTTGCGGCGCTCAGCCACCTTCACCACATGGAAGCCGGCACCCGAGCGGATCACCTCGCTGACGCCGCCTTCGGCCAGGTTTTGCACGGCCTGCACGAACAGCGGCGGATAGCGATCGGCGCTGCGCAGGCCGACCAATCCGCCGTTGGCTGCAGCCCCCGGCGCGTCGGACAACTCGCGCGCCAGCTTGGCAAAGTCCTCGCCGGCGCGGGCGCGTTCCTGCACCCGCTGGGCCCGGGCGCGCAAGCTGGCCACCTGGGCGTCGGTGGCGTTCTCCGGCACCGCCACCAGGATGTGCGCCAGGTTGATCTCCTGGTTCGCCAGCCCGCCGCCCTGCGGCTCCTTCAGGAACTCGTCGATCTCCCGATCGGAGACCTTGACCCGCGACTCGAGCTCGCGGTCGCGCAGCCGCGTGAGCAGCAGCTGGTCGCGCAGGCCGTCGCGGAACTGCGCCACTGTGATGCCGTCGGCGGCCAGGCGGCGCCGCAACTCGGCGACGTCCACCTGATTTTGCCGCGCGACGTTCAGCTCCGCCTGGTCGATGGTGCCTTCTTCCGCCTTGATGCCGGTTTCGCGCGCCAGCTGCAGCTGGGCCTTTTCGCTGATCAGGCGCTCCAGCACCTGTCGGGCGAATTCGGGCCGCGGCGGCACGGCCTGGCCCTGCTGCGCCAGCTGCTGCTCGAAGCGCGCCATGCGGACGCGCACTTCGTTGTTGGTGATTGGCTCGGAGTTGACCACCGCGACGATGAAATCGGCGGCGCGCGGGCCGGTGTCGGCCGGTCGCGATGCCGGCGGGGCGCCGGCCGCGGGCGGCGCCCGCAGGCCCTGGGCGCCGGCGGGAAGGTGCAGGGCCAGTGCTTGCGCGGCACAGGCCAGGCACAAGGCATAAGCGCGATGTTTGATC
>JAKFEZ010000063.1:0-5737 GCA_036675435.1 Ramlibacter sp. | reverse complement strand
GCACCGGCAGGTGGGAGGTCGAAGGCGCCAGGTACTGGCCGATCGTCAGCATGTCGATGCCGTGCGCGCGCATGTCGCGCATCACCTGCAGGATTTCGTCGTCGGTCTCGCCCAGGCCGACCATGATGCCGCTCTTGGTGGGCACGTCCGGATGCAGCGCCTTGAATTTCTTCAGCAGATTCAGGCTGAATGCGTAGTCGCTGCCGGGGCGCGCTTCCTTGTACAGGCGCGGGATGGTTTCCAGGTTGTGGTTCATCACATCCGGCGGCGCCGCCTTCAGGATTTCCAGCGCGCGGTCGTCGCGGCCGCGGAAGTCGGGCACCAGCACCTCGATGGTAGTGCCGGGCGACAGCTCGCGCGTCTTGCGGATGCACTCCACGAAGTGCCCGGCGCCGCCGTCGCGCAGGTCATCTCGATCGACCGAGGTGATGACCACGTATTTCAGCTTGAGCCGGGCGATCGTCCGGGCCAGGTTCTCCGGCTCGTTCACGTCCAGGGGATCTGGCCGGCCGTGGCCGACGTCGCAGAACGGGCAGCGCCGCGTGCACTTGTCGCCCATGATCATGAAGGTGGCCGTGCCCTTGCCGAAGCACTCGCCGATGTTGGGGCAGGAGGCCTCTTCGCACACCGTGTGCAGGTTGCTTTCGCGCAGAATCTGCTTGATCTCGTAGAACCGCGTGGTGGGCGAGCCGGCCCTGACGCGGATCCAGTCGGGCTTCTTCAGCACCTCGCGCTGTTCCACCTTCACCGGAATGCGCGACAGCTTGGCCGCGGCCTTCTGCTTGGCCCCGGCTTGGTAGGTTTCGACGGATTGCGCTTCGCGCACGACTTCGGTGGAGCTCATGTAATCCTCAAGCAGACAGGAGGGTGCCGAGTTTCTGGCCCAGCACCTGCGCCGCTTCGTTCCAGGTGGTAGATACCCCGATTGTAGAAAGGTCCACGGTTTTCAGCCCGGGATACCCGCAGGGGTCGATCCGCTCGAAGGGCGCCAGGTCCATCGCCACGTTCAGCGCGACGCCGTGATAGGTGCAGTGGCGGCTGACCTTGATGCCCAGTGCGGCGATCTTGCCCAGGCCCTGGAAGCGGTCGGGCGTGCCCCCGGACACGCGTGCATGCGACGCCGGGTCCTCCAGCCACACATAAATCCCCGGTGCCCCCGTCACCCTATGGCCGGTCACGCCGTAGTGCGCCAGCGTGCGGATCACCGCCTCTTCGACCCGGTAGACGTACTCCTTGACGAAGTAGCCCGCGCGCCGCAGGTCGAGCAGCGGATACGCCACCACCTGGCCCGGCCCGTGGTACGTCACCTGACCGCCCCGGTTGGTCGCGATCACGGGAATGTCGCCGGAATCGCGCACATGCTCGGCCCGCCCGGCCAGCCCCTGGGTGTAGACCGGCGGATGCTCGCACAGCCACAGTTCGTCGGGGGTGGCTTCGGTGCGCGCGGCGGTAAAGGCCTGCATCGCCTCGTAGGTGGGCAGGTACGCCAGCCGCCCGCGCACGCTCGTCTCCATCGCTACAGCACGACCTTCACCATGGGGTGAGTGGACAGCGTGCGGTACAGCTCGTCGAGTTGCTCACGGCTGGTGGCGGTGACCGTGATGGTGACGCCCAGGTAGTTGCCGGCCTTGCTGTCGCGCAGCTCGACGCTGGCGGCATCGAAGCCGGGGTCGAACTGGGCAGCGATGGCGGTGACGGCGTGCACGAAACCGTCGACCTTCGGGCCCATCACCTTGATGGGAAACTGCGAGGGATATTCGATCAGGGACTCGGTGCGCGAGTCCTGTGGGCTGGGCGTATTGGTATCGGTCATGTGGAGCTTTGCTTGGCGCGCTGATAGCCGGCGTACAGCTTCTGGTAGATGGGGCCGGGCGCGCCGGTTCCAATAGGCTGGCCGTCCAGCCGGCGCACCGGCAGGATTTCCTTGCTGGCGTTGGACAGCAGCAGTTCGTCGGCCTCGAATACTTCGCCCTTCGCGATGCGCCGCAGCGCGAACGGGATGCCGGCCTCGCGGCACAGCTCCTCGATCAGCCCGTAGCGGATGCCCTCCAGCACCAGGTTGTCTTTCAGAGGGCCTGTCACGGCGCCGTCCTTGACCACCCAGACGTTGGCGGCTGCGCCCTCGCTCAGGAAGCCATCGCGGAACATCACCGTTTCGGCCGCGCCCACGTCGGCGCTCAGCTGGCGGGCCAGCACCGAGCCGGCCAGGCTGATGCTCTTGATGTGGGCCTTCTTCCAGCGGAAGTCGTCCGCGCTCACGCAATCGACCCCACTGGCCCGGTCCGCGGGCGACGGCGGGCTGATGCGGTTGCTGGCGGCGAACACGGTGGGCACGATGCCCGGCGGCATCGCGTGGTCGCGCATCGCCACGCCCCGGGTCACCTGGATATAGACCAGCTGATCGGTCTCGACCCGGCTTTGCCCGAGTGACTGGGCGTAGGCGGTGATCAGCTGATCAACCAGCTCGCCCCATTGCGAGTGGCTCATGGGCGCAGCGATGCGCAATTCGGCCAGGCTGCGGTCGAGCCGCGCCATGTGTTGCGCAAACCGGAAAGGCCGCCCGCCGTAGACCGGAACGACTTCGTAGACGCCATCGCCGAAGATGAAGCCGCGGTCCATTACGCTCACCTTGGCGTGGCGCAGCGTGCTGTATTCGCCGTTGAGATAGCAGGGAAGTTCGGGAAGCAGATCGAAGGTCATGGGGTGGATTTTGCTCGGCTTCCGCTATTCCTGGGCGCGAGCCAGCGGGTCTCCCCGATCTTCAGGACGAAGAAGTCCTGCTCGGACAAGCCCTGCGGGCTGAGCGCCCGGGCCAGATCGCGCGGCGGCTGGTCGAGCGGTTCGTCGGTGAGGCTGAAGGTGCCCCAGTGCACGCCCAGGCTCTGGCGGGCGCCCAGGTCGCGGTGGGCCTGCACGGCCTCCAGCGGATTCACGTGCTGCTCGCGCATGAACCAGCGCGGCTCGTAGGCACCAATGGGCAGCACCGCCAGGTCGAAGCCAGGCTGTGGCTGACGGGCGGCAAGCCGCTCGCGCGTGTCGGCGAAATCGCGGCTGTAGCCGGCGTCGCCGGAAAAGTACCAATGCAGGTCCGCAGCCAGCACGGCCCAGCCGCCCCACAGCGTGTGGTTGCGGTCGCCCAGGCCGCGGGCCGACCAATGCTGCACGGGCGTCAGATGGAACTCGACCCCTTCGTGCACATGAGAGTCCCACCAGTCCATCTCCACCACATTGCGGATGCCGAGATCGGCCATCCAGGGCTTCAGGCCCAACGGAACCAGAAACAATGTCTTGCCCTGCGCCCGCTGATCGAGCGCAACGACGCTGGCGCGGTCCAGATGGTCATAGTGGTTGTGCGACACCAGCACCACGTCGATCGCCGGCAGGTCGTTCAAGGCGATGCCCGGCAACTGGGCCCGGCGCGGACCCAGAAACGGCAGCGGCGACGCGCGGTCGCTGAACACCGGGTCGGTCAGTATGGTCAGCCCGCCGCTTTGCACCAGGGTGGTGGCATGGCCGATCCAGGTGGCGGAGGGAACGCTTGGGCCGGTTGCGCTGCCGTTGGTCCTTGCGGCGGCCGAGTTGGCCCGCAATCGGGCCAGCTCCGGCGCCACCACGGGTGTCGGGGTTTCGGCCGGCCGCGGCAAGCCCTCGCGCCAGGCTTGCCAGCGCCAGCGCAGCAGCGCGGACAGCGGCTTGTTCACCTGCTCGATGTAGTTGTTGCGAAAGCCCTCCGGCGTGTGGTGGTGCCTCGCGGAGTCGTAATAGGGATTGGCTGCGCAGGCGGCCAGGGCCAGGGCCAGCACCGCCACGCCCACCCGCTTGCGCAAGCTCATTGCCAGAGCATCACCGCGCCGATGGCCAGCCAACCCAGCCCGAGGTTGATCTTGGCCAGCAGCGTGATCCGGGCCGCGCGCCTGCCGCCTTCCGGCCAGTCCTGGGCCGTCACGGCCTGCCGCAAGCGCCGGTACGACGAAAAATAAAGGTGGCCGAAGATCAGCATCATCAGCAGCCCGATCGTGGCCATGGCGTGCCAACCCGGTGGGGCGCTGGCGCCGGCTTGCGCAAGCATCGCCGCGCCGGTGGCCAGCAGCACGGCGATGCTGATGCCCACCACCACGAAGAAGCGGCCCAGCACGGCGGCCAGGAGGGGCAGGCGCGCCGGTGGCGGCAGCTGCTCGGCCAGCGGCGGGCGCAGGGCCAGCACCATGAAGGCCATGCCGCCCATCCAGAAAATGGCGGCGGCAAGGTGAAAAAAGTTGATGAGGTTGTGCATCGAAGGCCCGTGTTGGTGTGCTGCGCGCATTGTGCTGCCGGGCGCAATGCACCTTTGACGCCACATCAAAGCCCGACAGTGCGGTCGGATACGCGGAACGTCGGGGGTTTCTACTTATAATCAGGGGCTTTGTGAAGTTCCAGGGTTAAAGGGCCGGGCCGAATTCAAATGAAAAAAGTCGCCCCGCTTCCTGAGACTGCCGAGGGAGAGCTCCCAGTCAAGCCGCTGACCGCCGAAGAGGCGCGCCGGCTGCGCGAACAAAACCCGCCGGTCTCCCCCTGGCGAGTGATCGGGAGCCAGCTGGTAGTGGGGTTCGTGGTGGCCTTGGCCGCCTGGGCCCTGACGGGAAAGGCCAGCGCGGGGTGGTCTGCTGCTTATGGCGCAATGGCCGTGGTGATTCCCGCGGCCGTTTTTGCGCGCGGCCTGACCGGGCGGTTTTCGACGCTGAATGCGGCGACGGCATTCGCCGGGTTCGTGGTGTGGGAGATGGTCAAGATCGCCTTGACAGTCGCGATGCTGCTCGCGGCGCCAAGGCTGGTGGCGGGACTGAGCTGGCCGGCGATGCTGATCGGCATGGTGATGACAATGCAGGCTTATTGGGGCGCGCTGGCGCTGGCACCCCGAAAAAAACGAAACATACAGACGAGTAAATAGATGGCTGCTGAACACGGACCTACCGCGGGTGAATACATCATTCACCATCTGACGCACCTGCAGAATCATCCGCCCAAGGCGGTGGTCGATTTCACGGTGTTCAGCTTCGATTCGCTGTTCTTCTCGATTGTCCTGGGCATCCTGACCTGCTGGTTCCTGTGGGCGGCTGCCCGCAAGGCGACTTCCGGCGTGCCCGGGCGCTTCCAGGCCGCGGTGGAAATGCTGGTCGAAATGGTCGACTCGCAGGCCAAGGGCATCGTGCACAACGCCACCAGCCGCAAGTTCGTCGCGCCGCTGGCCCTGACGGTGTTCATCTGGATCATCCTGCTCAACACGATGGATCTGTTCCCGGTCGACCTGTTCCCTTTCTTGTGGGAAAAGATCTACGGCGCCGCCGGCGGCGATCCGCACCACGCTTACCTGCGCGTCGTGCCCACGGCCGATCTGTCGATCACCATGGGACTGTCGGTGGCCGTGCTGCTGATCTGTCTGTACTACAACGTCAAGATCAAGGGCCTGGGCGGCTGGATTCACGAGCTGTTCACGGCGCCGTTCGGCAACCACTGGGCGCTGTACCCGTTCAATTTCGCGATGCAGATCATCGAGTTCGTCGCCAAGACCGTCTCGCACGGCATGCGGCTGTTCGGCAACATGTATGCCGGCGAACTGATCTTCCTGCTGATCGCTCTGATGGGCGGCGCCTTCACGCTGTCGGCCACGGGCATCGGCCTGGCCATCGGCCACATCATCGCCGGCACCGTGTGGTCGATCTTCCACATCCTGATCATCGTGCTGCAGGCCTTCGTGTTC
>JAKFEZ010000316.1:0-5758 GCA_036675435.1 Ramlibacter sp. | reverse complement strand
CGCCGCAGCCACGTCAGCGATTCCCGGCCTGAGCCGATGATTGCGTGGCAAAGGTGATCTGGTTCAGGCCGATGCGCCTGGCCGCTTCCATGACCGTGATGACCGACTGGTGTGGCGAGGTGGCGTCGGCCGTGATGATGATGACGCTGTCCTTGCCGGCCTGCGCCGCTTCGCCCAGGGCCTGCGCCACGGCTTCGACGCTGCGGCCGGCAATGGCCACGCCCTTGACCGAGAAGCGGCCATCGCTGGTGACTGCGACGATCACTTCCTTGGGGTAATCGCGCTGCGCATCCGCGTCGGCCACCGGCAGCTTGAGCTGCAGCTCGGTGAACTTGCTGTAGGTAGTGGACAACATCAGGAAAATGAGCACGACCAGCAGCACGTCGATGAACGGGATCAGGTTGATCTCCGGCTCTTCCTTCTTGCGCGGGCGGAAGTTCATGGCAGATCTAACGTCCGCGCAGGCCGTTGAGGTGGCGCGCGAAGCGTTCGGACGAAATTTCCAGCGTCAGCAGATACTCGTCGACCCGGCCACGGAAATAGCGCCAGAAGATCAGCGAGGGGATTGCAATGATCAGGCCGAACGCCGTGTTGTACAGGGCCACCGAGATGCCGTGTGCCAGCTGCGCCGGGTTGCCGCCGGTGCCGCCGCCGGTGGGCGCCTGCGAGCCGAAGATCTCGATCATGCCGATCACCGTGCCCAGCAGGCCGAGCAAAGGCGCCGCCGATGCGATCGTCGCCAAGGCGCTCAGGTATTTCTCCAGCCGGTGGGCCACTGCCCGTCCGGTGTTTTCCATAGTGGCGTGCAGGTCGATCTCGGTACACCGCGGGTCGGAGTTGAGGGCCCGGAAGCCGCTGGCCAGGACTTCCCCGAGCGCCGAGTTCTGCGCCAGTTGGGCCACCACGTCGGGCGTGGGCACCGAAGTGCGGGACACCGCCAGCGCCTCGTCGAGCAGGCGGGGCGGCGCGACCTTGGCTGTTTTCAGGCTGATGAATCGCTCGATCACGAGGGCGAGCGCGACAATGGAGCAGGCTACCAGGGGCCAGATCGGCCAGCCTGCGGCTTGTATGATCGAAAGCAAGGGAAGGTCTCCGCGCGAACTGCGAGTGCTGAGTAGCGGCCGATTATCGTGCACGCGGCGGCCTGTAGGAAAACACCTTGCAATCGTAGGACGAGACTCACAGAAGTTGTGGATAACTTTGTGCAGAAATACCCCTCGAATGCCTGCCAAGCCGCGCCAATGCTTCCAAATGACAAATCGATGACATTTTGAGCAGGAATAAATTCAATGAAATCAACCACTTGCTCGGCGGAATCAGCGTTTTGCGGGGAAGCCTCCTTGTCGGGTGCGCGAACCGCCGCGCTGTGGACTAAAACCTGCTCGACCGTAGCGAACGCAGGCCCGGCCAATGGCTGAGCTTGGGCTTGCAGCATTGGCGCCGCGAATCTGGCAAGTCGGGGCGCTGTGCCGCGCCATTGCTGATTCGCTCGAGGCCAGGTTCAATCCGGTCGCGGTTCGCGGCGAGGTTTCGGGCTTTTCGCGCGCGTCCAGCGGGCATTGCTACTTTTCGCTGAAGGATTCGCAGGGGCAGATCCGCTGCGCCATGTTTCGCCGGGCGGCCGGGCTGCTGGATTTCGTGCCGCGCGACGGCGAAATGGTCGAGGTGCTGGGCCGCCTGGGCGTGTACGAGCCGCGTGGCGACCTGCAACTGATCGTCGAGAGCCTGTCGCGCGCCGGCCAGGGCGCGCTGTTCGAGCGCTTCCTGCAGCTGAAGGCACGGCTGGAGGCGCTCGGCTTGTTCGATCCGGCCCGCAAGCGGCCGGTGCCATTGTTGCCGCGCGGCGTGGGCATCGCCACCTCGCTCGGCGCGGCGGCGCTGCACGACGTGGTGGCCGCCTTGCGCCGGCGCGCGCCGCACGTGCCGGTGGTGCTGGCGCCGGCGGCCGTTCAAGGCAGCCAGGCGCCCGGCGAGTTGGTGCGGGCGCTGCTGGCGCTGTACGAGCGGGCTCGCCAGGGCGAGTTGGACGTGATCCTCCTGGTGCGGGGCGGCGGCTCGATCGAAGACCTATGGGCCTTCAACGACGAACAGCTGGCGCACACCATCGTGCAGAGCCCGGTGCCGCTGATTTGCGGCGTCGGCCACGAAACCGACTTCACCATCGCCGATTTCTGCGCCGACGTGCGGGCGCCCACCCCCACCGCCGCCGCCGAACTGGCGGCGCAGTCGCGAGAAGCCTGGGCGGATGGACTGCAGGCCCTGGGCGGACGGCTGCAAGGCGCTGTCGACCGGCGCCTCGATGTGGCCGGGCAGCGGCTGGACCAGGCGGCATCGCGCCTGGGGCGGCCGTTGGCGCGAATCGCGGGGCAACAGTTGCGCCTGGGCCGCGCTGCGCATCGGCTGAGGTATGCGGTGCTGGGACGCATACACAACGAGGGCTCGCGGGTCATCGCGCAGCAGTCGGGCTTGCGTCAGGCGGTGCAAGTGCGCCTGCAACTCGGAACGCAATCCCTGGACCGTTCACGGCTCAGGATGGAGCTGCTGGATCCGCGCCTGGTGCTGCAGCGCGGCTATGCGCTGCTGGCCGACACGGCGGGCCGCCCGATTACCCGCGCGGCCGAGACGCATCCCGGACAGCCGCTGGTGGCAACCCTTGCAGACGGCGAGGTTGCTCTCACCGTCGCGCCCGCCCGCTGATTTAGTTCTTAGAATCATCGGCTTCAGCAGACAACAACCCCAAGAGGAAAACCATGGAACACACCCTGCCGCCGCTGCCTTTCCCTATCGACTCGCTGGCGCCGCACTATTCGCGCGAAACGCTGGAGTTCCACCACGGCAAGCACCACAACGCGTATGTGGTCAACCTCAACAACCTGCAAAAGGGCACCGAGTTCGAGAGCATGACGCTCGAGGAAATCATCAAGAAATCCTCCGGCGGCATCTACAACAACTCGGCTCAGGTCTGGAACCACACATTCTTCTGGAACTGCATGAAGCCCGCCGGCGGCGGCGAGCCCGGTGGCGCGCTGGGCGCTGCGATCAACAGCAAGTGGGGCGGCTACGCGGCCTTCCGCGAAGCCTTCGTCAAGTCGGCGGTGGGCAACTTCGGTTCGGGCTGGACCTGGCTGGTGAAGAAGCCCGACGGCAGCGTCGACATCGTCAACACCGGCGCCGCGGGTACGCCCCTGACCACGGCCGACAAAGCCCTGCTGACGGTGGACGTCTGGGAACACGCCTACTACATCGACTACCGCAACCTGCGTCCGAAGTACGTCGAGACCTTCCTGGACAAGCTGGTCAACTGGAGTTTCGCCGAAGCCAACTTCGGCTGAAGTCCCCGGGGAAGCCTATGACAAGGGCGGCGCCGCGCCTAGCCCTTGTCACTTCTTGAACGGCTCTCCGGCCAGCTTCATGCCTGGCCGGATACCCTTCTTGGCAAACCAGCCCTGGTTCATCTCCAGCACGTAACGCACCGGCTTGGCCGAGCAGTGCGACTCGGTGGACAGAGGCTTCATCTCGGCGATGTTCACCACGGTGCCGTCGTCCTCCACGAATGCCGTGGCCAGCGGCAGCAGCGTGTTCATCATCCAGAAGCATTGCCGGCTGGGCTGCTCGAACACAAACAACATGCCCTCATGCTGGGGCATCTCCTTGCGAAACATCAGCCCGGTCGCGCGCTGGCCGGCCGTCTGCGCCACCTGGGCGTCGATCTGGTGCATGCCGGCGGACAGGCGCACGCGCGGCAGGTCGGTCTGCGGCTCCTGGGCAGCCGCGGGCCAGGCCGCAGCGAAGGCCAGTGCGGCGATGGCGAGGAATTTGCGTTTCATGAGTGAGATTGTGGCGCGCCATTGAAAAAATGCCCGCGCGCGGCGGCAGCAATTGAAAATGCCCGCGCGAGGCGGGCATTGAATGGCGAAGGCGCCGCAGGGCTTAGGACTTCTTTTCTTCCTTCTTGGCGGCAGAAGCCTTCTTCTCGGCGGCGGCCTTCTTGTCCGCAGCCTTTTTGTCGGCGGCGGCTTTCTTGTCGGCAGCCTTCTTCTCGGCAGCGGCCTTCTTGTCGGCTGCCTTCTTGTCGGCGGCGGCCTTCTTCATGTCGGCAGCAGCAGCCTTGTCTTCTTTCTTGGCGGCAGCGGCAGGTGCTGCAGCGGCGGCCGGGGCGGCGGCGGAAGCAGCCGGCTTGGCAGCCATCGGGGCGCCGGCGTGCGAAGCGGCGAAGGCGGTCGACATGGCGAACAGGGAAGCGACGAGGGTGGCGAGGAGCTTGTTCATGATGCGTCTTTCAGGTTGGGCTGATTTTTTTAATCCTCCCAGGAACCCGGAAGGCCCATCCGTAACGGTGATTGGAGCCTATCGGTTGACAGGCCGGCGAATCCTGAAAACCAAAACCGGTGCCGAGGCTGTCCGCCAAGCTGTGCCGGTGGCCCGGCGCTGTAAGGCGGCTGACGGATTCAGGGCTAGAATCCGGAGGTTTTGCCGCGCCGCGGACACACCGACAAGTTCCATTCCGGAGAAGTTTCCCCCTATGTACCAGCACATCAAGGTGCCTTCCGAAGGCCAGAAAATCACCGTCAACGCCGACATGTCCCTGGCGGTGCCGGACCAGCCGATCATTCCCTTCATCGAGGGTGACGGCACCGGCGCCGACATCACGCCGGTCATGCTCAAGGTGGTCGACGCGGCCGTGGCCAAGGCTTACGGCGGCAAGAAGAAGATCCACTGGATGGAGGTCTTCGCCGGCGAAAAGTCGACCAAGGTGTACGGCCCCGACGTCTGGCTGCCCGAGGAAACCCTGCACGCCGTGCGCGACTACGTGGTGTCGATCAAGGGCCCGCTCACGACGCCGGTCGGCGGTGGCATCCGCTCGCTCAACGTGGCGCTGCGCCAGGAACTCGACCTCTACGTCTGCCTGCGCCCCATCCAGTATTTCGACGGCGTGCCTTCGCCGGTGAAAGAGCCCCACAAGACCAACATGGTGATCTTCCGCGAGAACTCCGAAGACATCTATGCCGGCATCGAGTTCGAGGCGGAGAGCGACAAGGCCAAGAAACTTATCAAAATCCTGCAGGACGAATTCGGCGTCAAGAAAATCCGCTTCCCCGACACCTCCGGCATCGGCATCAAGCCGGTGTCGCGCGAAGGCACCGAGCGCCTGGTGCGCAAGGCCATCCAGTACGCGATCGACAACGACAAGCCCAGCGTGACCATCGTGCACAAGGGCAACATCATGAAGTTCACCGAAGGGGGCTTCCGCGACTGGGCCTACGGCCTGGCGCAGAAGGAATTCGGCGCGCAGCTCATCGACGACGGCCCGTGGTGCAAGTTCAAGAACCCGAAGACCGGCAAGGACATCGTGATCAAGGACTCGATCGCCGACGCTTTCCTGCAGCAGATCCTGCTGCGCCCGGCCGAGTACAGTGTGATCGCCACGCTCAACCTCAACGGTGACTACGTATCGGACGCGCTGGCCGCCCAGGTCGGCGGCATCGGCATCGCGCCCGGCGCCAACCTGAGCGATTCGGTCGCCATGTTCGAAGCCACCCATGGCACCGCGCCCAAGTACGCCGGCAAGGACTACGTGAATCCGGGTTCCGAAATCCTGTCGGCCGAGATGATGCTGCGCCACATGGGCTGGACTGAAGCGGCCGACCTGATCATCAGCTCGATGGAAAAATCGATCCTGTCCAAGAAGGTCACCTATGACTTCGCCCGCCTGATGGACGGCGCCACGCAAGTCAGCTGCTCGGGGTTCGGTCAGGTG
>JAKFEZ010000298.1:0-5802 GCA_036675435.1 Ramlibacter sp. | reverse complement strand
CACGACGGACGTGACGGGGGCCATCGAGCTGCCCACGGACAAGGAGATGGTGATGCCCGGCGACAACGTGACGATCACCGTCAAGCTGATCGCCCCGATCGCCATGGAAGAGGGCCTGCGCTTCGCCATCCGCGAGGGCGGCAAGACCGTCGGCGCCGGCGTCGTCGCCAAGATCATGGAATAACCAATGTCATTGGGGACAGACCAGCGAAGCTGCTCTGTCCCCAACTGATCGAGAATTGAGGGACGGCCCCGCGCCAGCGGGGACGTTTCCTGTTGGAGCGTAGCGGTGAAGGGGTATAGCTCAATTGGCAGAGCGTCGGTCTCCAAAACCGAAGGTTGTAGGTTCGATTCCTACTGCCCCTGCCACCTGATGGCGGCGACCGAAGCCCGCAGGGCACCACAAACCAGGCCCGTCCCAAGCGACGGGCTTCACCGTTCATAGGGAACGGTGGAAAACACAAGCAGGAACACGCCTTTCATGGCCTCTTCGCAAGTTGAAACCGTCACCACCGGCGCCGACAAGGCCAGGCTCGGTGCGGCCGTCGCCCTGGTGATCGCCGGGGTCGCCGGCTTCTACCTGCTGGGCCGACAGGGCGCCGTGGCCCAGTGGGGCGCGCTGCTGCTGGCACTGGCCGCGGCCTTCGTGGTCTACATGACGTCCGAGTCGGGCAAGGCCTTCGCCGCGTTCGGCCGCGACTCCTGGAAGGAAGTCAAGAAGGTCGTCTGGCCCACCCGCAAGGAGGCCATCCAGATGACCGTCTATGTGTTCGGCTTCGTCGTGATCATGGCCCTCTTCCTGTGGCTGACCGACAAGACGCTCGAGTGGGTCTTCTACGACCTGATCCTGGGCTGGAAGTAATCAATGAGCGAAACCGAAACGCCCCGCAGCGAGGCCGGTGAGCCGGCAACGCCCGCCAAGCCGGTCAACCCCGACCTGCGCTGGTACGTGGTCCATGCCTACTCGGGCATGGAGAAGTCCGTCGAGCGCAACATCCGCGAGCGCATCAACCGCGCCGGCATGCAGGACATGTTCGGCGAGATCCTGGTGCCCACCGAGGAAGTGGTCGAGATCAAGAACGGCCAGAAGCGCACCTCCGAGCGCCGCTTCTACCCCGGCTACGTGCTGGTGCAGATGGTGATGAACGACGACACCTGGCACCTGGTCAAGCACACCAACAAGGTGACCGGGTTCGTCGGCGGCGCCAAGAACCGCCCGGCCCCGATCTCCGAGGACGAGGTCGCCAAGATCCTGGGCCAGATGGAAGAGGGCGTGGAAAAGCCCCGCCACAAGGTCGAGTTCGTGGTCGGCGAGTACGTGCGCGTCAAGGACGGCCCGTTCACCGACTTCAACGGCACCGTCGAGGAAGTCAACTACGAGAAGAGCAAGGTGCGGGTGTCCGTCACCATCTTCGGCCGGGCGACGCCGGTCGAGCTCGAGTTCTCGCAGGTGGAAAAGACGTAAACCGGAGGCCGGGTGGGAAACCGCCCTGTCCTCACCCGTTCGATTGCCTCTCCGGCTCGGCAATCGGCGGTAGCAGTCAGAGCCGCAAACCCCCGGGGAGCCGAGGCATGAATGCCGAGGCGTTTGCACCCGCAAGGAGTACCTGAACCATGGCGAAGAAGATCGTCGGTTTTGTCAAGCTGCAAGTGCCGGCTGGCAAGGCCAACCCATCGCCCCCGATCGGCCCCGCGCTGGGCCAGCGCGGCCTGAACATCATGGAGTTCTGCAAGGCGTTCAACGCCCAGACCCAGGGCGTCGAGCCGGGCCTGCCGCTGCCGGTGGTGATCACTGCCTACGCGGACAAGAGCTTCACCTTCATCATCAAGACGCCGCCGGCGACGGTCCTGATCAAGAAGGCGATCAAGCTGGACAAGGGCTCGGCCAAGCCCGCCACCGACAAGGTCGGCAAGATCACCCGCGCCCAGCTCGAGGAGATCGCCAAGACCAAGCTCAAGGACATGAACGCCGCGGACATCGAAGGCGCGATCAAGACCCTGGCGGGCTCGGCCCGCTCCATGGGCGTCACCGTGGAGGGTGTGTAAATGGCCAAGCTGAGCAAGAAGCAGAAAGCCTTCGAGGGCAAGGTCGACAGCAACCGGCTGTACCCGCTGTCCGAGGCCCTGGGCATCGTCAAGGAGTGCGCCACCGCCAAGTTCGATGAGTCCATCGACGTGGCCGTGCAGCTGGGCATCGACGCCAAGAAGTCCGACCAGGTCGTTCGCGGCGCCGTGGTAATGCCCAACGGCACCGGCAAGACCAAGCGCGTGGCCGTGTTCGCGCAAGGCGCCAAGGCCGAGGAAGCCAAGGCTGCCGGCGCCGACGTGGTCGGCATGGACGACCTGGCGGCCCGCGTCAAGGCCGGCGACATGCCGTTCGACGTGGTGATCGCCGCCCCCGACGCGATGCGCGTGGTCGGTACGCTGGGCCAGATCCTGGGCCCGCGCGGCCTGATGCCCAACCCCAAGGTCGGCACCGTGACGCCCGACGTGGCCACCGCGGTCAAGAACGCCAAGGCCGGCCAGGTGCAGTTCCGGGTCGACAAGGCCGGGATCATCCACGGCACGATCGGCCGCCGTTCGTTCGACTCCGACAAGCTGCAGGGCAACCTGGCCGCGCTGATCGACGCGCTGAACAAGGCCAAGCCGGCTTCGAGCAAGGGCGTGTACCTGCGCAAGGTGGCGGTGTCCTCGACCATGGGCGTGGGCGTCCGGGTGGACACGCAGACCATCACGGTGCAGGGCTGAGACAGGAATTCCGGCCGGGCCGAAAGGACCGGCCGGCAATGGTGGGCTGCCGGCCCCGCGCAAGCGAAGACCGGCAGGCCATCCAAGACCGCTGGCGCGCAGCAATGCGCTTAATCGGCGGCCGCCGGGGCAACCCGGCAGCCGGGCCAGCGCAGATGGCGATCCCGCCGAGAGAGAAGTTGAGTAGTTCCCTCGAGGTTTGGTCGCTGCAGCAAAGGCGCGCCGCGCGTGGTGCCAACCCGCCGGCGCAATTGGAAGGAGTAGACCTTGAGTCTGAATCGCAATGAGAAGCAAGCGGTCGTCGAAGAGGTGACCGGCCTGGCCGCTCAAGCCCAGACGCTGGTGTTGGCGGAATACCGCGGCATCACGGTCGCCGACATGACGAGGTTGCGCAGCGACGCGCGCAAGCAGGGCGTGAACCTGAGTGTTCTGAAGAACACCCTGGCCCGCCGGGCTGTGAGCGGCAGCAGCTTCGAAGTGGTGGCCGACCAGATGACCGGACCGCTGATCTATGGCTTCTCCGTGGATGCCGTGGCCGCCGCCCGCGTGGTGGCCGATTTCGCGAAGACCAACGACAAGCTGGTCATCCGCGGCGGCGCCTACGGTGGCAAGGCCCTGGACGTCAACGGCGTCAAGCAGCTGGCGAGCATCCCGAGCAAGGAAGTTCTGCTGGCCCAGCTGTGCGGCCTGCTGATGTCGCCGATCTCGCGCACGGCCGTGGTGCTGGGCGCGCTGGCCGCCAAGAAGGGCGGCGGCGACGAAGCGGCGCCGGCAGCGGCTTGAAGCAATCAAACCCCAATCATTGAAGGAGCAATCCAAATGGCATTCGACAAAGACGCATTCCTGACCGCGCTGGACAGCATGACGGTCATGGAACTCAACGACCTGGTCAAGGCGATCGAAGAGAAGTTCGGCGTGAGCGCTGCCGCCATGGCCGCGCCTGCCGCCGGTGGCGGCGCTGCCGCTCCGGCCGCGGAAGAGAAGACCGAGTTCACCGTGATGCTGCTGGAAGCCGGCGCCAACAAGGTGTCGGTCATCAAGGCCGTGCGCGAACTCACCGGCCTGGGCCTGAAGGAAGCCAAGGACCTGGTCGACGGCGCTCCCAAGCCCGTCAAGGAAGCGATCGCCAAGGCCGACGCCGAGGCGGCCAAGAAGAAGCTGGAAGAAGCCGGCGCCAAGGTCGAACTCAAGTAATCGAGTCCACCTGCCGAGGCTGGAGGCTCCCCAAAGGGCCTCCAGCCTTTGGTGCTTATTGGGGCGTGGCCTGAACGCACCCGAAAGATCTGGCCCAATCGAGGGTTCGCCAGTTTTTTCGAGTGTCTTCTGACCCCGACTGCAGGAGATGCCTTGGTTCGGGCCGTGTGCAATGCACGGCCGTCCGCCATGGTTGGTAGTGGCCAACCCGCCAAGCAACGCCCATTCCCGCGCAGGGATGGGCGCGTCAGTTGCGCAAGAGCTCAATAGCCCGGAGATCTCATGGCCTATTCCTATACCGAACGCAAGCGCATCCGCAAGAGTTTCGGCAAACGCGACAGCGTGCTCGAAGTGCCGTACCTGCTGCAAATGCAGAAGGACGCGTACACCGCCTTCCTCCAAGCCGACGTGGCGCCCTCGCGGCGCACCGTCGAGGGCCTGCAGGCCGCCTTCGATGCGGCCTTCCCGATCGTCTCGCACAACGGTTTTGTCGAGATGAAGTTCACCGAATACAACCTGGCCAAGCCCGCCTTCGACGTGCGCGAGTGCCAGACCCGCGGGCTGACCTACGCCTCGGCCGTGCGCGCCAGGGTGCAGCTGATCATCTACGACCGCGAGTCTTCCACGCCGCAGTCCAAGGTGGTCAAGGAGGTCAAGGAGCAGGAGGTCTACATGGGCGAGGTGCCGCTCATGACCGACAAGGGCTCCTTCATCATCAACGGCACCGAGCGCGTGATCGTGTCGCAGCTGCACCGCTCGCCCGGCGTGTTCTTCGAGCACGACAAGGGCAAGACGCACAGCTCGGGCAAGCTGCTGTTCTCGGCCCGCATCATTCCCTACCGCGGCTCCTGGCTGGATTTCGAGTTCGACCCGAAGGACATCCTGTACTTCCGCGTCGACCGCCGCCGCAAGATGCCGGTGACGATCCTGCTCAAGGCCATCGGCCTGACGCCCGAGTCGATCCTGGCGAACTTCTTCGTCAACGACAACTTCCGCCTGATGGACAGCGGCGCGCAGATGGAATTCGTTCCCGAGCGCGTGCGTGGCGAGGTGGCCCGCTTCGACATCACCGACAAGTCCGGCAAGGTCGTGGTGGCCAAGGACAAGCGCGTGACGGCCCGCCACACGCGTGAGCTCGAGACCACCAATACCACCCACATCAGCGTGCCCGAGGACTACCTTGTGGGCCGCGTGGTCGCCCGCAACATCGTCGACCAGGACACGGGCGAGATCATCGCGAAGGCCAACGACGAGCTGACCGAAGCGCTGCTCAAGAAGCTGCGCACCGTCGGCGTGCCGGACATCCAGTGCATCTACACCAACGAGCTCGACCAGGGCCCGTACATCAGCCAGACGCTGCGCATCGACGAGACGGTGGACGAGTTCGCAGCGCGCGTGGCCATCTACCGCATGATGCGGCCCGGCGAGCCGCCGACCGAGGACGCGGTCCAGGCCCTGTTCCAGCGCCTGTTCTACAACCCGGACACGTACGACCTGTCACGCGTGGGCCGCATGAAGTTCAACGCCAAGGTCAGCCGCGACGAGAGCACCGGCCCGATGGTCCTGACCAACGAGGACATCCTCGCGGTGGTCAAGATCCTGGTGGACCTGCGCAATGGCCGCGGTGAAGTCGACGACATCGACCACCTGGGCAACCGCCGGGTGCGTTGCGTCGGCGAGCTGGCCGAGAACCAGTACCGCACCGGCCTGGCCCGCATCGAGAAGGCCGTCAAGGAACGCCTCGGCCAGGCCGAGCAAGAGCCGCTGATGCCGCACGACCTGATCAACTCCAAGCCGATTTCCGCGGCGCTCAAGGAGTTCTTCGGCGCGTCGCAGCTGTCGCAGTTCATGGACCAGACC
>JAKFEZ010000053.1:0-5814 GCA_036675435.1 Ramlibacter sp. | reverse complement strand
ATGGCCTTGGCGAATTCGACCGTGTTGCGCGTGCCCTCGATGTTGACGGCGACCTGGCTTTCCTCGTCGGCCGCGAGGTCGTACACGGCGGCCAGGTGATGGAAGTGGTCGATCTGCCCCTTGAGTTTTTTGACGTCCTCGGCGCTCACACCCAGCCTCTTGCTGGTGAGGTCGCCGAACACCGGCACCGCGCGCGCCGCCGCCACGCCCCAGTACTCGCGCAGCGCCGCGACCTTGCCTTCACTTTCCTTGCGGATCAGGAAGTGCACGACGGCGCCCTTGCGCTGCAGCAGCTTCTTGACCAGCCGCTTGCCGATGAATCCGGTCGCGCCGGTGATGAAATACTGCATGGGGGCCTCCGGGTTGTTGATCTGGTTGGGTTGCTTTGCTCTGCGGCATTCTTGCTTAAAGCCGCTGCGCAATGGTTCAGCACAAACCCGTGCGCTGAGGGGCCGGCCCTGAATCCAGCCCTCACCCGGCGCTCTCCCAGAGGGAGAGGGGGCAAGAGACTTAGGGCCGCCCGTCTAGCGGTTTAGAAGGGGCCATCTAAATAGCCTGCGCGCCAAGGCTTAGAGTGCAGGCATGCGAGCAGCGTGCAAGGCACCCTGGCGCGTTTTTCCCAACCTCACCTGGAGTGCGAGACATGGTTGTCAAGAAAACACAGAGAACGACGAGCGCCGATGCGCAGACGGCGGCGCAGCTGTCCGGCACCGTGAAGGAGTCGGCCCAGCAGATCTGGCTGGCTGGCCTCGGCGCTTTTGCCAAGGCTCAGGAAGAAGGCGGCAAGGTGTTCGACTCGCTGGTCAAGGAAGGCATGTCCATCCAGCGCAAGACCCAGGCTGCCGCCGAAGAGAAAATCTCCGAGGCCACCAGCCGGATGGCGAACATGGCCACCGACATCTCCTCCAAGGCCTCGGGCCAGTGGGACAAGCTGGAGAACATCTTCGAGGAACGCGTCTCCCGGGCGCTGAACAAGCTGGGCGTGCCTTCGTCCAAGGACATCGACGTGCTGATCGACCGCATCGACGAGCTCAATCGCAGCGTCGCCAAGCTCAGCGCCAAGAGCGCGGCTTCGGCCCGCGGCGCGGGCGGCGCCGCCAAGCCCGCGGCCAAGGCTCCCGCCAGGCGCGCTGCGGCACGCAAGTCCGCCTGATTGGCGGCGCCGCTTCGGTCAAGGCGCTTCGGCGCCTTTTTTTTGGCCGTTCGCTTTGCTGCATCGCAGCAGATCGACGCCGGCAAGCACCCTACACTGGCCGCTCATGACAAGCAGAAAAAAACGCATGCCCAGGATCGCGCTCGCGCTCGCAGGGGGCGGCCCGCTGGGGGCGATCTACGAAATCGGCGCCTTGTGCGCGCTGGATGAATCGCTGGAGGGGCTGGACTTCACGCGCCTTCACCACTACGTGGGCGTGTCGGCGGGAAGCTTCATCGCGGCGGGCCTGGCCAACGGCATATCGCCGCGCGCGCTGTGCGCCGCGTTCATCGAGAACGACGACGGCGCCAGCGATGTGTTCGACCCTTCCTGGCTGCTGGTGCCCGCCTACGGCGAGTTCGCCCGGCGCGCGGTCATGTGGCCGGGTCTCGCGGCGTCGGCGGTGTGGCGCGCCACCCTGGGCGGCCGCTCGATCACGCACTCGCTGGAGCGGCTCGGCCCCGGGCTGCCGACCGGCATCTTCTCAAACGACCTGATCGATCGCCGGCTGGCGCTGCTGTTTTCGCGTGAGGGGCGCAGCAACGACTTCCGCCGGCTCGCGGCCCGGCTGACGCTGGTGGCCACCGACCTGGACACCGGCGAGTCGGCGCCGTTCGGCCGCCCGGGCTGGGACCACGTGCCGATCTCCAAGGCGGTGCAGGCCAGTTCGGCGCTGCCGGGGCTGTTCCCTCCTGTGGAAATCGACGATCGCTTTTTCGTGGACGGTGCGCTGAAGAAGACGCTGCATGCCTCGGTCGCGCTCGACGACGGCGTCGACCTCATGCTGTGCCTCAACCCGCTGGTGCCCTTCGACGCGACGCAGCCGCTTGCCGCACGAGTGATGCAACGCGGCCTGCCCAGTGAGCGGCGCGCCATTCCGCGCATTGCCGACGGCGGCCTGCCGGCGGTGCTGAGCCAGACCTTCCGCTCGATGATCCATTCGCGCATGGAACTCGGCATGAAGCACTACGAGCGAGCCTACCCTGCCACCGACATCGTGCTGATCGAGCCGGACCATCGCGACCCCGAGCTTTACCTGGCCAACACCTTCAGTTATCGCCAGCGCCGGCAGCTCGCCGAGCACGCCTACCAGCAGACCCGCGCCCTGCTGCGCTCGCAGCGCGCCCGGCTCGGCGCGAAGCTGGCGCGCCACGGTGTCTCGCTGCGCGCCGAAGTCCTGGACGATGCGCGCCGGCATCTCGTGACCCCGCTGCCCCCGGGAACGCGCCTGGGGCGGGCGCTGGCCTCGCTGCAGGGAACCATCGACGACCTCGCGCACGCCATCGCGCCCGAGGCGCTCGGAGCGTTCGGAGCGCGATGACACACCCCCACGCTCACTTTGTTCGCTGCCCCCCGAGGGGGCACTCAGCGTCCTTCGGGCGGCCGGGCGGCCGCTGATATGGCCAAGAAAGCCCCGCGCCGCACGGCCGAGCGGATCCTCGAGGTGACACTGGACCTGTTCAACCGGTTCGGCGAGCCCAATGTGTCCACCACGCTCATTTCCGCCGAGCTCAACATCAGCCCGGGCAACCTCTACTATCACTATCCGGCCAAGGACGAGCTGATCAACACGCTGTTCGACCGCTACGAGCGATCGCTGTCCGAGCTGCTCAACGCCAGCGACGGCGTGCGCGACGTCGAGGACGCCTGGTTCTTCATGCACACGCTGTTCGAGCTGATCTGGCAGTACCGCTTTCTCTACCGCGACCTGAACGATCTGCTGTCCAAGAACCGGCGGCTGGAAACGCATTTCCAGTGGGTCCTGAAAAACAAGACCCGCGCCGTGAAGGCACTGCTCGACGGCATGAGCCGCGCGGGGGCGGTAAGCATCGACTCTCGCGAAGTCGAGGCCACGGCGACCAGCATGGTGGTGGTGCTGACCTACTGGCTGAGCTACGAGTACGTGCGCGACCCGCGCCGGGCGCTCGAGCCCGAGAGCGCGCAGCTTGCATTGCTGCGCGGGGCTCACCATGTCCTCCATCTGCTGGTACCCTATCTTGAACAAGGCCAGCGGATGCATTTGCTGGGGCTGGTGGCGGCCTACAGCGATCCGCCGGGCTGAAGGGAGACAAGATGGGTAAATGGACCGCCTTTGCGCACCTGGGCGAGTACGATTTCGACGCCGCCAGCCTGACGCGGCACTGGGCCCGGCTGCATGCCGGCGACGCCGAGCCGCTGCCGCAGGACCCGGCCGTGCTGCGAGCCTGGGTGCTCTTCCACAGCGGGGAATTCCAGCGCGCGGCCGAGGCGGGGCTGAAGGCAGGCGGCGGCGGCATCACGGCGGCCAACAAGGCCACCGCCATCTACGCCAACTACCTGGAGAAAAAGGAAAAGAACAAGCTCGACCTGTTCATGGCCGTGGCGCAGCGGGCCGAGGCCCAGGCCACGGAAGAGCCCAAGAACGCCAACGCGTGGTACTGGCAGGCGTACGCCCTCGGCCGCTACAGCCAAGGCATCAGCGTGGCCAAGGCCCTGGCGCAAGGCCTGGGCGGCCGGGTGAAGGAAGCCATGGAAAAAACCATCCAGCTGCAGCCCAGGCATGCCGACGCCCACGTCGCGCTCGGCGCGTTCCACGCCGAGGTCATCGACAAGGTCGGCACGCTGATCGGCGGCATGACCTATGGCGCCAAGAAGGAAGTGGGACTGAAGCTGTTCCAGGAGGCGCTGAAGATCAACCCGACCTCGATCATCGGGATGATCGAATACGCCAACGGCCTGATGATGCTGGAGGGCGAGCGGAAGATGAAGGAGGCGACCCGGCTCTACGAGCAGGCCGTGGCCAGCAAGCCCATGGACGCCACGGAGCGGCTGGACGTCGAACTGGCCCGGGCCGAACTGGACGATTGACCCACCCGGTCGCGGCTTGCGCCTACAGGCCGGGCCGCCGCGGCCCCGCAGACTGGCGCCCATGGATATATTTGCCGCCCTTCTTCAAAGCCACGAGACCCAGCGCTCGATCTGCCAACGGCTTCTGGCCGCCATCGGCGAACCGGAGCGGCGCAAGCCACTCTTCGAGGAACTCAAGTCCGAGCTTGCCGCCCACGAAACCGCCGAGGAGCGCATGTTCTACGTGCCCCTGATCGCCCATGACGAGACGGTGGACGCCGCGCGGCACGGCATTGCCGAACATCACGAGATGGATGAGATGGTCGAGGAACTCGACAAGATGGACGACGGCTCGGCCGAGTGGCTGGAAACGGCCGGCAAGCTGATCCATCGCATCGAGCACCACCTGAAGGAAGAGGAAGAAAAATTCTTCCCCCAAGCCCGGCAGGTGTTTTCAAAGGCCCAGGTGAAAAACCTCGGCGAGCCGTACCGGGACGAGCACGACCGGCTCAAGGAACAGCAGACCTGAAAGCTGCGCGTCATCCGCTTGCCCCCACCCCAACCCTCCCCCAGAGGGGGAGGGAGAAGATTCAGGACTCCGAGCCCGCCTCATTCCCCCAGGGCAGCATCAAGGTCACCAGCGACAGCTTGGCGAATTCCGGGGTGAATTCGTCGATGATCCGCTGCGGCTCGGGACATAGCGTGGTGTCGGTGATCACGCCGAACTGCACGCCCCCGCCATAGCTCAGGATGGATACGCCCAGGCCGATGTCGCCGGACTGCGGCACCCAGAACATGCTCTGCTGCAGGGTCGAGCCCAGGAACTTCAGCTTCTCGCGCGGCCCGGGCACGTTGGTCATCACCGCCGTGGTCTTCCTGCCGAACAGGCTGAGCATCGCCTCCTGGGCCGGCTTGATCAGCAGCCCGGCCACGGCCAGCAGGCCGAAGGCCAGCAGCGGCTGAGTGCTGCCCTTCAGCGCATTCATGCGCCGGCGCACTTCGTACACCCGCTCGATCGGGTTGTCGGTGCCGATCGGCAGCACCAGCGGCACCAGCCCGAACCGGTTGCCCAGCTTGTAGGCCTGGTCGAGCGGGCGCAGGTTGACCGGAATCATCGCCCGGATTTCCTGGCCCTTCACGTCGTCGCCCAGCGCCTTCAGGTACTCGCCGATGGCGCCGGCCACGCAGCTGAGCAGCACGTCGTTGATCGAGCAGTTGAGCGCCTTGCCCACCGCCTTGACTTCATCCAGCGGGATCGGCTCGCACCAGGCCACGCGCTTGGCCGTGCCGGGCTTGCCCTTGAGGCGGGTCGGTGAATCGTCGGGCATCAGCGCCAGCGCCGCGGCATCGGTCACGACCTGGTAGGCCAGCCGGGCCAGGTCGAGTGAGCCGGAGAGGCCCTTCTCGGGCTCTCGCAGCATGCCCAGGGAGCGGGCGGCGCCGTCGCCCGCCGCGCCCAGGGCTTTCACCGTGAGGTCGGTGAAGGGCTTGATCAGCGTCTCGGCTATCCAGTCTTCGGCTCCGGCAGGCGCTTGCCTGTGCCGGCGCTCGGGCGGCGGCGCGCCGCCGTCCACCAGCGACATCGTCACGGAGATCAGGGAGATGCCGTCGGCGATGCAATGGTGGATGCGCACCATCAGGGCGCTGCCGCCCTGGTAATCCTCGACCAGGTGGAACTGCCACAAGGGGTGCTTTCGATCGAGCGGCTGCATGGCGAGCTCGCCCACGCGCGCCTGCAGCGCAGCCTGCTCCTGGCCCCGGGCATGGCGCGGCAACTTTTCACGCACCACGTGGCG
>JAKFEZ010000015.1:0-5815 GCA_036675435.1 Ramlibacter sp. | reverse complement strand
CTCCTCGAACATCATCATGACTCCGGGTTCGCCGAACTGCGTGGCGCCGCGCAGCAGGAACTCCATCGCCAGCATCGTCTTGCCGCAACCCGCCGCACCGCACACCAGCGTGGGCCGGCCGGCCGGCAGGCCGCCTTCGGTGATCTCGTCGAGACCCTGGATACCCGTTCTTGCCTTGGCAAGCCCGGCGGTCGCCGGCGTTCCGTTCTTCCTCATGGAGTCCTTCGGGCTCGGCCTGCGTCTGAGGCCGTGACAGTGACGCGTGATCATACAAAGCCGAATCGCGATGCCTTCGTGCGCTGCGTCTCCTTGGCGCAATCGTCCGCCCTCGAGAAGTGCGTTTGCTCGAAGGAGGTGCGCTCATGCACCAGCCGTGCTGCGAAGCAGCATCGGTTCATCCCGTGCCGGGAGTCGATGACGGTGCCATCGCTCGATGGAGCAGCGCGCTTTCCCTGCGTTGACGCCGCTATGGCACGCACTTAGCATGCATCAGCCCCGCCGCCTCGTCCGTTGTTGTCGAGCCTGGCTGCAAGTCCTGTCAATTCCGGGAGACCTCATGACTCAGACACGACGCACGCTGCTGCGCAGCGGTTCGGTGGCAGCCCTCGCGGGCACGGCACTCGGCTTTCCGGCGGTGGCCAGAGCGCAGGAGAAGTTCAGCTGGAAGATGACCAGCGCCTACGGCAAGGGTTCGCCGTTCTACATGGAGGGTCCGGGCAGCGCCACCGATCTCGCCAAGCGCATCGACGCGATGTCGGGCGGGCGCCTGAAGATCCAGGTGTTCGGCGCCGGCGAGTTGATCCCGGCGCTGGAAGGCTTCGACGCCGTGCGTTCCGGCACCGTCGAGATGAACCACGCCAACAGCTACTTCTGGACCGGCAAGACCTTCGCGGCGCAGTACTTCACCGCCGTGCCCTTCGGCCTGAACTTCCAGGGCATCAACGGGTGGCTGTACGACGGCGGCGGCCAGGCGCTGTGGAACGAGGTCTACGCTCCCTTCGGCATGATCGCCATGCCCTGCGGCAATACCGGCGTGCAGATGACCGGCTGGTTCAAGAAGGAGATCAAGTCGAGCGCCGACCTCAAGGGCCTGAAGATGCGCATCCCGGGGCTGGCCGGCCGGGTGTATGCCGCGCTCGGCGTCGACGTGAAGCTGCTGCCGGGCGGCGAGATCTTCCCTGCGCTGGAGCGCGGCGTGATCGACGCCGCCGAGTTCGTCGGCCCGTTCCAGGACCGCAAGCTCGGCCTGCACAACGCCGCCAAGTACTACTACACGACAGGCTGGCACGAGTCGGCCACGGTGTCCGAGCTGCTGATCAACAAGGCGGCGTGGGGCAAGCTGCCCAAGGATCTGCAGGCGGTCGTGGAGAACGCCGCCGCGGCCTGCAACGTGATCAGCGAGGCCTGGTGCCAGCGCAACAACGCCGAGGCGATGGACGATCTGATAAAGAACCAGGGTGTGATCGCACGGCCCCTGCCCGACGAGGTGATCCAGAAGCTGCGCGAGGTCACTGCCAAGGTGATCGCCGAGGCGGTGGCGAAGGACCCCATGACCAAGAAGGTGAACGACTCGTACACGGCTTACCAGAAGAAGTACGACGCCTGGGCCGGCTACAGCGAAGGGCCGTACCACAGCAAGATCGTTTCGGCCTGATGCGCCAATGAGTTCCCAGCCTCCCGCCGGCTCCCGGCCGGCGAGCGGCACGTTGCCACGCGCCTTCGTTGCCGCGGTGGACCGTGCCGTTGACTGGATCGGCCGCGTTGCCTCGTGGCTCACGCTGATCATCGTGGTGCTCATGGCCTGCAACGTGCTGCTGCGCTATGTCTTCAGCATCGGCTCGGTGTGGTCCCAGGAGCTCGAGTGGCACCTGCTCGCGCCGCTGGTGCTTCTGGGCATGACCTATGCGTTGAACAAGGGCGAGCACGTGCGTGTGGATGTGTTCTACGCGCGCTATTCGCCGCGCGGCCAGGCCGCTGTCGATCTGCTGACAGCCGTGCTTGCCATGACGCTTGCCGCGCTGGTGATCCGCTATTCGATCAACTACGTCGAGCAGTCCTACAGCATCGACGAGATCTCGGCCGATCCCGGCGGGCTCACCCACCGCTGGGTGCTCAAGGCGATGATCCCGCTCGGCTTCGCGCTGTTCGGGCTGCAGGCTTTCGCGCAAGGCGTTGCTGCAGCGTTGAGGCTGTCCGGCGAGCCCGCGACAACAAGGGAGGGCGTGCGATGAGCCCTCAGGAGTGGCTCGCGATCGGTCTGTTGATCGGCTTCTTCGCGTTGCTGATGACGGGCGTGCCGGTCGGCATCACGCTGGCGGCGAGCGGCTTCGTCTTCGGCTTCATGGGTTTCGGCGAAAGCCTGTTCAACCTGCTGCCGTCGCGCATCTACGGCGTGGTCGCCAACTACCAGTGGCTGGCGATTCCGCTGTTCGTCTTCATGGGCGTCATGCTGGAGAAATCGCGCCTGGCCGAGGATCTGCTCGATGTCATCGGCCACCTCGCGGGCGGGCTGCGCGGCGGCATGGCGCTGGGCATCATCGGCGTGGGCGTGCTCATGGGTGCCACCACCGGCATCGTGGGCGCGACCGTCATCACGCTCGGTCTGCTGACCCTGCCCACGCTGCTGCGCCGCGGGTATGACCCGGGTGTCTCGTGCGGTGCGATCTGCGCGTCGGGCACGCTGGGGCAGATCATTCCGCCGAGCCTGGTGCTCATCTTGCTGTCGGACATCATGCAGTTGTCGGTCGGCACGCTGTTCGCGGCTGCGGTGCTGCCGGGACTGATGCTGGCGACGTTGTACTGCACCTGGATCGTGGTGTACGGCATGTTGCGCCCGAACGCCATGCCGCCGGTGCCACTGGCCGAGCGGGATGCGCTTTCCAGGCGCGACCTCTGGTTGCGCGTCGTGAAGGTGGCGCTGCCGCCGGTGGCGCTGGTGTTCGCGGTGCTGGGTTCGATCATCGGCGGCGTTGCGGCACCCACCGAGGCGGCATCGATGGGCGCCCTGGGCGCGATCTTCGTGGTGGCGCTCGCGCGCCGGTTGTCGCTGGCGGTGCTGCGCGAGGTGATGCAGTCGACCATGCGCATCTCGGCCATGGTGCTGTTCATCCTGGTCTGCGCGCAGGTGTTCAGCCTGGCGTTCCGCGGGTTGCATGGCGAAGGCCTGATCGAAGACCTGTTCGAGCTGCTGCCGGGTGGCATCAATGGCGACATCTGGTTCCTGATGGGGCTGATCTTCGTGCTCGGCTTCTTTCTCGAGTGGATCGAGATCAGCTACATCGCCGTGCCGCTGTTCCTGCCGATCTTCAACGCGGCCGGTGTCGACCCGGTGTGGCTGGCGATGCTGATCACCGTGAACCTGCAGACGTCCTTCCTCACGCCGCCCTTCGGCTGGGCGCTGTTCTTCCTGCGCGGCGTGGCGCCGCCGGAGATCACCACGCGGCACATCTACCTGGGCGTGGCGCCTTTCGTCGGGCTGCAGATCGTGGGAGTCGTTTTGGTGTTCAGCTTCCCGGCCATCGCCACCTGGCTGCCGAAGGCGATCGGTTGGTAGGCATCATCCGGTTCACCGTATCCACCTCGTACCGGACCTCATGACCCACTCCTTTCTCGGCCGCCGCGGCATGGCCGTTGCGCCGCACAGCCTGGCGTCCGAGGCCGCACTGAGCGTGCTGCGCGAAGGCGGCAACGCGCTCGAAGCCATGATCGCGGCGGCGGCCTCCATCGCCGTGGTGTACCCGCACATGAACTCCATCGGCGGCGACGGCTTCTGGGTGATCAACGGCCCGGGCGCGCAGCCGCAGGGCATCGACGCGAGCGGCGCCAGCGCCTCGGCGGCCACGCTCGAAAACCATGCCCGCCGTGGCGTGAGCGGCAGCATTCCGTTTCGCGGCGGCGTGGCCGCGCTCACGGTCGCCGGCACGGTTTCGGGCTGGGGCGCGGCGCACGCCCTTGCGAAGGAATGGGGCGGGCGGCTGCCGCTGTCGCGGCTGCTCGAAGACGCGATCTGGTATGCGCGCGAAGGCATTCCGGTCACGCACAGCCAGTGGGCCTGCACGACGGCCAAGCAGGCCGAGTTGAGCCCCATCGCCGGTTTTGCCGAAACCTTTCTGCAGAACGGGCAGGTGCCTCTGGCGGGCAGTCTGTTCCGCCAGCCGCGTCTGGCCGCCACGCTTTCGCGCCTGGCCACGCATGGCACGGACGACTTCTACCGCGGCGCGCTGGCGCGCGAGATCGCCGCCGAGCTGGCCGCGCTGGGCAGCCCTCTGACCGACGCCGATCTGGCGGCGCACCATGCCAGGCGGGTCGAACCGCTGGCGCTGCACCTGCCAGGCGCCACGCTGCTCAACATGACGCCGCCTTCGCAAGGCGTCGTGTCGCTGATGATCCTGGGCATCATGCAGCGCTTGCAGGGCTGGGACACCGATCCGCTCGGGCCGGCCTTCGTGCATGCGCAGGTCGAAGCCACCAAGCAGGCCTTCGCGCTGCGAGACCAGCACGTCACCGATCCGGCCTTCATGTCGGTGGCGCCCGACTCGCTCCTGCGAGGCGATCTGCTGGACAAGCTGGCCGCGCGCATCAACCTCACCGAGGCAGCGCCCTTCGGCCGCAAGACCGACCCCGGCGACACGGTGTGGATGGGTGTCATCGACGGGCAGGGCCGGGCGGTCTCCTTCATCCAGAGCATCTATCACGAGTTCGGCTCCGGCCTGGTGCTGCCGAGCTCTGGCATCAACTGGCAGAACCGCGGCTGCAGCTTCAGCCTGGACCCGTCGCACGTGAACGTGCTGGCGCCGCGCAAGCGGCCCTTCCACACGCTCAACCCCGCGATGGCACGGCTCGACGATGGCCGCCTGATGGTCTACGGCACGATGGGCGGCGACGGCCAGCCGCAGACACAGGCGACCATCTTCAGCCGCGTCCATCGCTTCGGCATGGCGCCGCAGGCTGCCATCGAGATGCCGCGCTGGTTGCTGGGCCGTACCTGGGGTCAATCGAGCGACAGCCTCAAGCTGGAGGCGCGCTTTCCGGAGTCGACCTTTGCCGCCCTCAGGGCCATGGGCCACGAAGTCGAGGCACTCGCCGACTGGGACGAATCGGTCGGCCACGCCGGCGCGCTGATCCGCGAGGCCAACGGCCTGCTGGTGGGCGGTTTCGATCCGCGCAGCAACGGCGCGGTCGCGGCCTACTGAATCCCCCGAGACACCGGGGCCTTTCGCAGCGGCCCGCAGGGCGGCAGGCAAGGCCCGATACTGCGGCGCGCCTCGGCTCGTCCCGGCGCGCATCGACGGGCACCCCGCCTCGGCGGGTCGAGCTCAGGACAACTGCAGCGGAGCAAACCCATGGCTCGTTTCCAATTGAACGGCAAGACGGTCACCGTCGATGCCGACCCGTCAACGCCCCTGTTGTGGGCCCTTCGTGACGACCTCGGTCTCACCGGCACCAAGTTCGGCTGCGGCGTCGCCGCCTGCGGCGCCTGCACGGTGCACCTCAACGGCCAGCCGACGCGCTCTTGCGTAATGCCGATCTCCGCGATCGAAGGGCAGAGCGTGACCACCATCGAATCCGTCGGCTCGCAGCGCGTGGGCCAGGCCGTGCAGGACGCCTGGGTGCGCCATGACGTGCCGCAATGCGGGTATTGCCAGAGCGGGCAGGTGATGAGCGCGGTCGGTCTGCTTGAATCCAACAAGCAGCCGAGCGACGCCGACATCGATGCCGCCATGGCCGGCAACCTGTGTCGCTGCGGTACCTATCAACGCATTCGCGCCGCCATCAAGGACGCCGCGAAGACCTTGAACCCGAGGAGCGCGTGATG
>JAKFEZ010000197.1:0-5825 GCA_036675435.1 Ramlibacter sp. | reverse complement strand
CCGCAGCAGGAGAAGATGCTCGAGAGCATCGCGCCGGGCCTGGACCTGGTCAAGGACTACGGCATCTTCACCATCCTGGCCAAGCCGCTGTACTGGCTGATGGACAAGATCCACAGCGTGCTGGGCAACTGGGGCTGGTCGATCATGGGCCTGGTGCTGGTGATCAAGATCGCCTTCTACTGGCTGCAGGCCAAGGGCTACGAGAGCATGGCCAAGATGAAGGCCATCAATCCCAAGGTCATGGCGATGCGCGAGCGCTACAAGGACAAGCCGCAGGAGATGCAGCAGGAAATGATGCGCATGTACCGCGAGGAAAAGGTCAATCCCATGGGCGGCTGCCTGCCGATCATGGTGCAGATTCCGGTGTTCATCGCGCTGTACTGGGTGCTGCTGTCCAGCGTGGAAATGCGCAACGCGCCCTGGATCGGCTGGATCCGCGACCTGTCCACCCCCGACCCGTACTTCATCCTGCCGGTGGTGATGACCCTGACTACGCTGCTGCAGACCGCGCTCAACCCGCAGCCGCCGGATCCGATGCAGGCCAAGCTGATGTGGTTCATGCCGCTGGCGTTCTCGGTCATGTTCTTCTTCTTCCCGGCCGGCCTGGTGCTGTACTGGATCACCAACAACGTGCTGTCGATCGCGCAGCAGTGGCTGATCAACACGCGCATGGGCGTGCCGCCGGAATTCAATTTGCCGAAGTTTCGGTGAGCTGAATTTCTCCCTCCCCCAGAGGGGGAGGGAACAAGAGAAGTCCAGGGGACAAACCGGGACAATACCCCATGCTCGCCCGCCACGATCTGCCGATTGCCGCCATTGCCACTGCCCCCGGCCGCGGCGCGGTGGGGATCGTGCGGGTGTCAGGGCCGTCGGTAGCGTTGCTGGCACAAGCGATCTGCGGCCGCGCGCTCAAAGCCCGAGAGGCCACCTACCTGCCCTTTCTCGCCGCTGACGGCGGCATCATCGACCAGGGGCTGGCGATCCATTTCCGGGCGCCGCATTCCTACACCGGCGAGGACGTGCTGGAGCTGCAGGCGCACGGCGGGCCGGTGGTGCTGCAGCTGCTGCTGGCACGCTGCCTGCAAGCCGGCGCCGAGATCGATCCTGCCAGCGGCCAGCCGCGCCTGCACGGCCTGCGGGTCGCCGAGCCGGGCGAATTCACCCGCCGCGCCTTCCTCAACGACAAGATCGACCTGGCCCAGGCCGAGGCTATCGCCGACCTGATCGACGCCAGCACCGAGGCGGCTGCGCGCAGCGCCGGCCGCTCCCTCGCGGGCGAGTTCTCGCGCGAGATCCATGGCCTGCGCGACGCGCTGATCCACCTGCGCATGCTGGTCGAAGCCACGCTGGATTTTCCCGAGGAGGAGATCGACTTCCTGCAGAAGGCCGACGCCCGGGGCCAGCTCGATCGGCTGGCGCAGACGCTGCAGCGGGTCAAGCAACGGGCCCGCCAGGGTGCGCTGCTGCGCGAAGGCATCAAGGTGGTGATCGCCGGCCAGCCCAACGCCGGCAAGAGTTCGCTGCTCAACGCCCTGGCCGGCGCCGAGCTGGCCATCGTCACGCCGGTGCCGGGCACCACCCGCGACGTCGTCAGCCAGGCCATCCAGATCGAAGGCGTGCCGCTGCACGTGATCGACACGGCGGGGCTGCGCGACAGCGCCGACCTGGTAGAGCAGATCGGCATCGCCCGGGCCTGGGACCAGATCGAAAGCGCCGACGCGGTGCTGCTCCTGCACGACCTGACCCGCTGGCAGGAGAGCGACTACGCCGCCGCCGACCGCGTCATCGCCCAGGCCTTGGCCGACAAGCTGCCGCGCGGGGTGCCGGTGATCGACGTCTGGAACAAGCTGGACGCGGTGGCGGCCCAGGCTTTGCCGACGGCGCCGGGCGACGGCGTGTTGTTGTCGGCCCGTGAGGGCACCGGCCTGGATGGACTTCGGCGCCGGCTGCTCGAAGTCGCGGGCTGGCAGTCGGCGCCCGAAGGCGTATACATCGCCCGGGCTCGCCATGTGCAGGCATTGGGCCGGGTGGAGGCGCACCTGGACCAGGCCGCCGGCCACCTGGCGGCGGGCGACCGGTTGCTCGAACTGCTCGCCGAGGAGCTGCGGCTGGCCCAGAACGCCTTGAACGAGATCACCGGCGAATTCAGCTCCGACGATCTGCTGGGCGTCATCTTCTCCAGTTTCTGCATAGGCAAATAAGGGTCGGCAAGAGCGGGGTAGTTACATCTCGGCTCGCGCCCGTATCAGGTGTAAACAGCCGTTAACGTGCCTTGTGCCTGGGTCCGGCCGCGGCTACTGTCGAGCATCATGAACGTACCGCTGCGTGCCCCGATCAAGTTCGATATCCAGGGACTGATGCAGGCCGTCAGCCACAACCATTCGATCGACAGCTTCACGCCGTCGCTCACCGCCTTCCAGTGGGAAGTGCTGAGCAGCTATATGCAGCCGTTCGCCCTGATGCACGGTCAGGTGCTGATCGAGAAGAACGCGCTCGACCGCACCCTGTACCTGGTGGAAACCGGCGGCCTCACAGTCCACTATGAAGATTCCAAGGGCCGTGTGCGCATGGCAGTCGTCGGCCCCGGCTCGGCCGTGGGTGAAGGTGCTTTCTTCACGAGGCAACCGCGCAATGCCACGGTTCAGGCGGCCGGTCCCAGCAAGATCTGGTGCCTGACGCCCATCCGATTCACCGAGCTCAGCAACCGCAACCCGGCGGTAGCCCTGGAGATTGCCATGGCGCTCGGCTCGCTGGTGTCGCGCCGCCTGGTTAACAAGCCCAAGCGGGCTGCCGTCACCTGAGCGCCCCCATGCGGGCGTGTCCCGCGTGGTGCCCTGACTCGCTGCAGCGTCTGCGCGGCGCAACTATTTCACGGAAGCTGGAGGCCATGCATCGCCTTGGCCGGCCGGCGGTTCAAAAAACCGAGGCCTTCCAGTCGAGCAGAACTACACTGTGGCTTGTAACGCGGGCAAACCAAAGTTCACGCGACCGCGCCCCACGATCAGAAAGCCCGCCATGTCTTTGTTCCGCTGGTTGTTCCCGGCCGGTCAGCCCAAGCCGCTTGCCGAAAGCTCCGGACTCTCCCGCATGGAGGCCACCCGGCCGGTGGCGCGCCGCCCGGTCGGCAGAGAGGAGCCTGTCGACAATGCCCAGCCGGCCAACCGCAAAGGTGAGCGCATGGCCCGGCGCGAGCTGCTCTATTCGGTGGTGCGGGAAGCCATGACGCGGGCCGGCGTGCTGTCGGCCAGCTACAAGTTCAAGGTGCTGTCGCTCGACGCACGGGGCCGGCAGTTCCTGGTGATGGTCGATCTGTCGCGCGACTACGTCAGCGAAACCAGCCGGCTGGCGGAAATCGAGGCCCTGATCGCCCAGGGCGCCAAGTCCCGGCACGACATCCTGGTGAGCGCCGTGTACTGGCGCATGAATGAGCACGTGGCCGTGGGCGACCCCAACGCCCAGCTCAAGCAGCGTCCCGCCAACTCGCAGCCGGCGCCGCTCGACTCCCGACCCGCCGGGCTCGACTCCCAGCCGGGCGCGCTCGAATCGCAACCGGCAACCCTGGAGGCGGCGCGGTCCGGCGCTGGCCCTACATCGCGGTTCGACCCGATCCAGGCCGACGAGGTGGCGGCGTTCAAGTCCGCGCTGGCCGCCGGCGTGAGCAACCCCGCCGCCGCAGCGGCCGCGGCGGTGGGCGTCGCCCACGGTGCGCGCGCCCGCACCTTCGACGGCTCCAGCAAGCACGGCCCGCAAAGCTATACCTTGCTGACCGGCTTCGAAGACACCGAACTGCCCGACGCCGACATGCGCAGCCCGGCCCTCAGCGGCACTCAGTACGGCGAGTTGAACTGATGTCCGCCCCCACGCTCACTTCGTTCGCTGCCCCCCGAGGGGGGCCAGCCCACCTTGGGAGCGGGCCGGCGGTGGTCTGAGTTGCCGCGCCGGGTGGTATTCGGGTGGCGTGGTGAGTCCCCCTAAATAATTACTCTGCGCATACACTCCACGGCTGAACCGATGTCGAGGAGACGCAATGAACGTGGAGCAACTGGTGGCGGCCATTGGCGCGCTCGACGCCAAGGACGCCCTGCAATGCAAGCTGACGCTGCAGGAGTGGAAGGCGCTCGCGCCGTACCTGTCGATCCGCTTCCTCAAGACCGGTGACCCGCTGATGCACGAGGGCGACTGCGAGCGCGAGGTTTTCATCCTGGCTGACGGCGAGCTGGACGTGACCATTCTGGGCAACAGCATCGCCACCCTGGGCCCGGGCACGGTGGTCGGCGAAGGCACCTTTTTCTCCGGCGCGCCGCGCAGCGCCACGGTCACGCCGTCGCAGCCGGGCGTGGCCTGGGGCCTGAACTGGGACAAGTTCGACGCCCTCACCCACAAGCACCCCAAGCTCGCCGTCGACCTGGTCAAGGGCCTGGCCGCGGTGCTGGCCGTGCGCATGCGCGAAGCCCTCCTGGTCGGCCAATTCACGTGACTTTTCCTGCCGGCTAGCCCCGCAGCAGCTTCTCCTCGGCGATCGCCAGCGTTTCCGGCCGGCCCGACAACACCAGCGTGTCGCCGTCGGCCAGCTGCCGGCTGCTCTCCGGGTCGACCGGCTTGCCACTGGCGGCGCGCAGGCTCACCACCCGCACGCCGATCGCATGCAATGCCAGATGGGCCGGCGCGCGCCCGATCGAGCCGGCGCCCAGCGGCAGTGTCACGGTCGCCAGCCGCTCGTTGTGGAGGTCGTCCGCGGTGTCGTCGTCGGCGCCGTGGAAGTAGCCGCGCAGCAGGTTGTAGCGGGCATCGCGCTGGTCCTGCACGATGCGGATCACCCGGCGCATCGGCACGCCCACCAACGCCAGCGCGTGGCTGGCCAGCATCAGCGAACCCTCCAGCGCGTCGGGCACGACTTCGGTGGCGCCGGCGGCCTGCAGCTTTTCCAGATCGCGGTCGTCCTGGGTGCGCACGATCACCGGGACCTGGGGCGCGTGGGCCCGGGTGCTGGCCAGCACCTTCATTGCGCCGGCCGAGTCGAGGTAGGTCACCACCACCGCGCTGGCCCGCGCCAGGCCGGCGGCCACCAGCGACTGCAGTCGCGCCGCGTCGCCGAACACCACCGAGTCGCCGGCGGCGGCGGCCTGCCGCACGCGGTCGGGGTCGAGGTCGAGCGCCATGTAGGGAATGCCTTCGCGCTCCAGCATCCGCGCCAGGTTCTGGCCGCAGCGGCCATAGCCGCAGATGATGACGTGCTTGTTGGCGTTGATCGACTTGCGCGCGATGGTGGTCATCTGCAGCGACTGCTGCAACCATTCGCTGGCAACCAGCTTCATCACGATCCGGTTCGTGTACATGATGATGAACGGCGTCAACAGCATCGACAGCACCATGCTGGCCAGGATCGGATTGAGCAGCTTGGCCGACACCAGCCGGTTCTGCTGGGCCAGCGTCAGCAGCACGAAGCCGAATTCACCGGCTTGCGCGAGGTACAGGCCGGTGCGCAGCGACACGCCGGTGGAGGCGCCCAGTCCGCGTGCCAGCGCCGTCACCAGCACCAGCTTGAACAGCACCGGCAGCGTGAACAGCAGCAGCACCAGGCCCCATCGCTCCGCCACCAGCCGCCAGTCGAGCAGGGTGCCGATGCTGATGAAGAACAGCCCCAGCAGCACGTCGTGGAACGGCCGGATGTCGGTTTCCACCTGGTGCTTGTACTCGGTCTCCGAAATCAGGATGCCGGCGATGAAGGCGCCCAGTGCCAGCGACAGGCCGGCCAGCTCGGTCAGCCAGGCCAGCCCCAGCGTCACCAGCAGCAGGTTCAGCACGAACAGCTCTTCGCTCTTGCG
>JAKFEZ010000067.1:0-5832 GCA_036675435.1 Ramlibacter sp. | reverse complement strand
TGCTGGTGGGGATACTGCTGCTGTGGGGCGATGCCGCGTACGACCGGGTGCTGGTCACCAAGGTTCGCAGCGACCTGGCGGTGGCGCGGGGGTACTTCAACCAGGTGGTGGCCGAGGTCGGCGGCGGCACGGCTTCGGTAGCCGCCTCCCGGGCGCTGCATGCGGCAACCGTGGCGGATGACCAGGCAGCCTTGGCGCGGCTGCTGGAACGCGAGCGCGAGCGGCTGCGCCTGGACTTCCTGGTGACGGCGGCGCCCGACGAGCCGCCGCTGGTCGAGCACCCGGCCGCGCAGGCGGCGCCCGGCGCGCGGCTGGCAATTCTCGACAGCGGGCAGCTCGCGCGAATAGCGCCCCACCTCGACAGCCGTATCCACACGCCGCTGGTTGCGACGCCCAATGCGGCGCCGAGCGAGCGCAAGGTCGAGGACCGCGCGCTGGTGCTGCTGGCCAGCGCACCGGTGCTGGACGATGGCGGCCGGGTGGTGGCCCTGGTGCGCGGCGGCGTGCTGCTGAACCAGAACCTGCCGTTCGTCGATCACATCAACCGCATCGTCTACCCGGAGGGTGCACTGCCCTTCGGCAGCCAGGGCACGGCGACCCTGTTCCTGGACGATGTCCGCATCTCCACCAACGTGCGCCTCTTCGCCGACGAACGCGCGATCGGCACGCGCGTGTCCCAGGCAGTGAGCGACGCGGTGCTGCGGCGCGGCGAGACCTGGCTGGGCCGCGCCTTCGTGGTCAACGACTGGTATGTGTCGGGCTACCAGCCGCTGGTCGACGCCCATGGCAAGCGCGTGGGAATGCTGTACGTCGGGTTCCTGGAGCAGCCGTTCCAGTTGGTGAAGTACGGCATGCTGGCGGCGATCGGCATCATCTTCCTGGTGGTCATGGCGCTGGCGGCCCTCTTTTCGCTGCACTGGGCGGGCAGCATCTTTCATCCCGTGGAGCGGATGAATCGCACCATGAAGCGGGTAGAAGAAGGCGAGAACGAGGCCCGGGTCGGCCCGGTCGAAGCCAGGGACGAAATCGGCATTCTGGCCAGTCATCTCGACCACCTGCTGGACACGATCGACGACAAGACGCAGAAGCTGCAGCAGTGGGCCGGCGAGCTGGACTCCAAGGTGGCGGAGCGCACGCGCGAACTGGCGGCCAGCACTGCCTTCTTGCAGCAGGCGCAGCAGCAGTTGGTGAAATCGGAGAAGCTCGCCGCCATCGGCCAGCTCACGGCCAGTGTAGCCCACGAGATCAACAACCCTATCGCCGTGATCCAGGGCAACCTCGACCTGATGCGCGAAACGCTGGGCGCACACGCACTGCCGGTCGCGGCCGAGCTCGGGCTGCTCGACCAGCAGGTGGAGCGCATGCGCCTGATCGTCACGCAGTTGCTCCAGTACGCCCGCCCCACCGAGTACGCGGGGTATGTCGAAGCGCTGGATGTGAACGCCGTGATCGACGAGTGCCTGGTGCTGGTGGGCCACCTGCTGGTCAAGACCCGCATCGAGGTGAGCAAGCAGTACGAGGCCACCCAGCCCGCCGGCATCAACCGGCAGGAACTGCAGCAGGTGCTGCTCAACATCGTCATCAACGCCATCCAGGTCATGCCCCAGGGCGGCGTCCTGGTGCTGCGCACGCGCGACTGGCGCCAGGAAGGCGCGCCGTGCGGTGTGGTGCTGGAGGTGCAGGACAGCGGGCCGGGCCTGCCGGCCCAGGGACGAGAAAGCGTGTTTCGGCCCTTCTTCACCACCCGCAGCGATGGCAACGGGTTGGGCCTGTGGATCAGCCAGGGGCTGGTCGAGCGCTATGGCGGGAGCATCGAGGCCCACGACGCGCCGGGCGCGGGGGCGCTGTTTCGCGTTCGGCTCCTCACCGAACCCCAGGCGCCGCCGGTCGAGGCCGCGGCACAGGCCTGAACCGGCTCAGACCACCGCCGGGCCGCTCCCAAGGTGGGCTGGGCCCCCCCCGGGGGGCAGCGAACGAAGTGAGCGTGGGGGCTGACATCAATCGAGCATGTCGAAGCCCTGAGCCTCCACGCTCACGAAGGCTCGCATGAAGGCGGCCAGAGCCGCATAGAAGCGGGCCTTCGGATGGGCAGTGATGGCATCGCACAGGGACGTGGCCCACGGCTGGATGTGCGTCGCGAAAAACTCGGCTTGCCGTGTCAGGTTGGCCACGGCCACGTCATCGCCGGCAATCAGGTAGCGCATCACCTCGCACAGGTAGGCGATGTGGTCTTCGGTGTCCGGCATCGCCTCGTCGCGCGACAGGCCTAGCGCCGCAAGGTCATTGCGAAGCCGTGCCAGCGGCTTCTCGTTCAGGAAGCCGGAGAGGTAGTGCGAGCCGAACAAATACACCTCGGGCTTGCCGACGCCGCCGAACAGCGCGTCGTACTCGGCCCCGATGGCCTGGTCGGTCATCTCGCGCGCCGTGCCGACGACGCTGCGCCAGAATTCCTCAAGGAAGGCGCCGGCCGCGGGTGCCTCGGTCACCGCCACCCGCAGCGCGGCCAGGGTGTCCGGCGGCGGTGACGCGTAGAGCAACTGGGCCAGCAGGCCGTAGATCTCGGCCCGCGCGGTTTCCTCGTCCAGGGCGGAAGAGACGGGGATGTTCAACGTGATATCGCTTTGGTCCATCAGATGTCCGTGATCTTGACTTCGTCCTGCGCGGAATAGATGTCGATCACCCGGCAGTCACCGCACATCTTGAGCCGCTCCAGCGCCGCACCCTGGAACATCGAGTGACCCGCCAGCTTGCCCAGCATCGACTCGATGGCCTTGAGGGTGCCGAATGGCTTGCCGCAGCGCACGCAACCGTAAGGCTGGGTCTCATTGAGCACCCGCGCCTCCTTGCGCCCAGGCCCGATGAGGAGGCGCGGCGTGAGCGTGATCGCGTCCTCGGGACAGGTGGTGGCGCACAGGCCGCATTGCACGCAATTCTTCTCGATGAAGCGCAGCTGCGGCATCTCGACGTTGTCCTGCAGCGCGCTGGACGGACAGGCGCTGACGCAGCTCAGGCACAGCGTGCACTTGTCCTTGTTCACTTCGATGCTGCCGAATGGCGAGCCGGCGGCCGGCAGCGCGATGGCGTCGGGTCGAACCGGCGCGTGTTCGGCCAGATGATCGAGCGCCATTTCCAGCGTCGCGCGCTTTTCTGCGGCAACGGCGAAACGCGCGGCCGCGGGGGCGTCCGTCCGGCTGGCGGCGAGCAGGCCGAGTTCCTGATCGAGGTCGTTCAGGTGATCGGCCCGCAGCAGGGTCAGGTGCTGGCCGGCGTAGCCCAGCCCGTTCAGGATGGCCTGCGCGACATCCATCTGCTCGCGCAGGGCGTCGCGGTACTGGGGCGCCTCTTCACCGGTGGTGAGCACGGCCACTTGCGAAGCGCCGAAGGCGATGGCGCTGAGCCAGACGTCCACGCCGAGGCTGACCGTGTGCCACAAGCCCACCGGAATGACGTTGGCCGGCACACCCCGGGCGACACCCAGCTGCGCGGCGCGGCCGAGCTCGTTCACCAGTTCCTGCCCGCGCTCCTGGCTGTGAAACAGCAGCACCGGCGCCTTGCCACCGGCCTGAAGGTAGGTGGACAGCAGCGTCTTGATTTTCCGGCCCTGTTCGCCGGCGCGAGGGTAGGCGTAGGTCAGCGCCCCGGTGGGGCACACGGTGGTGCAGGCGCCGCAGCCCACGCACAGGCTGGGGTTGACCTTGATCTGCTGCCTGGATTTTTCGCTGGAAATCGCCTCGGCCGAGCAGACCTCGATGCAGGCATTGCAGCCCACCGTCTCGTTGCGGCTGTGCGCGCACAGCTTCTGCTTGTAGGCGAAGAATTTCGGCTTCTCGAATTCACCGACCAGATCGCGCAGCTTCAGGACAACGGAGAGCATTCCCTCTGCCGTGCCCCCACCCCCGCCCTGCCCCTGAGTGGGAGGCGGAGGAACATGGAAGTAGCCCTGCGGCGGCGCATGCTGCAGGAAGGCCGGCTGCGCGCGCAAGTCGAGCACCAGGTCGAACTGCTCGCTGAACGGCTGCGCCTCGCGGGTGAAATCGATGGCGCCGGCCGCCTCGCAGACCTTCACGCAGGCCCGGTGCGAAGCGCATTTGGCCAGGTCGATCTGGTAGTCCAGACCGATGGCGCCTTCGGGGCAGGCGGCCACGCAGGCGTTGCAGCGGGTGCACAAATCGAGATCGATCGGGTTGTCGCGCAGCCATTTGAGCTCGAACGCGCCCAGCCAGCCCTTGAGGCTTTCGATGCGACCGCCCAGCACCGGGTAGCGGCGCTCCTGCGCGCCCGCGCCGCCTTGGGCGAACAAGGTGACATCGAGAACATCCTTGACCAGTCCGGCCGCCTGCTCGGCCTGCTCCAGCGCGCCGATGATCAACAGCCGGCCGGCGCTCTTGTAGGTGACGGTGGGCACCGGCTCCGGGTCGGGCAGGTGCGCGGCGGCAAGCAATGCCGCCAGCTTGGGCATGGCCTTGGAGGCATCGCGGCTCCAGCCACCCGTCTCGCGGATGTTGACGAACTTGACCGGTGAAATCGCCCCTTCGGTCTGGCTGCCGATCTCGCCGAAAAGACGGGCTTCCTGGGTGCAGGCGACGATGACTTCGTCGCCGCCCTTGATGGCCTGCTGGAAGGCGCCGGCCTCCCGCCGGCACAGGCTGGAGTGCAGCGTCAGGTTCTCACCCAGTGCCGCGCCCAGGATCTTCTCCTGGAGCGGCATGGTCTTGTTGCAATCGCAAATCAGGGTCGGCATGTTCGGGGACCTCGGGTACTTCGGGAGCCTGGACTGGTTCGGACTGTGCCACGCTTTGAGGCGAAGGGTTATCCGCAACATCCCTTGCCTGCCGCTCGGCCTCCAGCGCTTCGGCTTTCTCCTCCTGGTCGAACAGGCCCAGGAACTTTGCACTGACGAGTTTGCGCAGCATGGCCTCGGGAATCGGGTCCGGCTGGGAGTAATCGCCGATGTACGTGTCCAGGCCATCCTGAATGTTGTAGCGCGGGTCTGAAAAAAGTCTCTTCATCGCCGCGTTCTTGACCTCGGGCGATACGTCGCGCGCGGCGAAGCGGGTGAAGTCGGATTCCGCCGTGAGAAGCTTGACGTCGTCGAGGGTGAGGGGGGGTGGTTGGCCTGCGTTGCCCCCATCCCCGCCCTCCCCCAGAGGGGGAGGGGGCAAAGCCCCTTGATCCTCGTCTTCACTCCCTCCCTTTACGGGGGAGGGTTGGGGTGGGGGCATCGCCGGCACCGCAAGCCCCACCTGGACCTCGGGCTGCGCCTCCACCGCCCTCTCCTTCACCTCCAGCTTGCGCTTGGACCAGCGGCCGAGGAATCCGTCACTCATTGCTGCCTCCGCCGTACTTCTTTTCGGTGGTCACCGACGCGGGATTGCCGAAGCGGTCCTGCAAACCCCGGAAGCTCTCCGGCCGCTTGCGGCGCCTGGGCTCGAGCACATAGTGCTCGTCGGCAAAGGCGCGCATCCAATCGATCACATGCGGGGGGGCCGGCACCTGCTCGACCGTTTCCTGGGCGTCGAGCCAGCGGCCGGCGTCGTGATAGCTCAGGGACACCATGGTCGGCCGCGCCAGTGGCTCGTCGGCTATCGTGGCCTCCTCTTCCATCCGCCATAGCACGAACCAGCACGGCGCCGGCGTGGTGACGTTGAGGTAATAGCCCTCCGCGTCATCGCGGAACAACTCCACCAGAAAGCCCGGGTACAGCCAGCGCTCTTCATCGTCGCTCTTGAGCAGCAGGCGCGGCTCGGTGCCGAAGGCCGGCTCGTTCGGCAGCACATCGAACAGCGCCCAGCGCCAGGGCTGCCACCGGTTGTCGATGCGCTCGCGGCGCAT